>JAJYHG010000001.1:0-8911 GCA_021784895.1 Actinomycetes bacterium
ATCGCTTTCATGGTTCTGATCGGGATCGGCGCACAGTCGCGTACGCGGGCGCGCTGGCAGGCGCTGACCCTGCTCTCGAGCCACTTTCTCGACGTTGTCCGCGGCCTCGAAACGCTGCGCGCACACCGCCGTGAGCTGGCCCAGGTGGAGACCATCGCCGCTGTCGGCGAGCGCTACCGGGCCGAGGCGATGGGCACGCTGCGGCTGGCGTTCGTCTCGGCGCTCGTGCTCGAGCTGAGCGCGATGCTCGGCACGGCGCTCGCGGCCGCCACCATCGGCGTACAGCTGACCGCCGGCCATCTGAGCCTCGACGCAGGGCTGACGGTGCTGTTCCTGGCCCCCGAGCTCTACGGGCCGCTGCGGGCGGTGGGGCAGCAGTTCCACGCCACGGCGGATGGCCTGGCTGCCGCCAGCCGCCTGCTGGAGGTGCTGGATCCTGGCGTTTCACCCGCCGGTGCCGGCCCGCTGGCCGGCACCGCGGCCCGCGCTGCCTCTGACCCGCCCCTGGACGTCCCGGACCCGAGGCTCGTGCCGGTGCGCTTCGAGCAGGTCTCGTTTGCCTATCCGGGCACCGACGGCGAGGCTCTGCGCGGCGTCGAGCTGGCGCTGGAGCCGGGCGAGCTCATGGCGCTCATCGGCCCAAGCGGGGCCGGCAAGTCGACCCTTGCGGCGCTCGCGCTCGGCCTGGAGCACCCGAGCGGCGGCAGGGTCAGCTGCGGCGGCGTGGATCTGCGGGCCATCCCGGCACAGGCATGGCGCGGGCGGATCGCCTGGGTGCCGCAGCGCGCCAGGCTGTTCGCGGACACGCTGGCGGCCAACATCGCCCTCGCCGAGCCCGGCGCCACGCAGGCGCGCATCCGCCGGGCGGCGTGCCAGGCGGGTCTCAGCGACCTGATCGCATCGCTTCCGGCCGGGCTGCAGACCAGGATCGGTGACGGCGGCCGGAGGCTTTCGGCAGGTGAGGGCCAGCGCGTGGCGCTCGCCCGAGCGTTCCTGGCGGATGCTTCCCTGGTGGTGCTCGACGAGCCCACAGCCAACCTGGACGCTGCCGTCGCCGCGCGGATCGCGGACGCGATCCTGCGACTTGCGCAGGGTCGGACGGTGCTGCTGATCACCCACGACCTGGAGCTCGCGGCGCGCGCGGATCGCACCCTCGTGATCCGTGCCGGCACGGTGCAGGCGCAGTCACTTCTGCCAGCGCCGGTGGCGGCGTGAGCAGCTGGCGCGCGAGCAGAGCGGGAGCCGGCCGATGAGCGCCGTCAACGCGAGCTCGAGCGGGAAGCCGCTGCGCGTGCTCGCGCGAGTCGCGCGCCTGCGCCGTGGCGAGGCCCGGAGCTTTGCGCTCGCCGTGCTGCTCGGCTGGGCGGCGGTGATCGCCGGCGTGGGGCTGTTGACCGCGTCGGGCTACCTGATCTCGCGCGCGGCACAGCGGCCGCTGTTCGTCTCGCTGATGGTGACGGTCACGATCGTGCGGAGCTTCGGGCTGGCGCGCGCAGCGCTGCGTTACCTCGAGCGGCTGGCCTCGCACGACCTCGCGCTGCGCGCGCTGGCGCGGCTGCGCACGGGCTTTTACGCCGCCCTCGCGCCGCTGGGCGCAGGCGCTCTCGGCGACCGCCGGCGCGGTGATCTGCTGGCCCGCTTCGTGGCCGACGTCGACTCGCTCCAGGATCTCTACCTGCGGGCGCTGGCGCCTCCGGTCGTGGCCTCTCTGGTGATCCTCACAGCCGGCGCCGGCGCCGCCGTGATCCTTCCCGAGACAGGGTTTGTGCTCGCCGGTTGCCTGATCGTGCTCGCGCTGCTCGTGCCGTTGCTGACCGCTGCAGCGGCTGCGAGCGCGGGCCGGCGCCAGGCGCCGGCCCGCGCTCGCCTGGCCGAGGAGCTGCTCGAGGCGCTCGAGGGGTCGGTCGAGCTGGCGGTCGCTGGCCGCGCCAGCGAGCGTGCGGCACGGATCGATCGCGCGAGCCGGCGCCTGATCAGGATCGGCGTCGGTGACGCTCTGGCGGGCGCCGGCGCGAGTACGCTGCAGGCGCTTGGCAGCGGTCTGACGGTGGTTGCGGTGCTGATCGTGGCGATCCCGGCTGTGCATGGGGGTCATCTGAGCGGGGTGCTGCTCGCAGCCCTGGTGATGCTGGCGCTCGGGGCCCTCGAGGGGCTCGCGCCGCTGCCGCTGGCGGCGCGGCGGCTGCGAGCGAGCATCGAAGCCGCCCGCCGGCTTGACGACGTGAGCTCGCTGAGGCCAACGGTCAGCGAGCCGGTGGCGCCACGCCCGCTGCCCGGCACGCAGCGCTTGGCGCTGCGCGCCGAGAACGTCAGCTTCGCGTTCCCCGACGGCCACACGGCCCTGGTCGGCGTCACGCTCGAGCTCGCTGCGGGCTGCCGCGTGGCCCTGACCGGGCCCAGCGGCACCGGCAAGACGACACTCGCCGAGCTGCTCGTGCGCTTCGCCGACCCGCAGGCGGGCGCCGTCACGCTGGGCGGCATCGACCTCAGGGAGCTGGCGCTCGAGGACCTGCGCTCGAGCGTGGTGCTGATCGCACAGGACGCCCACGTCTTCACCACCAGCGTGCGCGAGAACCTGCTGCTCGCCCGGCGTGGCGCGACCGAGCCGGAGCTGTGGGCGGCGCTCGAGGCGGTGGCGCTCGCTGAGCACGTGCGCTTGCTGCCCGGTGGGCTCGACACGCTCGTCGGCGAGGATGGAAACCTGCTCTCAGGCGGGCAGCGCCAGCGGCTCACGGTGGCGCGGGCACTGGTGTCAGGCGCGCGCTTCATCATCCTCGATGAGCCGACCGCGCAGCTGGACCGCGAAACCGCGTCGCGGCTGATCGCACGGGTGGCGGCGGCCGCAGGCGAGCGCGGCCTGCTGGTGATCACGCACCGCCCGGCTGAGGTCGCGAGCTTTGACGCCGTCTACGAGCTGCGCGACGGCCGGCTGGTGCGGCCGGCGGCGACCGCGGCGGCTCGCCGGGCCGGCGCAGCAGCGGCGCGCCGGCCCGCAGCTCAGCTCACGAGCTTGCGGTCCAGGGCGTAGCGCACCAGCTCGGCGCGGTCGCTCAGCCCCAGCTTCTGCTGGATGTGGGCGCGGTGCGTTTCGACGGTGCGGATCGAGAGGAACAGCTCGTCGGCGATCTGGGAGTTGGTGTAGCCGAGCGCGATCAGCCGCAGGATCTCCAGCTCGCGCTCGGAGAGGCCGTCGGGCGGTCCGGGCAGCGGCTCGGCGGCGAGCCTCGCCCCGAGCCGCGGATTGAGGTAGCGCTCACCCGCCACGGCGGCGCGGATCGCCTCGACCAGCTCGGCATCGGCTGACTCCTTGAGCACGTAGCCGAGCACGCCGGCGCTCATCGCGCTGCGCGCATAGGCCGGCTCGTTCTGCATCGTCAGCACGACTATCTGCGTGTCCGGGAACTCCTCGCGCAGTGTGGGGATCGCCTCGAGGCTCGGCTCGCCCGGCATGTTCAGGTCCAGCACCAGCACCTGCGGATGGTGGCCGCGGACGTAGCGCCGGGCCGAGGGCACGTCCTCGGCCTCCGCAACCACCTCAAAGCCGTCCTCTCCGTCCAGCAGCTGACGCAGTCCCCGCCGCACGATCGCATGGTCGTCGGCGATCACGATTGTGATCGGTTTGGTCATCATTACCAACTTACCGCGACCGGCCGGCGCGGCGCAACGTGGCGTCGGCGAGGATCGCTGGGGGCAAACGTCCCCGCCTTTGCGGGAAACTACTACGTGATATGCCGACAGGGGCGAAACTACCGGGGCTTGTGTTCCGCTCGATCTACCGCCACGGCTACGCCCGCGTCGCCGCGGCTGTGCCGGCTGTGCGGGTTGCGGATCCCGCTTTCAACGCCCAGCGCACGATCGCGCTCGCCGGCCAGGCGCACGCGCGCGGTGCGGCCGCCGTGGTCTTCCCCGAGCTGGGACTCACCGCCTACACGGCCGATGACCTCTTCCACCAGGACGCGCTGCTTGACGCCACGCTTGAGGCAATCGAGCAGGTCCGGGCCGCGAGCGCACGTCTGATGCCGCTGATCGTGCTCGGCGCGCCGCTGCGCGCCGAGCACGGGCTGTTCAACGCCGCGCTCGTGATCCACCGGGGACGGATCCTCGGCGCGGTGCCCAAGAGCTACCTGCCGGAATACCGGGAGTTCTACGAGAAGCGCCAGTTCCGGGCCGCGCGCGACCTGATCGCCGGCCAGGTGCAGATCAACGGCAGTACGGTGCCGTTCGGCAGCGACCTGCTGTTTGCGGCCAGTGACGTCGACGCGCTGACGCTGCACGTCGAGATCTGCGAGGACGTGTGGGCCCCGATCCCGCCGAGCACCTATGCGGCGCTGGGTGGCGCCACCGTGCTCGCCAACCTGTCGGCCAGCAACGTGACGGTCGGCAAGCCAGAGTACCGCCGCCTGCTCTGTGCCGGCCATTCGGGGCGCACGCTGAGCGCCTACATCTACACCGCCGCGGGGCGCGGCGAGTCGACCACCGACATGGCCTGGGACGGGCAGGCGATGATCTATGAGAACGGCAGGCGCCTGGCGGAGTCCGAGCGCTACCCCGACGGTGATGCGCTGATCTGCGCCGACATCGACCTCGACCGGCTCGTCGCCGACCGTGCCGAGCGCAGCTCCTTCGGCGACTGCATCCACGACCACCGCGCGCAGCTGCGGGCGCTGCGGCGGATCGAGTTCGCGCTGCGCCCGCCCGCCCGCGCGGTGACGCTCGAGCGCGAGATCTCGCGCTTCCCCTACGTGCCCGCGGAGCCGCGCTCGCGCGATGAGCGCTGCCGCGAGGTCTACATGATCCAGGTCGCCGGCCTGCAGACGCGGCTCGAGGCGACGGGCATCCAGCGGCTCGTGATCGGCGTCTCGGGCGGTCTGGACTCGACCCAGGCGCTGCTCGTGGCGGCACGCACCATGGACCGCATGGCGCTGCCACGGGCAAACGTCCTGGCCTACACGATGCCCGGCTTCGGGACCAGCGAGACGACGCTGCGCAGCGCCCGCGAGCTGATGCAAGCGCTGGGGGTCAGCGCTTCGGAGCTCGACATCCGGCCTGCGTCGCAGCTGATGCTCGAGACGATCGAACATCCGGCGGGGAGGGGGGAGCCGGTATACGACATCACCTATGAGAACGTTCAGGCGGGCGAGCGCAGCTCCCACCTCTTCCGTCTGGCTAACCTCCACAACGCGCTCGTGCTCGGGACCGGCGACCTCAGCGAGCTGGCGCTCGGCTGGAGCACCTACGGGGTGGGAGACCAGATGTCGCACTACAACGTCAACGCCTCGGTGCCCAAGACCCTGATCCAGTTCCTGCTGCGTTGGGCCGTTGACACCGGCGAGGCGGGCTCGCAGGCGGGTGCCGTGCTGGCCACGGTGCTCGACACGGCGATATCTCCCGAGCTGATTCCGTCCGCCGATGGCGCCGGTGTGCAGCAGCCCCACCAGCACAGCGAGCAGACCATCGGACCCTATGAGCTGCAGGACTTCTTCCTCTACCACGTGCTGCGCTTCGGTACCCGCCCGAGCAAGGTCGCATGGCTGGCGCACGAGGCATGGGGGGAACGCGGCCGCGGCTCGTGGCCCGACCTGATCCCGCCGCAGCGGCGCAACCAGTACACGCTGGCGCAGATCCAGCACTGGCTCGGGGTGTTTCTGCACCGCTTCTTCCAGTCCAGCCAGTTCAAGCGTTCCGCGGTCCCCAACGCGCCCAAGGTCGGATCCGGCGGCTCGCTCTCGCCACGCGGTGACTGGCGTGCGCCCAGCGACGGCAACTCCACGACCTGGCTCACCGAGCTGGCGCAGGGCCTGGCCGATGCGGACTGAGGCGGTCCGCTCAGACCCGGTGGCGGCGGCCGCCACCAAGATGCGCGCCGCCGGCCAGCGCGAGCAGGCGATCCGCCAGTTCAGTGGCGCGCTCGGGCGGGTACGGGACGGCGAGCGCACCCTGATCAGGAGTTCCGAGCTCAAGCCCGTGCCGGGGGTGCCGCGGCTCGAGCAGCTGCCCGACCCCGGCGCTGGCGCCGGCGAGGCGCTGGCCCGGCTTGCGGTGATCAGGCTCAATGGCGGGCTGGCCACATCGATGGGGCTCACGCAGCCGAAGTCGCTGCTCGAGGCGCGGGACGGCAGGAGCTTCCTGGAGATCATCGCTGGGCAGACGCTGGCGTTGCGACGCCGTCACGGCGTGCGGCTGCCGCTGATCCTGATGGACAGCGAGGCCACCTGCGAGCCGACCCTGGCGGCGCTCGCCGCTCACCCCGAGATTCCGACGCCGGGTTTGCCGCTGGACTTCTTGCAGAGCATGGTGCCCAAGCTCGACGCCCGATCGCTGCTGCCGGCCCGCTGGCCGGCAGCTCCCCAGCTCGAATGGTGCCCGCCTGGGCACGGTGATGTCTACGCATCCATGGTGGGCTCGGGGCTGCTCGAGGCGCTCCAGGGCCAGGGCTTCCGCTACGTCGTGATCGCCAACTCCGACAACCTCGGCGCCACCGTCGATGCCCGCATCGTGGCGCACCTCGCACGCGAGCGGATTCCGTTTCTGATGGAGGTTGTGCGCGGCACGTCCGCCGACCGCAAGGGCGGGCATCTCGCCTGCCGGGTTGGTGACGGCCGCTTGATCCTGCGCGAGACCGCGCAGACCCCGCCCGAGGACGAGAGCTCCTTCCGCGACTACACCCGCTGGCGCTACTACAACACCAACTCGGTCTGGATCGATCTCGAAGCGATCGCCGAGCGCTTCGAGGCGGCCGGCGGGCTCGAGCTGCCGGTGATCGTCAACCGCAAGACGGTCGATCCCCGTGACCCGGCGTCAACGCCGGTGCTGCAGCTGGAAAGCGCGATGGGGGCCGCGATCGGCAGCTTCGAGGGAGCGAGCCTGCTCGAGGTCCCGCGCAGCCGGTTCGTGCCGGTCAAGACCACCGACGACCTGCTGCTGCTGCGCTCGGACGCCTACCGGCTGGGCGACGATTTCTGCGTCGAGGCCACGCGCCCGGGAGCGCAGCCTCCGTACGTGGCGCTTGACCAGCGCTACTTTGGGATGATCGATGGCTTCGAGGCGCGCATGCCGTCGGGGCCGCCGTCGCTGCGGGAGGCCGAGCAGCTGGTGGTGAACGGGGACGTCAGCTTTGGGGCCGGCGTGGTGGTCCGCGGCAAGGTCAGCCTCGACGCGCCGCCGGGTGGGCTGGCGATCGCGGACGGGACCGTTCTCGGCTGAGCCGGGGAGCGAGCGGCGTGGTGGCGCAGGCCGAGGTCGAACGCAAGTGGCTCGTTGCGGAGCCCCCGCCGGATGCGCTCGCCGCGCCGGCAGAGCAGATCGAGCAGGGCTACCTGACGATCGGTGACGGCGGCTGCGAGACCCGGCTGCGCCGGCGCGGCGAGCGCTTCACGCTGACCGTCAAATCCGGAGCTGGGCTGGTCCGAAGCGAGACCGAGATTGAGCTGACGCGTGACCAGTTTGAGGCCCTGTGGCCAGCGACCGCGGCGGCGCGGCTCTCAAAGCGCCGGCACGTACTGCGGGGCGCGGAAGGGGGCGAGACGATCGAGCTCGACGAGTACGCCGGCAGCCTCGCGGGGCTTGTGGTCGCGGAGGTCGAGTTCCGCGACCTGGAGGCCGCCGCAGCCTACGTCCCGCCACCGTGGTTTGGCCGGGAGGTCACCGCGCAGGACGCCTACCGCAATCAGCGCCTCGCACTTGTCGCTGGTGGCGGCGTGCCGGCACCGAAGTCGCGGTGAAGCTCGTTGTGGGTGGGCAGCCGGGTCATCCAGTGTGGCACCGCCTCGGTGACCGTGCGTGCTCCGGCGGCCGGGCCAGGGCCAGAGCGGACTTGGCCTTGGCGTGAGACAGGGATTGCGACAGTCCGGCGCTGCCGGCGTATCCAGCGCACCATCACCGGCGGTACCCGTAGCAGTGCGTCCCAGGTGAGCCCGTCGATCACGCCGGACGGCGTGAGCCGGTGGGCTACCTGAAAGGCCGTTACGGCCCGCTGCATCTGCGGCCCGAAGAGGCCGTTGATCGCGATCCGGTAGCCGGCGCCGTAGAGATGCTCCTGGGCCCAGATCACCGGGTCGCCGCGGCTGCCGTGAAAGATGCTCACCGGAGTGCGGTTTGCCAGGAAGCTCACCGGCAGGGGCGGCACACGTGTGATCGCCGCAAAGTAGGAGCGCGGCGCCGACTGCCAATCCCACCAGCTCACGCCTGGCGCGCGGTAGACCTCCGCGAGCAGGTCGAACAGCTGGATGGCTCGCGGTGACATGCCGCGGCCACTGTTCCAGAGCTGCCCGAGCGGGAAGATCGGGCGCCGGTAGATCTCGTTGTACTCGTAGGTGACCGCGTAGACGTTCCGCACCGACGTGCCGATGTCCGCCCAGTACATCTGCGGCAGGTTGTACTGCGCGCCTCCGGGCCCGAGGAAGACCGAGTAGGGGAAGCTCAGGTGGTAGCCGACGTATGGGAAGCTCGCAAGCCCGACCGGGAAGCGCGGGCCGATCAGACTGCGCAGGCGGGTGATGTATGTCTGCGCGGCCGGGTAGCGAGACTGGTACTGCGACTCGGCGTCGATCACGAGGCAGTTGGCCCCGGCGCGGACGGCGCGAGCGCCAACGTCGGCCTCCGCCACCGGGTGCACCCCGTAGACGTACTGCCAGGCGCAGACCCTGAGGCCCGCCTGATGCAGGCTGTTCACCAGCGCCGGCGAGAACTGCTGCCAGTACTGGGTGCCGTCGCCGCTCTTGATGTACACCGCTGTGATGCCGTAACGCTTGGCCTGCGCGACAATCGCGGCGACGTTGCCACCGTCGGTGTTGCGCAGCTGCCAGATCCACATGGCGCGCCCCCGGAACGGGTTACCGGGCGGGACCGGGATGGTGGCGGGCGCGGGCGCGGTGACGGTGCAGGCCGGCATCTGGGTGACCGTGGTGGTGCC
>JAJYHG010000001.1:8921-84271 GCA_021784895.1 Actinomycetes bacterium
GCACAGTTCCAGTGACGGTCGTGGTGATCACGGTCGTGGTGATCACGGTCAATGTCGGCGCCGTGCTGGTGCTGGTGGTGCCGGTGCTGGTGGTGCCGGTGCTGGTGGTGCCGGTGGTGGTGCCGGTGGTGGTTGTGCCGGTGGTGGTTGTGCCGGTGGTGGTCGTGGCGGTGGTGGTCGTGGCGGTGGTGGTTGTGCCGCTGGTGGTGCCGGTGGGGGTCGTGCCGGCGATCGTGCTGGTCGAGCTGGAGGTCGCTGTGGTAACCACGGTCGTGGTCGTCGCGGGGCCGGTGACGGTCGAGGTCGCGGCGACCGAGCCGCTGCAGGGCGTCGTGACCGTCACGGTCGTTCCGGATGAGACGGAACCGACCCCGTCAGCAAGAGCCACTGCCACCACCGGCCCGAGCGCGGCAGCCGCCACTCCCGCCACCAGCACCACGGCGCTGTGCGCGCGCAGGCTCGCCGACAGTCGCCTCACGCCTGTTTGAAACCCGGTGGCGCTGGTCAAGTTGCGCCGTCGTGCTCGCGGACCGGTCTCGGGCATCCAGGACTCGGTTAAAGCACGTCAGCGGGACGAGAGCTGCAGGTTCCGGCCCAGCGGTCTGCCGGGGCAGCGCCTAGCTCCGCCGACGATCGCCACGAGGAGTGCGATCGCCTTGTCCTGCTCCTTGAATTCGGTACGGACTCCCTCTCTCCGCTACCAGCTCGCCGCGCCCACCGCCGGAACGGCGGCTCGGTAGTTGGTGATCGGCAGCGCCTCGAGGCCGCGGTAGCCGGCCGCGAGTCCCGGCGTTCGTGCCGATGCCTCCGCGGAGGGGTGCTTGTGCACACAACCGTTGCGGGTCCGGCTACCGGCTGTGGGCGCGCCCAGCTTGGGCGAAGCTCGTCGGCGTGCGAGTGAGGCTCACCAGAGTCCCGACTTGCGAGCGATGGTTCGCGGCCGGTGCGCCTTCAGAGTTGGTGCCAGCGCGCGACGCTGGCCCGGGAGCCCTGGCCGGGGGCGCTTGCTCTTGCAGCGCCCCCGGCCGAACCAGTGCAGGCGCGCGGCTACTTGATGAACAGGATCTCTGAGTACTTCGGCAGCGGCCAGAGGTCGTCGGCCACCGTCTTCTCGAGCGCGTCTGCGACTTCGCGGACCGCGCCCATTGCCGGGAAGACCACGTCGTGCATGTAGTTCGCGTGCGCCAGCAGGCCCTCGTCCTCAGGGTGGTTGTCTTTGAGATTGACGCTGTCCAGGTGGCGGATCGCCTCGACGAAGGTGGTGATCTGCTCGCCGACCTCGCTGGCCAGCTCGGGCTCTTCGGCGCCGAGGAGCTCCGCCTTGTAGCGGATGGCGGCGGGCAGCAGCATCGTGCGGGCGATCGACGCTGCCGTCTCGGCCTCGATGTTGAGCTTGGTCACATACTGCTCGAGGAAGACGTCATAGCGAGCGTGGAGCTCGCGCTCGTTCAGCACACCGTAGGTGGTGAACACCTCGATCGTGGCCTCGCTGATCAGGTAGGGCAGCGCCTCTGGGGTTGAAGGCAGGTTCAGCAGCCCGCGCCGCTCCGCCTCGGCGTGCCACTCCTCCGAATAGCCGTCGCCTCCGAACACCACCCGCTTGTTCTGTGCGTAGCTTTTCTGGATGATGGGCCGCAGCGCGTCCTCGAGCGGGGTGCCGGCGGCCAGAGCACCGTCGAGCTCAGCAGCCAGTTGGTCGATCGCTTCGGCAACGATGGTGTTGAGCACGGTGTTGGGCAAAGCCAGCGACATGCTCGAACCGAGCGCACGGAACTCGAACTTGTTGCCGGTGAAGGCGAACGGGCTCGTGCGGTTGCGGTCGCCGCCGTGCATTGGCAAAGGTGGCAGCACGGGGGTGCCGAGACCGAGGAACGACTCCGGCGTGGACTGCCCGGCTGTGCCGGCTTCGATCGCGTTGAAGAGTTTCTCGAGCTCATCCCCCAGGAAGATCGAGATGATCGCCGGCGGTGCCTCGTTGGCCCCCAGCCGGTGGTCCTGGCCGGGGGAGGCGATCGAAGCGCGCAGCAGGCCCTGGTGCTTGTTGACTGCCTGGATCACGGCTGTGCAGAAGAACAAAAACTGGAGGTTCTCGTGGGGCGTGTCGCCCGGGTCGAGCAGGTTCTCGCCCTCGTCGGTGCCCATCGACCAGTTGTTGTGCTTGCCGGAGCCGTTCACCCCGGCAAACGGCTTCTCGTGCAGCAGGCAGGTGAGTCCGTAACGGCGGGCGACGTTCTGCAGGATCTGCATCGTCAGCTGCTGGTGATCTGAGCCGACGTTCGAGTTCTCAAAGATCGGCGCGATCTCGTACTGGGCTGGCGCCACCTCGTTGTGACGCGTCTTAATCGGGATCCCGAGCCGGGCCAGCTCGCGCTCGGCCTCGAGCATGTATGCGAGCACTCGCTCCGGTATCGAGCCGAAGTAGTGGTCATCAAGCTCGTGACCCTTTGGCGGCTTGGCGCCGAACAGCGTCCGGCCGGTCGTCAGCAGGTCGGGCCGCTCAAAGTAATACTGCTCGTCGATCAGGAAGTACTCCTGCTCGGGTCCAACGGTCGTGAAGACCCGGCCGGCGTCCTTGCCGAACAGTTTGAGCGCCCGCATGGCCGACCGCGACAGCGCATCCATCGATCGCAGCAGCGGGATCTTGTGGTCGAGCGCCTCGCCGGTCCAGGAGACGAACGCCGTCGGGATGCAGAGCAGCGCGCCGTTGGGGTTCTCCAGGATAAAGGCCGGGCTGGTGGGGTCCCAGGCGGTGTAGCCTCGCGCCTCGAAGGTTGCGCGGATTCCCCCAGTGGGAAACGACGATGCGTCGGGCTCGGCTTGGATCAGCTCTTTGCCGGAGAATGATGCGAGCGCTGTGCCCTCTCCCGTGGGGGCGTAGAAGCTGTCGTGCTTCTCGGCGGTCAGGCCGGTGAGCGGCTGGAAGACGTGAGCGTAGTGGGTGGCGCCCTTCTCGAGCGCCCACTCCTTCATCGCCAGTGCGACGGCATCGGCCAGTGAGGTGTCGAGCGCGTCGCCTTTGGCTAGCGTCTGTGAGAGCTTCTTGTAGACCTCCTTGGGCAGGCGCTGGCGCTGTACGGTCTGGCTGAAGACGTTCTCCCCGAAGATCTGGTTGTCGGCGATCGTGAGATCGGGCGTGCCGAGCGCGGCCCCATCCGGGGTCCACTGCGCTGCGAACACGTTCTGCTGGCGGATTCGAGACATGCGGTTGTTCTATTCCTTCCTGTTCGCGCCTGGTATGGCGCGGGCGCGCGTGACGAAACGGGCCGCGCGTGAGGCGGCCAGCCGAAGCTATACAACGATCAGCTTCTGGTCACTATCCAAATGTCCAAATCGGCCGTTCCTGGCGTGGGAGCCTGGCTCCGGGCCTGATCGATGCGCGTGGAGGCACCGCTGCGGATCGCGGCGAACCTGCTGTGAGCGCAGAGCGCGACAGTTATCAGCGGTCGACTTGCCAGACGACCGCCTTTGATGCTAAGCTGCGCATTCGGTCAGTTCTTGGAAAGTTGCTTAAGCGCTTCACCACCAGGGGATCGGCCAAGACTGATTAGGAGAGGAATCGTTGGACTTCGTTAGCGGTGATAGTCGTCAGACGCGCTTAAGCGCTTCAGCAGATAACTCTGACCCCACCAAGGTGGACCGTGATCAGGTCCAGATGGAGGATGTGGCAAGGAGGGCTGGCGTGTCCATCGCGACGGTGTCCTACGTCTTGAACAAGCGTGGGAGGATCTCCACCGAGACTCGCGAGCGGGTTGAACGCGTAATCGAGGAGCTGAGCTATGTCCCGAGCTCGCGAGCCCGCTCCTTGGCTTTGGGCCACTCGCAGACGATCGGGTTGCTGGTAAACCCCTCGATCGCGGACTCCGATGGGTTCGCGAGGTTCGTGAGGACCCTCACCCTCTCGCTCCTGAACAGGAACTACCACCTGCTGCTGCTGGCCCAGGAGACAGAGGATGACCTCAAGCCCCTCGAGCACGCAGCAAGCTCTGGCAGGATCGATGGTGCGGTAGCGCTCACGCTGTCGGGCTCGACCTTCACGCCCCAAGGCACCAGTCAGGTTCCGTTCATCGCGGTGGGATCAAAAGCCGCGGACGGGATAGCCATCGACGCAGACCACGCCACCGCGGCGGCCCTTGCCACGAGGCATCTGTTAGATCTTGGGCATCGGCGGGTGGCTCTGGTCAAGTATCCGTCTCCCGCCGCCGACACCTGGGAGGAGAGGTGTCAGCAACTGCTGGACGAGGCGTCCGGCACGTTGATCTGCGCGACCAACAGCCGCGACTTCCGCGGCGGCCATGCCGCCGCCACCTCCTTGTTGGTGGGCATCGCCCGGCCCACCGCCCTGATCCTGATGGACGACGCGATGGCCGAGGGAGCGCTCGCCGCGGCGGCAAATCTCAGCATCGGCGTGCCCGAACAGCTTTCGATCATCGGCTACGGCGACACGCGCCGCGCGTCGCAGAGTCAGCCTCCGATCACCACCATCTCGCCGCGGTGGGAGGACCTTGGCACCGAAGCGGGCAGTTGTCTGCTCAGGCTGCTGACCGGGGATGGCTGTACTGGAAGGGTCGTATCGCCCTTGCTCGTGGTGCGTGAGTCAACCGCGCCCGCGGGCTCGTTCGCAACGCCGGAGACGGCCCTTGACGAACCGGTGGTCAAGTCGGGCCCGGCATTTGCGCTCCTCTCAAAGGACCTGCAGATCCTCCCGGCCAGCGGCAGACACGGGATGTACATCGGTGACACGCGGATGATCTCCCTCTACCAAGCGCGCTTGGACGGAAAGGCCCTGATCCCGGACTGGACGTACCTGGGCCAGGATTTCATCCAGGCGACATACCTGGTCAAGACCCAGACGAGCACGCTTCGCCTGGCAAGGAAGCTCACCATCTCGCCGAGCGGGTTGTGTGACGAATGGAGTTGGAGACGGTGGGGCGCCGGCCAGACCGTGTCGCTCGAGCTTTCGGCCGCCTCGGACTTTCAGGACGTGTTCGCGGTCAGGGGACTGTGCCCCCAGGGCCAGGGGACGATCGAGACTCACTCCACCGAACGATCTGTCTCCACAACCTATACCGGGCGAGACCAGGTGCAGCGCCGGGTCGAAACCTCCTCAAACCTTCAGCCGGACCTCCCTCCCGAGCTGGGCTGGAGGTGGACGATTCCGAATGTCGCCGGCGGCGGTGAGCGGCTTGAGCTGAGGAGCGCCTGGGTTAACCCGGTCATTGACCCCGACGTGGCCCCGGCAATCCGATGGCCATCGATCGAGACGCTGAATAGGCCATGGAATCGCGTGCTCAAGCAGGCTCAGCAGGACATACAGATGCTGACCACGCGGTACCGAGCCGGCTTTGCGCCGATGGCGGGGCTTCCCTGGTTCGGGACGCTCTTCGGCCGGGACGCCATCATTACCGGGCTGCAAACGCTGACGTTTGCCCCCGACCTTGCGATGGGGATCGCCAGGACCCTGGCAGAGCTCCAAGGGACCGGGGACAACCCCGAAACGGAAGAGCAGCCGGGCAAGATCCTCCACGAGCTGCGCCTTGGTGAGATGGCGGCGATCGGCGAGGTTCCGTTTGGGAGGTACTACGGATCGGTCGACGCCACGCCGCTGTTCATAACCCTGGTCGCAAAGACCTGGTTCAGGACCGCAGACCGGGCATTTCTTGAGGCAATGCTGCCCGCGGTAGAGCGGTCACTCGAGTGGGTGCGGCAGCAGCGCAACGAGCTTGGGTTGTTCCAGTTCCGGCCCAGCGGCGAGAACGGGCTCATCATCCAGTCATGGAAGGACTCCTCGGACTCCATGGTCTTCTCGGATGGAACCCACGGGAGCCCGCCGCTGGCCGTGGCCGAGGTTCAGGGTTACGTGTACCAAGCGCTGCTCCACCTATCCGGCTGTTACCAATCGATCGGGGACGCCGGCCGCGCGCAGCTGCTGCGCGAAGAGGCGGGTGCAGTTCAGGAAGCGTTCCACCGAGCCTTCTGGATCGAGGACCGCAGTTACTATGCGCTCGCTGTAGATGGCATGGGCAGGCAGCTGGACTCCTTCTCTTCCGATCCCGGCCAGTGCCTGTGGACCGGGATCATCCCGGAGGAGTTCAGGGATATCGTCGCGAGCCAATTGATGTCGGCGAAGCTGTTCTCCGGCTGGGGTATCCGCACGCTTGGCGCCGAGGACGCTGCGTTTGACCCCTACAGCTACCACCGTGGCAGTGTCTGGCCTCACGACAACTCTCTGATTGCTCAGGGGCTCAGACTCTCGGGAGACCTGAAGGGGTCGCACGCGCTGGCGGTGGCGCTCCTGGAGGCTGCCTGCCGGTTCCCGAACTACCGGCTTCCCGAGCTCTTCGCGGGCGAGGAGCGCGGCCTCGGGGATCCACTGCCCTACCCCGGCGCCTGTTCTCCTCAGGCTTGGGCTTCCGGCGCCCCGTGGCTGTTGTTCGAAGCACTCTTGGGCGTCGAGATCGATGCGCTCGATCGCAGGATCTCGCTCAGCCTCCTAAAAGATGACGCCCTCCAGCATCTCAGCGTCTCCGGCTTGCCCGTGGGCGAGGCGGCGGTCGACCTCATTCTTGATGGCGAGTCGCTCCATCACGAAGGTCTCCCAGACGGCTGGTCCATATCTATCAACCCACCACAGGCTCGCTCCTCGCGGAGCGAAAACACCACAGGCAAGGAATAGCCATAACCATCCCCAGCAGGGGGAGGAGGAGCAAAACAATGCAGGTACCTGTCCATCGAGCCACCGCCAAGGTCGTGGCTCTCTGCGGTCTCTCGCTGATAGTGGCCGCCTCCAGTGCTTCCGCACGCACCGTCAGGCGTGTGTCGGGCAAGCCGGTGACGATCACTCTCTCCGGGTGGACCTCGTCGCCGGTCGAAGCCCAGCTGCTGACAAAGGACATCGCAGGCTTCAGTAAGGTGTACCCCAACATCCACGTGCTTTACCGGCCGATCTCTGGCTCCGGCAGCACCTATGAGACCGTGCTCAGGACTAGGTTCGTCGCGGGCAACGCTCCGGACGTGATCTACGTCAACAACGGCGGCGAGTCGAGCACGTTCATGGCAAACCACGATCTGATCCCGCTCAACTCCTACATCAAGAGCTCGCACTTCACGATCGGCGACTTCTACAAGAGCTCGCTCTCCCTGTTTGAGCAGGGCGGGAAGATCTACGGCATCCCGAAGGATCAATCACCGCTAGCCCTGTTCTACAACACCACGATGTTTGCCAAGGCGGGAATCAAGCACCCACCGACCACCTGGGCGCAGCTCGTAACCGACGCCAAGCTGCTCACCAACCCGTCAAAGCACATCTACGGCCTCATCAACTCGGTTCAGGAGCCGCGCTGGGCACAGTTCCTGTCTGAAGCGGGTGGGGGTGTCATGAACCCCGCGATGACTAAGTTCACGCTCACAAGCCCTGCTTCCGTGCGTGGCTACACCTACTTCGTAGACCTGTACAAGCGTGGAATCGCCACAGTGCCGACGACCGTGGGCGCGTCCTGGGGCGGCCAGGCGTTTGGTATGGGGAACGCAGCGATGGTGCTCTCGGGAGACTGGCTCAACCCGTTCCTGAAGCAGACCTACCCGGGCATCCACTACAACACGGCGGTGCTCCCCAAGGGCCCGGTCAGCAATGTCTCGCTGACCTTCCCTGTGGCTTACGGGATCACCAGGGACTCGCGTAACCCGGCGGCTGCCTGGAAGCTCATTTCCTATCTGACCAACCAGCAGGGCATGACGCGGTGGATGAACCTGGGCCTCGCGCTGCCGACCAGGCGGTCGCTGGTTGGCCTGCCTTACTTCAAGCACCACACGTATATCCATGGCCTACTGGCCCAGCTGCCTCACTCGTTGGCCTGGACGTTCCCCCCGGGCTTCGTCCAGTTCTCCTCAACCACGATGCTGAACCAGACGACGCTCGCGATTGAGGGCAAGGAATCGCCGCTGCAGGCGCTCAAGAACATGCAGAGCGGCGGGGAAGCGATCCTGAAGTCCCGCTAGGCCGGGTACTCGAGAGAGCTCTCATGACGACACTTCGAGGGAGAACCACCGTCTTGCGCTCACTGCGCCAGCGCGGGGGTTCTCCCCGAGTGGCGAAGCGGAGCAGGCGTGCCAGGAGCGACGCGAGGATGGGCATCGCGATGTCGCTGCCGGCGATGATCGTCCTGTTCCTGTTCACACTGGGCCCGGCGATATACGCCTTTTTCCTGAGCTTCTTCTCGTGGTCCCTGCTCAACAAGATGCAGTACGTGGGGCTGTCGAACTTCGGCTTCATCTTCACCTCGCCGCTCTTCTGGACTGCGGTCTTCAACACCGCCTCCTTCGCGCTGGTGGTCGTGCCCACTCAGACCCTCGTTGCTCTTGGCATCGCGGTGCTGCTGAACCAGAACCTCCCGGCGCGAGGCTTTTTGCGCCTTGCCTTCTTCTTTCCGGCCGTGAGCTCCTCGGCGGTGATCTCGATCATCTTCATGTGGATTTACAACAAGTTCGGGCTGTTGAACGGGGCGCTGGGGGTCCTTGGCATACCTGGGCCCAACTGGCTGGCAAACCCGTTCTTCGCGCTGAAGGCGATCATGATGATGAACATCTGGACGACGTCGGGCTACTTCATGGTGGTCTTCCTTGCGGGGCTGCAGGCGATCCCGCAGGAGATCCACGACGCCGCGTGGGTCGACGGGGCTGGCAGCTGGTACCGCTTCACCCGGATCACCGTGCCACTCCTGAAACCGACCACGTTCTTTGTGGCAATCATGGGCGTGATCGGGACGATGCAGATGTTCGACCAGGCGTTCATCATCTCCGGCGGTACCGGAGGACCGCTGAATTCGACGACCACACTGGTACTGCTGATCTATCAGTACATCTTCAGCTACGGCCAGGTCGGCTACGGCGCAGCCGTGACCGTGATCCTGTTCGTGTTCACGATGGCGGTTACGCTGGGTGTCAACAAGTGGCTGGGAAAGCCGATCGAGTACTGATATGGCGTACGTCAGAGCATCTCGCAGGAGACATAGCGCCGGCCAGCGAGCAGCGCGCGTGCTGTATCTGCTCGTGCTCTTCTGCGGTGCGCTGGTCATGTTCATCCCCTTTGCGTGGAGCCTCTCGACGTCACTGAAGCCGCTCTCCCAGTCGCTGGCGTATCCCCCGGTCTGGATTCCGCGGGTCTTCGATTGGTCCAACTACGTGAAGATCTGGCAGATCGTCCCGCTTGCGCGCTGGTTCTTGAACAGCGGCATCGCCGCGACCGGAGTGACATTGTGCAATCTGGTCTTTGACTCGATGGCTGGCTACGCGCTGGCACGCCTGCAGTTCAGGGGGAAGCAGTTTCTCTTCATCGGCGTCCTGGCGATGCTGATGGTGCCGTTTCAGGCTGTGATGCTGCCGGTCTACATCCTGCTTCGCTACCTGGGTCTGCTGGACAACTACTTCGGCCTCATCATTCCGCTGGCGGTGCAGGCGGTGGGGGTGTTCCTGATGCGCCAGGCCTTCCTCAACCTCCCCGCGGACCTCGAGAGCGCCGCGCGCATCGATGGTGCCGGGAGCTTCAGGACCTTCTGGCAGCTGAGCGTGCCGTTGGTGGCGCCTTCGTTGCTCACGCTCGGCTTGATCTCGTTCATGCTCTCCTGGAACAACTTCCTGCTGCCGCTGCTGGTGGCGAACCGGGAGCACCTCTGGACCGTGCCGCTCGGGATCGTCATGTTCCAGCAGGAGTACTTTGTGAACTGGCCCTATCTGATGGCGGCCGCGGTGATGACAACGATCCCGGTGGCCGTGATCTTTTTGATCTTCCAGAAGTGGTTCGTCAGAGGCATAGCCACGACTGGGATGAACTGATGCCTGCGGCTCATCCTGCCGAGCATGGCTGGCGACTTGGGGCGCCGGGAGTCACCTCACAGTGTGTCAGCACCGGCCCGCGCCTGGGCGGCGCAGCTCACACAAGTGACGATGCTGGAGCTAGCTGTTGACTCGCATGATTAACCGCAAGGGAGTAGCATAAGAGTATGGCGACTATTGAGCTGGAAGAGCTGTGTAAAAACTTCTCTGACGGCACTAAGGCTCTTTCAAACCTGAACCTGACAGTGGCTGACGGTGAGTTCATGGTCTTGGTGGGGCCGTCAGGCTGTGGCAAGACAACAACTTTACGCATGGTGGCGGGCCTCGAGGAGCCATCCGGGGGCACGATCACGATCGGTGAGCGTGTGGTGAACGATTTATCCCCACGCGACAGGGACGTGGCGATGGTGTTTCAGAACTACGCTCTTTACCCGCATATGACGGTGGCAAAGAACATTGGCTTTGCCCTGCGGATGCGCAAGGTGCCCAAGGATGTCATAGACAGCAAAGTCGAGGATGCCGCACGTGTGCTCGGACTCAGCGCCGTGCTGAACCGCAAGCCTGGCCAGCTGTCCGGCGGGCAGCGCCAGCGTGTGGCGATGGGGAGAGCCATTGTAAGGGAGCCGGCTGTCTTTTTGATGGATGAGCCGCTGTCCAGCCTGGATGCAAAGCTGCGCGTGCAGATGCGTGCGGAGGTGACACGCATACAGAGGCATCTGGGCGTGGCAACGCTGTATGTCACGCACGATCAGATCGAAGCGATGACGATGGGTGACCGCGTGGCAGTGCTGAAGGACGGCATCCTGCACCAGTGTGACACGCCGGATATGCTCTATGACCGGCCAGCGAACCTGTTCGTAGCATCTTTCATTGGCTCGCCGACCATGAACCTCTACGAGGGACGGCTCGTAGAGGGCGACGACGGCTTGGCTGTGGCGCTTGGGGAGCAGCGTCTGAGTGTCGGGCGCGACACGGCTGAGCGACGGCAGAGCTTGGCGGCCTACAGAGACAGGGCGATCGTCGTCGGGATCCGCCCCGAGACGCTGTATGGCGTGCAGGCGGCCGGGCTGGGGCCGGGCGGTCGGGCGGAGGAAGGCAACGGCGCGCTGAAGGTGAAGGTCGAGCTGGTCGAGTCGCTGGGAAGCGAGTTCATCGTCCACTTCCGGATCGGCGCCAAGACGGTGGAGGTGGAGGCGGCCGGCACGGATCCCGAGCTCACCGAGGTGACGGTCGGCGGCGGGGCGCGGGGCGGCCATGGGGAGGCGCGGGTCGGCAGGGACCACGAGATCAAGGCGGGCGACGAGGTCTGGCTGAGCGTCGACACGAACAGGCTGTACTTCTTCGACCTCGCGACTGGCGTGGCCATCGCCTGAGCCGCGCGGCAAGCGGGGCGAGCGGGGCGATCGGCGAGGCGGCCGACTGGCGGTGGGGCAGCTTCTCGCGCTCAGCCAGCGCCGGGGGCGATGGTCCAAGGCGGCCCGAGTTCGAGTCTCGCCGTGAGCGCCTCCGCGGGCAGCGGAGGGGAGAAGAGGTAACCCTGCGAGAGCTGGCAGCCAAGGCGGCCGAGGTGCTGGGCCTGCGCGGCCGTCTCGACGCCCTCCGCCACCACCTCGATCGAGAGTGCGCGCGCCATCGAAAGGATCGCCTCGACGATCGCGTCGTCACGGCGCGTGCCGCCGAGGGCAGCCACGAACGTACGGTCGATCTTGAGCCTGTCGAGGTGCAGTTGCGAGAGGTGAGTGAGGGACGAGAAGCCGGTGCCGAAGTCGTCCAAGGCGAAGCGCACCCCGAGTGCGGAGAGCTCGCTCAGCACGGCCCCAGCGGCGCTGGGCTCACGCAGCATCGCCGTTTCTGTGATCTCGATGCACAGCTGCTGCGGCGCGATGCCGGTCTGAAGCAGCGTCTCACGGACGGCGCTGACCAGTGTCGGGCTCGGGATCTGCACTGGCGAGAGGTTCACAGACACCGCTGCGGCGGGCGTGCCGTCAGTCAGAGCTGCCCACGCGGCTGTCTGGGCGCACGCCTGCCGCAGCACCCAGTTCCAGATCGGTTCGATCAGGCCGCTCTGCTCCGCCAGCGGTATGAAGTCGGCCGGGCCGATGCGCCCGAAGCGGCCGCTGTCCCAGCGCAGCAGGGCCTCCACGCCGCTCAGCCTCGCGTCGCCGGTCGTCACGATCGGCTGGTATTCGAGCGTCAGCTCCTCGCGCTCGAGCGCGTGGCGCAGCTCCCCCTCGAGCCGCAGCTGGACCAGGAGCCGCCGGCGCATCGTGCGGTCAAAGACCGCGAATTGTGAGCGGCCGCGCTCCTTGGCGCGGTACATCGCCATGTCGGCGTTGCGGACCAGCTCGTCAGCGTCCTCCACGCCGGTTCCGAGCGCGATCCCGACGCTGAAGCTGACAAAGTGCTCCCGGCCAGCGATCGTCAGCGGCTGGATGAGCAGCTGCCTGATCCGCTCCGCCATCGTGATCGCGTCGTCCGCCGAGTGAACCTGCTCGAGCAGCAGTGCGAACTCATCACCGCCGATGCGTGCGACCGTGTCGCTTGCCCGCAGCGCGCGCTTGAGGACCGCTGCCACGGCGGTCAGGACCTGATCGCCTGTCTGGTGGCCGAGGCTGTCGTTGATCACCTTGAAGTGGTCGAGGTCGAGGAACAACAGCGCCACCTGCTCACCGTGCCGGCGCGCCTGCGCGAGCGCGTGCTGCAGGCGGTCCTCCAGCAGGACGCGGTTGGGCAGTTCGGTGAGCGGGTCGTGCAGTGCCCGGTGGCGGATCTCGTCCTCGGTTGTGCGGCGGTCGAGCGCGTCGGCGAGCACGTTGGCCAGCGCCTGCAGGAAGCTGATCTCCGCCCCTTGCAGTGTGCGAGCCGTCTGGGAGTGGACGCTGAAGACGCCGAACGGGCGGCGCGCACCCTCCACCGCGACGCACGCGCTGGAGCTCCATGCGGCCCAAGCCTCCGGACGGGTGAAGCGCGGCTCATCGTCCCAGTCACCGACTATCACCGGCGTGCGGGTGAGCAGCGCCTGGCCGGCTGGAGTGTCGGGCCCGGCTGCGGTCAGCAGCCAGGCGGTCCCGTCGCTCTCCGGGTGAATGCAGCGCGGCTGCACGCTCTCGCAGCCGTCGACCAGGTCGGCGATGACCGCTGCGTCAGCGCCCAACAGCGCGCACGCGGATACTGCCGCCGCGCGCAAGAGCTCGTCTGCCGGCACGCCCTCGAGCGCGCGCTCGCCGAGTGCGGCCACGGCCGCCTCGCGGTCGGAATGCAGTTGCAACTGCTCCCCCAGCGTCTTGTAGGAGGTTACGTCGACCATCACCCCGTGCCAGAACATCCGTCCGTCGGGATCGCGCAGCAGGCGGGCATCGTCGCGCAGCCAGACGAGGTGGCCGTCCCGATGGATCATCCGGTATTCGTCGGTGAAGGCGCCGCCGCCACGCAGTTCCATCTCATGCTCGCGCTCGAGTGCGAGCGCACGGTCATCCTGGTGCAGGCGCTCCGCCCAGAGCTCTGGCCGCGCGCGCCACTCCTCCGCGCTGTAGCCCAGTATCACCTCGATCTGTGCGCCGACGAAGAGCCAGCGTCCGAGCTCGCCCGGCTCGGCGATGTAGACGATCGCGGGCACCCGGTCGAGCAGCTCGCGGTAACGGCTTGCGAGTGAGTGGTCGGCCCTCAGCGCCAGGCCACCCTCCGGCCAGGGGGTTACCGGAGCTACCTGTCCGTCGTGCAGGCCAGCTTCCCGGTCGCCGGGGCTGCCGAAACTTGCTGCGTCACCTGCCACCACCATCCGCCTCCTGTGCAGAGCATAGCCAGTGCAGCCCGCGGCACCGGCAGCGGCCAGCCTTCTTTGCCCGAGCGGCCAGCCCGCTCGCCCACAGGGGCGTGTACTGCGGATGAGCGAAGTGTGCCGAATGCGTCACATTGCTGGCGTGGCGGTCCTAGAACGAGCATATTGGGGGGCCGATGACATCAAGATCAGCCACCGAGGCAGTCAGAGCGAGCAATCTGCCGATCGCCGCGCCAGACTGCTCGTCTGGCCCCGGCGGCACCGGCGACCGGGAGATCGCGCGGCTCGCCGAGCGCCAGCACGGTCATGTTCACCTCTACCAGCTCCGCGCGGCCGGCATCGGCCGCAACGCTCTGGCCCATCGCGTCCGCACCGGCCGGTTGCACGTCACCCTCCCCGGCGTCCACCTGGTCGGTCGCCCCAGCAGTGATATCCACGGGCGCATGATGGCCGCGGTGCTTCAGCTCAGAGGCGATGGCCTCATCTCGGCACGGACGGCCGCTCAGCTCTGGGGCATGATCGACACAACGCAACTGCTGCAGGCCGGGGACCCAATCGACGTGCTGGTCGTGGGCGGCAGCGCCCGGATCGACCACGGCGCTGCGAAAGAACCTCATGCGCGCCTTTGAGCTTCGTGAAGTTATCGCCCGCAACCCGCGTGCAAGCGGGATCGCCACTCTGCGCGCGCTGGCCGAGCGGCCTGGGGGTCCGCGTGATACGCGCTCGCTCTATGAGCGCAAGCTCCTGCGGCTGCTCCGCGATGCCGATCTGCCGCTCGAGTTCGATGGCTGGCAGCACCACGGAGGGCGCGAGCAGTTTGAGCAGGACCGGCTGCGTGACCAGCGGCTCGCGGTCGCCGGGCAGTGCGTGATCCGCGTCAGCGCACGCCAGATCGATCAGCGGCCGTACGCGCTTGTAGCACGCATCGCGAGCGTGATCACGGCGCTGGGGCTGGCCGGCGTCGGCAGTCCGGGCGGTGGCCCGCTGGCCACCGCCCGGTAATAACCGGTGGCGCCGTACTGTGTAGCGCCAGCTGGATGAGGCGCCACGACCTGGTGACCGCTGCCAGCGACCCATGCGGGCCGCGGCTGAAAGCCCGTGGAGCGGGCTGGAGATCCAGGCCGGGGACGCCCGTCACGCGCAGACCAGCTCGCGCGCCGCGGCTGGCTGGCGCGCGGGTGGCTGCTGGAGCGCGGGTGGCTGCTGGCGCACGGGAGGCTGCTGGCGCACGGGAGGCTGCTCGGGCGCTCGAGGCTGCTCGCGCACGGCGATGCTGGCTGGGCGCTTGCCGAGCTGCTCGGCCAGCAGCAGGCGCTGGCGTTCGGTGAGCGAGCCGATCGGCTTGATCTCGGAGACGCCGTTGCGCTCGAGGAACTTGCGGGCACGGCTTGAGCCCCAGCGCCGCTGCGACAGCAGCAGCTCGGAGACGGTCCAACGCTGCGCGGCCTCCGGGCAGCACAGGATCACCTCGGCCGCCGAGATCTCGCCACGCGCGATCAGCCGCTTGAGCTCGGCGCGAGCCAGGCGGATGGCGTTCGCGTGCTCGAGTGCGCGGAGGCGCTGTGGCTCTGGGATCTGCGTGGTGTCGGTCATCGACGTCCTCTCGTCTCTAAATGTTCTGCCTGCACAGCAGGGCAATCCGTGGGCGGACGCACGGAGCCGCCACCCGCACGGGTGCCCTTCTCAGCTTCAGCCTGCTCGGGCCGGCAACGCCCAAGCGTCCGCCTCTGCCCCCTGTGGCCCCGACTTCCGCGCGTGGCGCCTCCGGGACCCTCTCTGGACTGTGCTCAAGCTACCGCGCCGCGACCCTTCACGGCAAGGCCACAGAATCCGATCCGTTTGCTTAGAGCGTGTTTTTTCTGTTATCGAGGTGTGACCGCGGCTGGAGCGGTGCTCACTTCGCGCCGCTTGGCAGCGGGCCATGCTCGGCCTCGAAGTCCTGCTTGGCCCGGGCGAAGATCTCGAGCGCCTCGTCGAGCACGGCCCGGTCGTGCGTGGCCATGACGCTGGTGCGCAGCAGCGCGCCGGCCGGCGGCACCGCGGGATGGATCGCCACGTTCACAAAGACGCCGGCCTCATAGAGCGCCTTCCATAGGAACACCGCCTTCCAGTCGTCACCGACGACTACCGGGACGACTGGGGTTGTGATCTCGCTCCCGTCGGCGGTGCGGGCGGGCGGGAGCACCCAGAAGCCGCGCTCGGCGAGCCCGTGGCGCAGGTAGGCGGCGTTGGCTAGCACCTTGGCGAACAGCTCACGGCCCTCATCCGAGCGGCAGATGCGCACGGCGGCGAGCGTCGCCCCGACCGCGGCCGGAACCGCCGAAGCGGTGAACAGGAACTGGCGCGCGTCGATGCGCAGGTACTCGATCACTTCCGCGGAGCCGGCGATCACGCCGCCGCAGGAGGCCAGCGACTTGGAGAAGGTCGCCATCCTGAGATCGACGTCGGCCTCGACGCCGAACAGCTCACAGGTGCCGGCCCCGCGAGCGCCGAGCACGCCGAAGCCGTGCGCCTCGTCGACCATCAGGCGGGCGCCGTGGGCTTTGCAGAGCGCGACGATCTCAGGCAGCGGGGCGACATCACCCTCCATCGAATAGACCCCGTCGACCACCACCAGGATGCCGCCGCCGTCGGCCTGGGCCTTAATGAGCTGCTTCTCCAGCAGGTCCATGCGGTTGTGCCGGAAGGGCCGCATCTTGGCGCGTGACAGCAGGCAGCCGTCGAGGATCGAGGCGTGGTCGCCCGAGTCGGCTATGACCGTGTCAGCTGGGCCGAGGATCGTGCCCAGCGCACCGAGATTCGCCTGGGCGCCGGTGGTGAAGACCAGGGCGTCCTCAGTCTGGAACCAGCCGGCGAGCTCGCGCTCGAGCTCGACGTGCAGCCCGGTCGTCCCGTTCAGCAGGCGCGAGCCGGTGAGACCGGTGCCGTAGCGGTCGAGCGCCTCCTTGGCGCCCTGCTTGACGCGTGCGTCACCCGTCAGCCCCAGGTAGTTGTTCGAGCCGAGCATGATGCGCCGCTGGCCCTCCATCTCAACCACCGGCAGCGTTGGCCCCTCGAGCACGTGGAAGAACGGGAGGGCCCCGATCTGCCGTGCGGCGTTGAGCTGCTCGATGCGCTCGAACTCACGAGCCTTGGCAAAGAGGTCGGTCGTGGCCATCGGCCCACCATCCTAACGTTGACAGCGCCGCGAGCGCTGTCAAGATCACTGGCGTGCCGACGGGCGAAGAGGAGCTTTACGAGATCGAAGTCCTTGACGGGGAGCTCGTTCCCGTGCCGGCCGGTGTGCTCGAGCCCGCCGCAGGCGACCGGCTGGCGCTGTGGATCGCTCAGCCCGGAGTGCAGGCGGCGGTCGTGGCCGCGACCGGCTTCGTGGCCGGCGCGGCGACCATGGCGCTGCTGCGCCGCTACGGGCAGTCGCGGCTGGAGCGGGCAGCCGCTGGCCAGGCGCTCGAGACCCCGCGCCTGCGAGAGGTGCGCACCTACGTGGTCTCCGTCCGACGGCTGGGATGAGCACCGAGCTCAGGCTCGAGGTACAGCCACGCTGGCCGTTGCGGCTGCGCCACCGCAGTGGCATGGACGGGCTCAGCCCGGTGCGCGGCGGAGTGCTGCAGCGGCTGGTGCATGAGCCGCTGGAGGAGCAGGCGTGGCCGGTCCAGCTGCGCGTCGCGCAGCTGTCGTCGGGCAACGTGCTGCTCGGCGCCCGCGCGGAGCGCCGGGAGCTCGCCGAGCGGGCGATCGCTCGCATGCGCCGCGCGCTCTGGATCGACACCGACCTGCGGGCCTTCCATCGCACTTTCCGTGAGGACCCGTTGATCGGCCGGGCGCTGCGCGCCGACCCGCGGCTGCGCCCGGCGGGGCGCCCGGATGCCTTTGAGGCGCTCGCCTGGGCGGTGACCGAACAGCTGATCGAGTACGAGCGCGCCGCTGCAATCCAGCGGCGGCTGGTGGCGGCGCTTGGGCGCTATGACGCCACCAGTGGCCTGCGCGACTCGCCGTCGGCGGTGCGCCTGGCGGGCTGCGCGCCGGCGCAGCTGGAGGCGCTCGGCCTGGCCGGCTCGCGCGCGCTGGCGCTGGTGCGCGTCGCCCGTGCAGTCGCGCGCGGCCAGCTTGAGCTCGACAGCAGCGACCCCGCTGTGCAGGAGGATGGCTGGCGGCGGCTGCGGGCGCTCCCGGGGATCGGCAGCTGGACCGTGGAGATCCTTGCGCTCACCGGCCAGGGCCGCATCGACCAGCTCCCGGCTGGGGATCTGGGCCTGCTCAAGCTGGTCGGCCGGCTGCTCTCGGGCGGCGACCCGAAGGCCCGCGCGGACGAGCGGCAGGTGCGCGAGCTCTTTGCCCGCTTCGGGCCCTGGCAGGGCCTCGCCGCGAGCTACGCGCTGCGGGCCGGCGGGGTGCTAAAGACGCCGCTGGCTGCGTAGGCCAACTTCAGATCCCCTGCCCCTGAAGCAGCTGGTTGGTCGACGCCGAGCTGACCGCGTTCGGGTTGGTCAGGACGTGATTGGTGGTCATCCAGGTGCCGAACGCGTTCCACTGCGCCTCGCGCTGAAAGCCCCAGACACGCAGGCCCGGCGGGAACATCTCGGGTAGCGCCGCCTTCAGCATCGCCAGCTCGTAGCGGCGCCGCGGGGCCAGTGCCGGGTTTGCGGCAATGAGCTTACTGACCGCCTGGGCGGGATCGGCGCGTGCCGCCCGGTAGCCGCGCGCGAGCGCCTGGATGAAACGCCTGAGGACGCCCGAGCGGTCGGTGATCGTCTCGGCCCGCACGGCCACCGTCAGGCCGTCGTAGGTGGGCGCGCCCGGTGCGGCCAGCAGCTGGCGCAGCTTGGCCGGCCAGACCTGTGTGACCGGCGCGGGGACGGTGGTGACGGCGGGCGCGCTGACGACCCGCTTGGACCGGCTGCTCTTACGCTGCCCGTGGGCCGGCGCGCCTGTGACCGGGGCCGTGCCGCCGGTGGGCGGGGCGGCAGGCAGCGTGATCCTGATCGTGTTCAGAGGGGCGTGCAGCAGCGCCGCGACGCCGGCCACGGGCTCGTTGAGGTTGCGCTGCAGGAACACGCTCGGCTCGGAGGCCACGGCCAGGAGCACGCGCCCGTCGTGGAGCATCGTCAGCGGATTCTGGCCGCGCGCGGGGATCTGGAAGCGGACGTCCAGGTCGGTCTGCTTGAAGTAGCCGAGCGCCTGCGCTTCGTAGAAGCCCGCGTAGAGCGCATTGGGTGCGCCGGCGAGCTCGATCGTCACGTGGTTGGCGCTGTGCGGGGCTGGCGTGAAGGTGTTGGCGATCGCGCCGCAGCCGGCGAGCGCCAGGGCCACCAGCAGTGACGCGCCGGCGCGGGCGACGGCGGGCGTCGGGTGTCTGCGCGGTGTCATCTCGTATCAGTATCCCGCTAAGTGACCCGCGGCCTCGTGAGCGCCCTGACGAAGTCCTCGAGCTGATCGGTGCGCCAGCACTCGAACGCCTCGCAGTGCTGCGCGTAGGCGGCGATTACGCTGTCGCCGTAGTTCCAGTAGAGCTTCGGCTCCGGGTTCAGCCAGAACGTGCGTCCGGCTCGCTGGGTGATCGCTGCAAACAGATCCTCGCGCGGCGGGCGCCCGTTGGTGCGCGCGTCGCCGAGCACGATCACGGTGGCCCGCGGGTGCAGCTCGTCCTCGATCTCGTCCAGGAACTCGCTCCAGACGCGGCCGTAGTCGGTGTAGCCGGAGACGTCGGCGACGCCCGCGTCGCGGCTGACCGCCGCCGCGGCGGCACGGAAGTCGCGCTCGCGGCGGAAGACGTCCGTTACCTCGGAGATCCGCTCGATGAACACGAATGAGCGCTGCTTGCGGAAGACGTCGTGGAGCGCATGCAGGATGCTCAAAAAGAACGCACTGGCGCTGGTGACCGAGGTCGACACGTCGCAGAGCACGAACAGCTCGGGGCGCCGCGGGCGCCGCGGGCGGTAGCGCAGCTCGACCGGCACGCCGCCGGTGCCGAGCGACGCCCGCATGGTGGCGCGCACGTCGACGTGGGCGTGACGGGTGTGGCCGCGCAGCTCGTGGCCCTGGGTCGCCAGGCGCCGGCGCAGCTGGGCCACCACCCGGTGGACGGCGGCGAGGTCCTGGACCGGGCCGCCCGGCAGCGCCCGGTCCAGGTCGCTGAGTGCCCGCTTCGGCGGCAGGGCCTGGTTGCGCTCGATCTGTGCCCGCTCGAGCTCGCGCCGCAGCGCCTGCTCAAAGCGCCGCAGCTGATCGCGCGGGATGCCGTCATGGCGCGGGTCATCGGGGGCCAGTTCGGGCTGCGGTTCGGTGCGCAGCCCAAGCGCGCGGCGGATGCGCTGCACGTCGACGCCCAGCACGCCCGAGCCCTGGCCCTTGCCGAAGGCGGCGATCGCCAGGCGCGCGAGGTCGCGCAGGTCTGAATCTGAGCCCTTCTCCAGCGCCCGCGCGATCTGGCGGCGCAGGTCATCGAGGTCGAGCTCGCCGCCGTCACCGACGCGGACCTGGGGCTCTGAAACCTCGAGCCGCACGGCCTGCAGCTCCGCCTCGCGAAAGAAGAAGCGGTCAAAGACCAGCGCAAACAGGCGCCGGTCGTCAGGCGACTTGGCGATCGTCGCGGCGAGCGTCTCGCGGAACTCGGTGACCGAGCCCCAGCTCACGAGCTCCAGGGCGCTGAAGGCGTCCAACAGCTCGGAGGTGCCGACGGTGACGCCCTCGGCGCGCAGGTCGGCGGCGAAGGCGACGAGCGCGCCGTCGAAGTCGAGCGGGTCGCTGAGCATGGGCGGCCCTTCAGGCTGCGCGGGCGGGTTCGAGCCTGACGCCGACGCGCTCGGCGACCGTGTCCATGTCGGTGCGGTGCTTGACGATCACGCTCATCGTCTGGCGGAAGACCGCCTGGTCGATACTGCCGGCACCGAGCAGCAGCAGCGCGCGCGCCCAGTCGATCGATTCAGCGATGCTCGGTGGCTTCTTCAGGTCGAGCTCGCGCACCAGCGAGACAACCTCGACCAGCTTGCGCGCGACCGTCTCCGGCAGGTCGGGCGAGTGCATGCGGACGATCTCTAGCTCGTGCTCGAGATCTGGGTAGTCGAGCCACAGGTACAGGCAGCGGCGCTTGAGCGCCTCGGTCAGCTCACGGCTGTTGTTGGAGGTCAGAAGCACCACCGGGTGCGTCCTGGCCTCGATCCGGCCCAGCTCGGGGATCGTGATCTGGAAGTCCGAGAGCAGCTCGAGCAGCATCGCCTCGAACTCCTGGTCGGTCTTGTCGATCTCGTCGATCAGCAGCACGACCGGCGCCTGCGAGGAGATCGCAGTCAACAGCGGCCGCGCGAGCAGGAACTGCTCGCCGAAGATGTCGTCCTGCACCGCGTCCCAGCCGGCCTCACCGGATTCGGCCTGGATGCGCAAGAGCTGCTTGCGGTAGTTCCATTCATAGAGCGCCTTGGCCTCGTCCAGCCCCTCGTAGCACTGCAGGCGAACGAGCTCGCGCCCCAGGTACTTTGCGAGCGCCTTGGCGAGCTCGGTCTTGCCGACACCGGCTGGTCCCTCGACCAGCACGGGCTTGCCGAGCTTTGCCGCCAGGAAGCTCACCAGCGCCGTGGACTCGCCTGGCAGGTAGCCGACCGAGCGCAGGCCCGCGGCCACATCGGCTACAGAGGTTGGGTTGCCGACCATGTCGCAAATATAGGGAGCGCGCCGCCCTGGGCGCGCCTCAGAGGATCGGGATGTCGCGCACCTCGACATCGGTGCTGGCGCCGCGGCGCTCGAGCCACGCGACGCACCATTCGATCAGTGCGCGCAGCGACTCGAGCAGCTGCCGCAATGCTTCCACGAGCCGCAGCCGCAGATCATCGGGGATCATGCCGAGCAGCTGCTCGAGCAGCTGCCTGGTGTTATCGCCGTCCGCATCGCCCGCCCCGTGACCCGCGTCCGCGCGCGGGCCCCAGCCGCGGGGTGGCACCTTGTCCTCGGGTAGTTCACTGTCCACGGCTGAAGCTCACCTCCAGGGTTCCGTCGTTGTAGGCGCCCGAGACCGGTGTGTAGGCCGCCAGTGTCGGCGGCAGCATGATCGTGCGCCGCTGTTTGCCTGCCGTGACGACCAGCTCGAGCCCGATCTGCTTGAGGGCGATGTCCTGCTTCCTGGCGAACGGGATCTGCAGGCGCAGGGTGGCGCCGTCGGGGGTGCTCTCGAGCGTCTGGGTGATCGAGTCGTGGAGCACCGCGTCGGGCGAGGCACCGGCCAGCGGGCCGGTGCCGAAGAGCTCTGTGTCGAACAGCTCGCTGCCCAGCAGGGCGAGCATCTGGGTGCCGATCACCTCGCGGTCGAGGTAGGGCACCTCGATCACCGGCACGGGTGTGAAGGCCGAGCGCACGAGCTCGAGCTGCTCCTGCTGGTGGGTGCGCCAGGCGGCGAAGTAGGCGCCCACATCCGCCGGGAAGACCTTGTTGACCACCACCGCGTCAGTCAGGTAGCCGTACAGGTTCAGGTAGGTGAAGGTGCGCATCGCCTCACCGATCACCATCCGGTCTGGCGCCATCACCAGCCGGATCGTGCTGTGTGCCGTGTCGCGCAGGATCGCGTCCATCGCGATCAGGCTGGCTGACAGGCGCTCCAGATCGTCAAAGACCGCGTTTGACGGCAGCGGCAAATCGAGCAGGTTGCGGGCGATCGGCGCGGCGGTCGCGAGGATCGCGCGCTGGAGGGGAACGATCTTCTCGAGCCACCATCGCGCCGCCTCCGGGAAGGAGAGCAGCCGCAGCGTCTCGCCGGTCGGGGCGCAGTCGACGATGATCACGTCCCACTCGCCGGCCTCGTGGTGCTCGCGCAGGCGCAGCAGCGAGAACAGCTCGTCAAATCCCGGCGGGACGGTCAGCTCCTCGGCCGAGATGCGGTCCAGGCCGCGCTGGGCGAACACCTGGCCGAGCCAGTCCTTGACCCCCTGCCAGTGGTGTTCGAGCTCGTGCTGGGCATCTATCTCCGCCGCCTCGAGGTTGGCCGCCACGGCCTGCGGCTGGGGGCCGAGCTCCGCCTGCAGCGAGTCAGAGAGGCTGTGCGCCGGGTCGGTCGAGATCAGCAGCGTGCGGCGCCCGCCGGCTGCGCAGCGCACCGCGGTGGCGGCGGCGACCGAGGTCTTGCCGACGCCGCCCTTGCCGGTGTAGAGGATCGTGCGCGGTGTCACCGACTCTGAACGCTACACGCCGCTGCCGCCGGTGGGGGTGGTCGTGGTCGCGGTGGTGGTCGGTGTGGTGGTCGTGGTCGTTGGTGTGGTCGTGGTCGTTGGTGTGGTCGTCGTCGTGGTGGTCGTCGTGGTGGTCGTGGTGGTGGTGGACGGTGGCGGCAGCGGGACTGTCACGGCTGGCACGGTGCCGGTCGTCGGCTCGAGCTCGTACGGTGGCGTTGGGCAACCGCCCCGGCACACGCGCAGCTTCGTCTGCAGCTGGGCGTAGTGGCCCGCGGGGTCGGTGATGGACAGCGCCAGGCTGTAGGTGCCCGCCTTGAGCTTCGGCGCCGCGAAGGTGCGCGTGCCGGCAAAGAAGTTGCGCTTGGTGTAGATGTAGCGGTGCCGGCCGGAGCTGAGCGCGATCCCGACGGTCGCGTACTTGTTGATCGTGAAGCGCAGCGGGAAGCGCTGGCCCGCCGGTGCCTGTGTGGTCAGCAGCGTCAGCTGCGGCCGCAGCAGCAGATCGCCTTCAAAGAGCTGGTAGGTGGAGCAGTAGACGGGGATCTGGGTCTTCTCGCAGAGCAGCTTCAGAAAGCCGGTCACGAGCACGTGATAGTTGTAGGGGTCCGGCTCTCCGGGCTGATACAGCGACCAGCCGCCGATCACAAACAGGTGCAGATCAGCCTGCGCCTGGACGTTGCCCGCGTTGTAGAGCGCGCTGGCGACGGGATCCTGCGAGACGCGCTGGTAGTCGTAGAGGCCGAGCAGCGTCTGTAGAAAGGCGTTGATGATGTCGGTGCGCGGGGTGAAGGAGTACTGCAGGTAGCGGGTGCCGAGCGGTGTCTTCACCGCCACGCCCGCGGGCGGCGGGTTCTCAAACAGCGGCAGTGCGTCATGGGCGACGGTGAGATACTCCTGGTTGCCGGTAGCCAGGTAGGCGTCGGTGAGCGCCTCCAGACCGGTGGCCTGAGCCATCGCGCTCACCCATGGCGGCCGGCCGCCCTCCCAGTTGAAGTAGTACTCCCAGGCCAGCCCGCCGGCACGGCGTACCGCCAGCGGGATCATCTCGCTCATCAGCGTGACCAGCTTCGGGTAGTCGCTGGGGCCGGCCTCGTGGAAGCCGTCGCCCTCACCGAAGGTGTGCAGCACCTGTAGCTGGATCCCCGAGCCGGCGTAATACTCCCAGACCAGCTCCGAGCCCTGGAACTGCACCGACGTGCCGTTGGCCAGCGGCCGGCCGCTGCGCCAGTAGGCGGCGTTGTTGGCCAGGGTCAGCATCAGCACCGGCAGGCGGCTGACCGTGATCTGGTGGTAGGTGGCCATCTCATCGAACGTGGCGGTGACGTCGGTGAGCTGGGCGGCGCGCCAGCGGGCGATGTGTCGCTCCTCGATCAGCGCCGCGCGCCAGGCTCGCAGATCGGCCAGGTAGGTGACGGTTGCGAGCGCACCGCTCCGGTTGAGCTTCTGCAGCGCTTGCGCAAAGGTGATGAGCGGCGGGCGGTGGGGGTGCTTGCGGCGCTTGGCAAGCTGGCCGGCCCGGGCAACCTGAGCGAGCGGCACCAGGGTCCTGGTCGTCAAGCTGAGCCCCGTGGCGGGGGCCGGCGGCAGGCCGGGCGCGGCCGGCATTGCCGGGAGGTTCGGGTTGGCGGCGGCGCCCGTCAAGAAGCGGTTGTTGACCAAGCCGGTGCGGCCGTCGCGGTACAGCATCACGACGGTCGCGGCCCGTGCGCCGGCGGCGCCGTTGGCGAGCTGCACGTAGGCCGCCAAGGCGCAGAGAGCCGCGAGCGCGGTCAGGCGTCGCAGCTTCCGGGCGCGCTCTGTGGCCGCACCGCCCTTCACGGGTTGTGCGGTCTGAGCGGAGATCCTTGCACCGACTGGTGCGCTACCCGCGCACCCCCGCTTCTAATCGCGGCCGACCTCCTGGTCGTCCTGCTCGAGCTCGTCGTCGGTGTCGTCGGGCCCGAGCTCGGAGGCGGCGCCCGCGTGGTAGTGGATCTGAAAGCGCTGCAGCAGCTCATCGCGACGGTCCTCGTCGACCGGGACCTCGTCGGAGATGCGGACCCACTCCGCGCCCTCAAACTCCTCCATGTTGAAGATCTCGCGGTCCAGCTCGGGCGAGTCATCAACGACGATCAGCACCTCGGTTTGAGGGTTGAAGTACGTGCCGGGGCGGTTCAGGAGCTCCTCGAGCTCCACGCGGTCTGAATCAGCCATGCCCGGCAGCCTACCCGTTCCCGCGGCTGTGCGCCTGCTGGCCGAGGCTTGCGCTAATATCCCGAACCGGTTGACTGACTAGTCAATCAGCCGACGATCGTTCGACCACCGGCTGTTCGTAAAGCCCCCTCGAGGAGAGACCACACGTGATCGACTTCACGCTTACAGACGAGCAGCTCGCGATGCGCGAGATGGCGCACGACTTTGCCGAGAAGGAGATGCGGCCGGTCGCCTGGGAGTACGACCGCGACGGCACCTGGCCGCAGGAGATCATCGACAAGGCCTGGGAGCTAGGGATGATGAACAGCCAGCTGCCTGAGGAGTACGGCGGCTCGGGGCTCGGCTATCTAGATGAGGCGATCATCGGCGAGGAGATCGCCTGGGGCTGCTCGGGCATCGGCACGAGCCTCACCTGCAACGGCCTGGCGATCGCACCGGTCGTGCTGGCCGGATCGGAGGCAGTGAAGAAGGAGTACCTCGGCCGCCTGTCGCAGGCGCCGCTCCTGGCCTCCTTCTGCCTGACGGAGCCCGACGCTGGCTCGGACGTGTCGGGGATGAAGACGACCGCCACTCGCAAGGGTGACAAGTGGGTCATCAGCGGCTCCAAGTGCTTCATCACCAACGGTGAGTACGCCAACTGGTACACGGTCTTTGCCAAGACCGACCGTGAGGCCGGTCACCGGGGCATCTCCTGCTTCGTCGTGCCCCGCGACGCCGGCGTGATCGTCGACAAGCACGAGGACAAGCTGGGGCAGCGCGCCTCAAACACGGCGACGATCACCTTCCCCGACGTCGAGATTCCGCTGGATCACCTGGTCGGCGAGGAGAACAAGGGGTTCAAGCTGTCGATGATGACGCTCGACCGCACCCGTCCCGGGGTGGCGGCGATGGCCACCGGTGTCGCCCGCGCGGCACTCGAGATGGCTCAGGAGTACGCCAAGCAGCGGGTCCAGTTCGGCGTGCCGATCGCGATGCACCAGGGCATTCAGTTCATGCTCGCCGACATGGCGACCAAGGTCTACCTGAGCCGCTTGGCCGCCTACCACGCCGCCGCGCTGCTGGACCAGGGCAAGCGCAACACGCTCGAGTCCTCGCACGCCAAGCGCTTTGCAGCCGACTCCGCCATGGAGGTGGCGGTGGACGCGGTCCAGATCTTCGGCGGCTACGGCTTCATCAAGGAATACAAGGTCGAGAAGCTGATGCGCGACGCCAAGATCCTGGCGCTCTACGAGGGCACTGCCCAGATCCAGCGGCTGGTGATCGCGCGCGAGACGCTGCTGCCGCGCAACGGCCTCTAACAGCCGGAGCCCGCCGTGACGGAGCGAGCGAACTGGGACCCGCCCGGCTAACTTGCTCGGTCTCAGTGGGCTGTCGGAGCGTGTTCCAGCTGCATCGGGCCTACGCCCGCCGCCAGAGCGCATGCCGGCTGCAGGGAATCCGCGCGTTCGCTACAGAACGCGCCGCAGTCCTGGCCCTGTGCGAAGCGTCGGTGTACGCAGAGCCCGAAACTATCCGGCAGCAGAGCAGGCTGCCGTGAGCCCGTCCTGCAGAGACGATGACATCGACCCGGGGCGCGGCGCACGGTCCCGGCCTGCGGCCCACGAAGTCCACCGGGATCGCGACACGACCGCCAGTCGCGACCCAGTAGCCGACTGACCGAGGATCGACCTCTATCGCGCGTGCGGGTGACAACGGCCACCCAGGACGGCGGCGTCGACCTGCACGCCCTCGGTAGCGACTCCGGCGAGGCGGGGCGCGTGGAACCCCAGAGCGAGCCACATGGAGGGCCGTGAACCGTCATCACCGCCCCCGACCGGTTGGACAGCCACTCGGTGCTGTCTCCGGCTTGGCCGGGCACCACGCCGATGGTGGCGCCGCCGCCTCGTAATCGGCCCACGCCGCAGCCGGCCACCAGCAGTGCCGCGGGCAAGCCACGATCGGCGGACGGCGTACGCGACTCACTCGTCGTTCTGGAAGCGACCGCCGGCGAAGATCACGCGCTGTGAGCCGTCGCGCAGGATCGCGGTGACCGTGCGGTCGGTGGTTGAGACGATGTCGTTGTGGACGGCGGCTTTGAGGTTGTAGCCGAGCGCTTCCCACTGCTCATCGCCGAGCGCGGCCCCGTCGCCGTCATAGGTGATGTTGAGCGACATTCCCACCGCCAGGTGGGTGTTGCCGAACGGACCGCCCATGTTCTCGTCGTAGAGGGTGCTGGCCATGAAGCGGTCGATGCGCGAGAGGCGGGCGTCGGTCAGCGAGTACTCACCGACGCGGTCACCGCCCGGCGCAGCGACGATCTGCTCGATCAGCTCCTGATTCTCATCTGCTGTGGCCGCGGTGACCAGGCCGTTCCTGAACTCGAGGCGCACGCCGCGGGCGATCTTGCCGTGGCTGTAGAGCGGCTCGGAGAAGCTGATCTGACCGCTGGTGCCGCGCCAGTCGGGGCTGGTGAAGATCTCGAAGCTCGGGATGTTGCGCCCGCCGCCGCCGATCCACTGCCGCTGCTCGCCGATCGTCAGCCACAGGTCGGTGCCTTCGGCCTCGACGTGCAGGCGGTCGATGTCGAGCGAGTTCAGCCAGTCGCGGTAGCGGCCGATCTCTGCCTGGGCCGTCCGCCAGCGGGCGATCGGGTCGGGGTCGTCGAGGAAGCATGCGTGGGTGATCTGCTCCCAGTACTGCTCGAGCGTGAGGCCGGCCTCGGCCGCGAGCCCAGCGGTGCCCCACAGGCCGATCGTCCAGTGCAAGCGGCCCGCGGCCTCCTTCTCCTGGTGCCAGGCGACCCAGGGCATCCCTGCGGCCTGGTGGCGGATCATCTTCTGCGGGTCGACGTCCTGCATCGTCCGCGGGTGGTCCTCGCCCGCCAGGTAGATGTAGTGGTCGATCTCATCGATCAGCCCGCGCATCATCTTTTCGGCAAAGAAGTCAAGCTGCGCGTCCCCCGCCAGCTCGTAGAAGTCCCGTTCGAGGTTGATGCGCTCGTCCTGGGTGGGGGTGAACTCCTTGATCACATTGCCGCCCGACCGCCACACCGCCCGGCAGACCTCGGCGAACAGGGGCTTGGTCTCCTCGGCTCCGATCACCAGTACGGTGTCGCCCGCCTTAATGCCCTCCCCGTTCCCGAGCGCGAAGTCGACCAGCACGCGGCCGTAGCGTTCGAGGATCTCCGGGCTTGGTTCGTAGCTCATGCGCCGCAGCCTAGCGGTCCCGTGCGCCGCCTGTGCGGTGACCGCCTGGGACGGGGCCGCTGACTACAGGCCCACGTCGTCGAGCTGGAACTGCCCGTCGGCGTAGATCACGCGCTCGGAGCCGTCCCGCAACGTCGCTGTGACGGTCCGGTCGGTGGTCGAGACGATGTCGGTGTGGATCGCCGACTCGTTGAAGCCCAGGCGCCGCCAGTCCTCCTCGCCGAGCTCGGAGGGGTCGCCGTCGTAGGCGTCCTGGTAGGCGTTGCCGAGCGCCAGGTGGGTGTTGCCAAATGGCCCGCCGACGTTCTCGTCATAGAGCGTGTCGGCCATGAAGCGGTCGATCGGCGACAGGCGCGCGTCGGTGAGCGAGAACTCGCCGACGCGGTCGGCGTTCTCGGTTTCGAGCATCTCGTGCAGCAGGGGCTCGTTCTCGGCGGCGATCGCACGCGCCACGCGGCCGTGCTCGAACTCGAGCTCGACTCCGGTGATCAGCGAGCCGAACGCATACAGCGGCTCGCTGAAGCGGATCCAGCCCTCGGTCCCGCGCCAGTCGGGGGAGGTGAAGAGCTCGAAGCTCGGCACGTTCACGCCCACGCCGTCCCGCCACTTGCGCCGCTCGCCCAGGCTCACCCAGAGGTCGGCCTCGGGCCCCTCTACGTGCATCCGCTCGATTGGCAGGGCGTTCAGGCGCTCGCGCGTGACATCGATCGTGGCACGCACCTCGCGCCAGCGGGCGACGGGATCCTCCCGGTCCAGGAAGCAGGCCCGGATGATCTGCTCCCAGTACTCCTCGATCGTCATCTCGGCCTCTGCCGCCATGCCGGGGGTGCCGTAGGAGGCGATCGTCCAGCTGTACGCGCCGCGATTCTCCTTCTCCTGCTCCCGCTGGCGGACCGGCAGCCAGGCCTTGCCGCGCAGCATCTGCTTGGCCGGGTCGATGCCGTCGAGCGAGCGTGGTCTGGCAGGGGCGTAGATCACCAGGTCGTGGTCCACCTGGTCGACCACGGCGTTCGCGTACGGCTGGGGCACGAAGGTGAGCTGCTCGTCTGAAGCGAGCTCCAGGAACGCCCGGCGGACGTCGCCGTAGTCGTCCTCGGAGGGCATGTAGCTGTGGATCACGTGGCCCCCGGCACGCCAGACCGCCGAGCAAGCCTCGATGTAGAGCGGCTTGCAGGCATCGCAGCCGTGGATCTGGACCACGTCGCCAGCCTTGATCCCGTTGCCCTGGCCGAGCGCGAACGCGATCAGCAGCCGCCCATAGCGCTCGAGCACCTCCCGTTCCGGCACGAAGCTCACGCGCAGAACAATAAACCGGCTGCCGGAGCCATAAGGTTTTTCGCGAGCGCGCGACGGCTGGTTGTGGGCCCGGCGGGGCAAAGCCGCGTGGGGCGCTGCCGCTGGCCAGCGGGCCAGCGGCAGCGGGCAGGACGCCCTTCACTCGGTCGCAGAGAACTCCCAGATCGCGACGCTCAGCAGCGCGAGGCCGAGCCCCAGCACCACGCCGACCTCGAGCAGCGCCGGCATGCGCCAGCCCCACCAGGTGATGCCGGGGTCGAGCGCGTGGCGCGCGGCCGCGGAGATGTTGAGGTGGCCGAAGACCAGCCGGCGCATCGGGTCAACCGCGTAGGCGAGCGGGTCGATGCGGTTCAGCACGGTCAGCCAGGTGGGCAGCCCGGAGGAGGGGAAGAGGGCGCCGGAGATGAAGTACATCGGCATCACGATCATCTGCATCACGCCCATGAAGGACTGCATCTGCTTGATGCGGATCGCGACGCTGAGGCCAAAGGCGGTGATCGCGAAGGCGAGCAGCAGCTGCAGGCCGAGCGCCCCCAGGATCAGGCCGGGCGCGTAGGGGACGCCGACCAGGCCGGCGATCGCGAGCACGATCACGCCCTGGGCGCCGGCCACGGTGGCGCCGCCGAGGCACTTGCCGATCACGATCGAGCTGCGCCTGACCGGCGCCACCATCATCTCCCGCAGGAAGCCGAACTCGCGGTCCCAGACGATCGACGCGGCGCTGAACATGGCCGTGAACATCACCGTCATGCAGAGGATGCCCGGATAGATGAAGGTCTTCAGGTCGACCCCGTGGGTGCCGGCGCTCGCCAGCCGCTGCAGGCCGCCGCCGAGCACGAACAGGAACAGGAACGGCTGTACCAGCGAGGTCACGATCCGCATGCGGTCGTTGAGGAAGCGGATCAGCTCTCGCCGCCAGACGATCTTGATCGCCCGCAGCTCCGAGCGGGCGCTGCGATGCGGAACCTGGACGCGGACGACGTCGGTGGGGTCAAGCGGCGTGTCGGCAACGGCGGTCATCGGCGGCCTCCCATCATCTGCATCATCACGCGGTTTCTGAGCTTGGAGGGATCCTCCTCGGCGTCGCGGATGGTCGAGCCGGTGAACGACATGAACACGTCATCGAGCGTCGGCCGCGACACGCTCACGCCGCTGATCGCGGGCAGATCCGGATTGCGGGTGGGATCAAACTCGGCGAACAGGCGCGGCACGAACTGCTCGCCGGCTTCGATCCTGAAGCTGACGGCGCCCTCGGAGACCTGGGCCTCGATGCCGAAGCGTGCGTGCAGGGCGGCGATCGCTGAGTCGTTGTCGGCGGTCTGGATCGTGACCCGGTCGGCGCCAACGCCGGCCTTGAGCCGCTCGGGCGTGTCGAGCGCGACGATCTGGCCCTGGTCCATGATCGCGATCCGGTCACACCACTCGGCCTCATCCATGTAGTGGGTGGTCATGAAGATCGTGATCTCCTCGCGCTCCTGCAGCTGGCGGATGTAGTCCCAGATCGACCGCCGTGTCTGCGGGTCAAGGCCGATCGTCGGCTCGTCGAGGAACAGCACGCGCGGGGAGTGCATCAGCCCGCGGGCGATCTCGAGCCGCCGGCGCATGCCGCCCGAGAACGACAGCACCTGGCCGTCCTTGCGATCCCAGAGCCCGACCATTGTCAGCACCTGCTCCATGCGCGGCGCGACCAGGGCGGGCGGCACGCCGTAGAGCTCGGCGTGGAGCTTGAGGTTCTGGGCGGCGGTGAGGTAGCCGTCGAGCGTTGGATCCTGGAAGACCAGGCCAATGTTGCGCCGTACGTCGTCGCGCTCCCTGACCACATCATGTCCGGCGACGCGGGCCTCGCCGGAGGTCGGCGTCAGCAGGGTGCAGAGCATGTTGATGGTAGTGCTCTTGCCCGCGCCGTTGGGACCGAGGAAGCCGAAGACCTCCCCGGTCCCAACCTCGAAGCTGACGCCCTTGACCGCCTCAAAGTCGCCGAACTGCTTGCGCAGGCTTCTGACCGTGATCGCCTGGGAGTCGCTCATGACAGACAGCTTAGGGCTCGCCTCGGGCCTGGCGGCTGGGCTGGGGGGCGGGCCGTGCTCGTGGCCGTCGCCGCGCTGCGGCAGGTGGGGGTTGGGCTCACTCGTCGCCTGCCAGCAGGCGGTAGAGCTTGCGCCGCGCCTCGTCGAGGATCTCGAGCGCTGCCTCCGCCTGCTCGGGGGTGCCGTCGTGGAGCGCATGGGCCGCGGCGCGCGCGAGCCCTCTGATGCTGTGGTGGAGCCGGTGGGCTGGGTGGCCGTGCTCGCCCGGGCCGAGCTCCCAGGGTGGACGGTGCTCGCCGTGCTCGCTTAGGTGCGCGCGGCCTGAGTCAGTGAGCTCGAAGGCGCGGCCTGACTCGCCCTCGGTGTTGGCGGCCCGGATCAGGCCCTCGTCCTCGAGTTGCTGGAGGGCGGGGTAAACCGAGCCCGGGCTCGGGCGCCAGCGGCCGTCGCTGCGCTGTTCGAGCCCCTGCATCAGCTGGTAGCCGTTGAGCGGGCCCTCGAGCGAGAGCAGCATCAGCAGCGCGAGTCTCACGTCGCCGCGGCGGCGGCGGCCGGAGCCTGGGCCTGAGCCTGGTCCGCGCGGGCCAACGCCGCGAGGACCACCGGGCCCGAACCCGCGCGGGCCCAGGCCGAAGCCGCCGGGGCCGAAGCCGCAGCGGCCGCGCATGCTGCGGGATTCGCCCTCGCCCTCGCCCTCGTCCTTGTAGAAGAAGCGTTCGTCTCTCATGGTGTCGTGTCCTTCGTGGGGTGGTGCCGTTCTATCCAGACACTAAACGATATATCGGTATCGGTCGTTAGTCAAGGCCGGACGCTGCGAGGGAGGCGTTAGCGTCCGTAGGGGACGAAAACCCCTCCCTCGCGGTGTCCGTGTCTCAATTCATCCGGCATCCGGCATCCGGCATCCGGCGTGGCTGTGGCCGCGCCGAGCCGGGGCGCCTGGCGGCCACAGGCAATCGCGGATTGGGTACGATCTGACCGGGTACGATCGGTGTTAATGAACGGCGACCACGACGGCATCCGCGCCCGCTTCACCCTGCAGGGGGAGGAGACACTTGGCCGTCTTGCACAGGATCTGTTGCGAAGCCCGCTGGTGAGCGGCACGCTGACCGCGGCATTTGAAGCGCGCGAGCGAGCCAGCCGCGCGCAGGAGCTCGCGATGAGTGCGCTCAACCTCCCGTCGGCCGCTGACCTGGAGCGCCTGACGCGCCGCCTGCGCTCAGTGTCCCAGCGCCTCGAGGGGCTCGAGGAGGGGCTCGAGCGGATCTCAGAGCAGATCGAGCGGCCGCGCGAGGTCGTGGAGTTCGACGGACGCCTGGAGAAGCTGGAAAAGCGCCTCGCCTCGATCGACCGCGCGCTGGTGCGGATCGACAAGAAGCTTGGCGCCAGCAGCTGAAGACCTCACCCGGCGCCGCTGGAGGGTCTCGCTCGCTCGCTCGTTCGCTCGCCCGGCCGCCTATGGCGCGCCGGTGAGCGCCGCGACCGCCAGCGCTCCCAGGCGCAGCTCCGCAGTCTCGAGCTCGTCTGGGGTGATGTAAGCGGAGTCGCCAAGGAGGTTGGAAACGAGCAGCGCGCATCCCGCCGCGACGCCCGCGCGGGCCGCGACGGTGAAGATCGCCGCCGTCTCCATCTCCACGACCAGGGCGCCGGTCGCGCGCCAGGCCGCGACCCGCTCCTGCGCCCCATAGAAGAGGTCGCTGGAGACCGCGGCTCCGACGATCGCTGGAGGCGTGGCGGCTGCGCCCGCCGCAAGCAGCGGCTCGAGCACGTCGGTGCCGGGTGCCGGCACCCGCGCGAGCGGGGCGTGGCCGCCGAGCGCGATGCTCGTGCCGTCGTCGGCGACCGCTGCCGTGGCGACCACGAGCTGTCCCAGCGCGAGCGAGTCCTGGAGCGCGCCGCAGGTGCCGATCCGCAACAGCCGCCGCGCACCGAGCTCAATCAGCTCAGTGGCCACGATCGCCGCGCTGGGTCCGCCCATCCCCGTGCTCTGGATGCTCAGCGCCAGGCCGTCCGGCGCCACACCGGTGTATCCCCAGAGGCCGCGGTTGTGGTTGAGCATCCGGGGTGACTTGAGCAGCGCCTGCGCGAGCCGCAGCGCACGGCCCGGGTCGCCGGGGAGCAGCACGCGGTCGGCCAGCTCGGCCGTCTGGCGGATGTGGGTCAGGTCTCGCACCGGCAGCGAGCGTATAGGTCTTCTGCCGGCCGGGCATCATCCATAGACTCGGGCGCGAGGCGATGCCAATGAAGCGGAGCGGGATGCCACAGGCGGGATCAGGAATGGGTGTACGCCGCTGATGCCGGGCGTCGCCGAGACGATCCTCGCCGGTGTGCGCGCCGACGGCCTGCTCTCCCCGGGCCAGCCCGTGGTCGTGATGCTCTCCGGTGGGCGTGACTCGACTTGCCTGCTCGACGCGGCCGTAGCCGTGGCCGGCGCCGACGCCGTCGCGGCGTTGCACGTCAACTACGGCCTGCGCGCCGAGGCCGAGGACGATGAGCGCCACTGCCGCGAGCTCTGTGCCGCCATGGGTGTGGAGCTCACGGTGCGCCGTGCCGGTGGCGAGCGCCCAGCGTCGGGGAACGTCCAGGATTGGGCGCGACGGGTGCGCTACGCAGCCGCCGCCGCGCTCGCCGCTGCGCGCGCGGCGGACATAGCTGCCGGACACACCGCCACCGACCAGGTCGAGACGATCCTCTACCGGATCGCGTCGTCACCCAGTCGCCGGGCGCTGCTTGGCATGAGCCCGCGCGACGGGGCGCTGATCCGGCCTCTGCTCGCCTTCACACGCGAGCAGACGGGCGCCTACTGCCAGGACCGCGGCCTGGCTTGGCGTGAGGATGAGTCCAACGCCAGCGACGCATACGCGCGCAGCCGCATCCGCCACCGGCTGGTCCCGGCGCTGCGCCAGGTCCATCCGGGCGCGGAGCGCAACGTGCTGATGCTCGCCGAACGTCTGCGCGACGAGGCCGAGGTGCTGGACGCGCTGGTGGAGCGTGAGCTGGGCGGCAGGGCTGAGATCGAGCTCAAGCAGCTGCGGGCGCTTGCACCGGCGATCGCACGCCTGATCGTGCAGCGGCTGGCGGATGGCGTCGGCGGCCGCCCCACTCCAGGGGCCGCGCGGCGCCTGGATGAGATCCTGGCGCTGCGCGAGGTGGGCGTAATGCACCTCGATCTGCCGGGGGGCGTCCGCGCGACAGTCGCCAGCGGCCTGCTCAGCTTCAGCAGCACGCCACCACCGCGGACGCCGCGTACGGCCGCAGACCCATAGACTTGAGCACAGTGGCGAACGACACTGAGGGCTCACGACTCAATTGCTGGGCGGTTTGGCGGCGTCTGGACGCGCCTGGATGCCGCCCTCGGGAATCGCCGATGCGCTGCATCGACTCATCCCGCGTGCGGCCCCAGCCACGCCCAGTCACGCGCCAAACCACTCCACTAATTTCCTCGTGAGCCCCAACCTGGGTGAGGTACTGGTCGGCCCCGACGAGCTCAAGCGCCGTGTGCGGGAGCTCGCCGAGGCTGTGACGGCCGACTATGCCGGCAAGGATCTGCTGCTGATCGGCGTCCTCAAGGGGGCGATCTTCTTCCTCGCCGACTTCATGCGTGAGCTCGACCTCGACTGCGAGGTGGACTTCATGGCGATCTCCTCCTACGGCTCCTCGACCAGGTCCTCTGGTGTGGTGAGAATCCTGAAGGACCTGGACGCGGCCATTGAGGGCCGCCATGTCCTGATCGTCGAGGACATCGTCGACTCTGGCCTCACCCTCCAGTACCTGCTCCGCAACCTCGCGGGCCGCAAACCCGAGTCGCTCGAGGTCTGCGCGCTGCTGCTCAAGCCCTCCAACAGCCAGGTCCCGCTCACGCCGCGGTACGTGGGCTTTGAGATTCCGGACCGGTTTGTGGTCGGATACGGCCTCGACCATGCAGAGCGCTACCGCGCTCTGCCCTATGTGGCCGCGCTCGACGAGTAGCCTTGCCGATCGGGCCGGTGTGGCCGTGATGCTACCCTTGGCCTTTCCCCGCCTGCGCGCCGCATGAGCCCATCGGCGGCAAACAGAAGTGAGGCATTCAAGCCATGAGCCGTTTCTTTAAGAGCGCCGCCTTCCCGATCCTGATCGTCGTGGTGCTCGCCTTCTTTGCCTCCAGGCTCCTGCAGACGACCAGCACCCAGCCGGCGCCGTCCTTCGGGCAGACGATGAACCTGATCAACAGTGGTGGCGTGCGCAGCGTCAACCTCGATCAGCGCGACAACAGCATGTCGGTCGTCACCAAGGAGGGCCTGAAGTACACGACCGGCTACCCCAACAACTACGTCTCGACGATCATCCACGACGTCCAGCTCCACGAGGGCGGCGCCGCGCTTCAGGTTCAGGACACCGCCACCAGCGGCTGGCTCTCGCTGCTGACCTACTTGCTTCCGTTCGTGTTCTTCATCGGCATCTGGCTGTTCTTGATGAACCAGGTCCAGGGCGGGGGCTCGAAGGTGATGTCCTTTGGCAAGTCCCGCGCCAAGCGCATGTCCGTCGACTCGCCGAAGATCACCTTCCGTGACGTAGCCGGTGTCGACGAGGCCGTCGAGGAGCTGCACGAGATCAAGGAGTTCCTCGAGAACCCGAAGAAGTTTCAGGCGCTGGGGGCACGGATCCCCAAAGGCGTGCTGCTCTACGGGCCTCCGGGCACCGGTAAGACGCTGCTCGCCCGGGCCGTGGCCGGCGAGGCCGGCGTGCCGTTCTTCTCGATCTCGGGCTCTGACTTCGTGGAGATGTTCGTCGGCGTCGGCGCATCGCGCGTGCGCGACCTGTTCGAGCAGGCCAAGCAGAACTCTCCCTGCATCATCTTCATGGACGAGATCGACGCTGTCGGCCGCCACCGCGGCGCCGGCCTCGGCGGCGGCCACGACGAGCGCGAGCAGACGCTCAACCAGCTGCTGGTCGAGATGGACGGCTTCGAGATGAAGGACAACATCATCCTGATCGCCGCGACCAACCGCCCTGACATCCTCGACCCTGCGCTCCTGCGCCCCGGCCGCTTCGACCGCCAGATCGTGGTCGACCGGCCTGACCGCACGGGCCGCAAGAAGATCCTCGAGGTCCACACCCGCGGCAAGCCGCTTGCGCGTGAGATCGATGTCGACGCGCTCGCCGGCCAGACCCCCGGTTTCACGGGGGCCGATCTCTCCAACCTCGTCAACGAAGCCGCCCTGCTCGCCGCCCGCAGCGGCAAGCGCGAGATCACCCAGCTCGAGCTCGAAGAGGGCATCATGCGCGTGATTGCGGGCCCCGAGAAGAAGACCAGGGTGATGGGCGAGAAGGAGCGGCGGGTCACAGCCTTCCACGAGATGGGTCACGCGATCGTCGGCCACTACCTGCCAAACAGCGATCCGATCCACAAGATCTCGGTGATCTCCCGCGGCCAGGCGCTCGGCTACACGATCTCGCTGCCAGGTGAGGACAAGTTCCTGACCACACGCGCCGAGCTGCTCGACACGATGGCGATGACGCTCGGCGGCCGGGCCGCCGAGGAGCTCGTCTTCGGAGAGATCACGACCGGTGCCTCCAATGACCTGGAGAAGGTGACGGCCACCGCCAAACAGATGGTGATGCGCTTCGGCATGTCCGAAAAGCTGGGACCGCGAGTCTTCGGCCATGACCACGGCCAGCCTTTCCTGGGCCGTGAGTTCAGTGCCGAACCCGACTACTCGGACGAGATCGCACGTGAGATCGACCTCGAAATCCGGCGCATCGTTGAGTCCGCGCACACGGTTGCGCGCGACATCCTCACCGGCCATCGGGAGGCGCTCGACCGGATCTCCGAGATCCTGCTCAAGCGTGAGACGATTGAGCGCGAGCAGTTTGTCGCGCTGCTTGGCGGCGAGACCGAAGAGCAGGTCTTTGGCGCTGAGGCACCACCGCCGCCCCAGCTGCCGATGCCTCCAGCCGCGCCCGAGCGCAGCAGTGGTGAGAGCCCGAAGCTCTTCCCGCGCCCCGGTTACGCCGGCGGCACCGCTGAGTAGGAAGCGACGAGCAGGCGGTGCCGGACCAGCGGCGGGGCCACGGAGCCCGACGCGGTAACGTTGGACGAGTGCGGTACAGCTCAGCCCTAGGTCTCATGGTCCCGCGGCGCAGGCCGCGCCCCGGGCCGCTGGTGCTGGCGATCAGGTGGGGCCTGCCGCTCGCGTTCGTCATTCTCGGCCTCGTCCTGCTGATCATGGCCCACTTTCACCTCACCGGCGTCCAGGACAACGCCGCCGAGGCGAACGTGTTCACGACGACCAGGCTGAGTCACGACTCGCTGCTTTCGACGATCGGCGTGGCCTCGATCGTCGTGGCGATGATGGTCGCGCTGCTCAACTGGATGCTGCGGCTCAACTCCGATGAGGCCGAGGACCGCGCCGAGGAGGAGGACGCGCGCGCGTACTTTCGCCGCAACGGGCGCTGGCCCGACTGACTCAGAGCGAGCCAGAGCGCACACGGTGCTGGCAGCTTCAGGTGATGGCTCAGCGTTCGCGCTGATGGGGATCGTCAACGTCACCCCCGACTCCTTCAGCGACGGCGGAGAGTTCTTCGACCCGGCGGCAGCGGTCGCGCACGGGCTCGCACTGGAGGCCGACGGCGCTGCGATCCTCGACGTCGGCGGCGAGTCAACGCGCCCTGGGGCCGAGCCGGTGGAGGCTGAGGAGGAGTCCCGCCGCGTGGTGCCGGTGATCGAGGCGCTGGTGGCAGCCGGGGTCAGAGCGCAGATCTCGGTTGACACGATGAAGGCCGAGGTGGCGGAGCGCGCGCTGAGCGCCGGCGCGAGCCTGGTCAACGACGTCACGGCGCTGCGGGCCGCACCGAGGCTCGCCGAGCTGAGCGCGGCCGCCGGCGCAGATCTGTGTTTGATGCACATGCGCAACCTGCCTGGCCAGCCGCCGCAGCCACCGCGTTACGACGACATCGTCTCGGAGGTGAAGGCCTTCCTCGAGGAGCGCATGGCCTTTGCGATCGCGCACGGGGTGGCGGAGCAGAAGATCATCCTCGACCCGGGCTTCGGTGCCGGCAGCTTCGGCAAGAGCACGGCAGAGAACCTCGAACTGCTCAGAAGGCTGCCCGAGCTGGTCGCGATCGGCCGGCCGCTGCTGGTCGGCACCAGCCGCAAGGGGTTTTTGGGTGAGCTCACCGGACGGCCCGTGGACCAGCGCCTGGCGGCGACTCTCGCGAGCAATGTGATCGCGTTCACGCACGGCGCCCGGATCTTCCGGGTTCACGACGTTGCGCCGCTGCACGACGCGCTGGCGGTGACGGCTGCGACGCTTCGGAGCTAGAGTCCGGAAGCGATGAGCAGCGACGGCGAGCCGGCCGAGTACGACCCGGGTGAGTCTGACCGCGACGAGGTAGAGCCAGCCGAGCCGGCCGACTTCGACGAGGAGATCGACGATGACGAGGAGGATGGCTACCCCGAGCCCGAGGTGACGATCGAGGTCAGCGGGCTGTCGCTCTACACGCACATGGGTGTGACCGCGGCCGAGCGGGAGGTCGGGCAGCGTCTGCTGGTCGACCTGCGGCTCGACGTGGGCGAGTGCGACGCGACCGTAACCGACCGGATCGAGGACACGGTCGACTACGGTGAGGTCTGCCAGCTCGTTTGGCTGGTCGCCCAGCAGCGCGAATACCGCACGCTCGAGCGTTTCTGTGCCGCGGTTGCTGATCGTCTGATCGAGCGCTACGAGCTGCATTCGGTCTGGGTTAAAGCCGCCAAGCCGGAGCCGCCGATCGCGCTCAGCATCGGTGAGGTGTCGGTCGAGGTCTGGCGCGAGGCGTGAGCATCGGATACCTCGGGCTCGGCTCGAACCTCGGTGAGCGCCGCGACCATCTGCAGGCAGCCGTTACAGCTCTGGGCCAGGCCGGCGTCCGGGTGCTGCGCAGCTCCCACACCTACGAGACCGAGCCCGTCGGGCTGGTGCTGGAGCAGCCCGAGTTCCTGAACGCCTGCGTCGAGGTCGAGACCGCGCTCGGACCGACCGAGCTGCTCGACGCATGCAAGACGGTGGAGCGCGAGGTGGGGAGGGCCGCCGGCGGCCCGCGGCACGGACCGCGCGTGATCGACGTGGACGTGTTGCTGCTGGGCGAGCTCGAGTACGCGTCCGAGCGCCTCACGCTGCCCCACGAACAGGTCACGAGCCGCCGCTTCGTGCTGGTGCCGTTGCTCGAGCTGAGTCCGGACTTGCGTCTGCCCCGCGGCGAGCGGCTCGCCGGCTCGCTCGCCGCGCTGGGAGGCGGTCAGCAGGTTCGCCTCGCCGGACCGCCGCTGGCCATATAGTCAGGCCCCGTGAGCGGGCGGGATCGTCGTGACTGAGGCAGAGCCGGTAGCACACCTCCTGGTTGTGGATGTGGGCAACACGCAGACCCACGCCGGCATCTTCGACGCGGGGGCCGAGCGGCCGTCCGAGAACTGGCGCGTCGCCACGGCCCGTGAGGCGACGGCCGACGAGCTGGCCGTGCTGCTATCGGGCCTGCTGGCACTCCGGGGCCGGGACCTTGCCGGGATCGGCGCCTCGATCGTCTCCTCGACCGTTCCGCGGCTGGGCGAGCAGTGGCGCGAGCTGGGCGCCCGCTACCTCGGGCACGAGACCCTCGTCGTGGGGCCGTCGCTGAAGACCGGCATGCCGATCCGCACCGAGGTGCCACACGAGGTCGGTGCCGACCGCCTGGTCAACGCCGTGGCCGCGTATGCGCGCGTGGCTGACGCCTGCGTGGTTGTCGACTTTGGCACCGCTATCACCTACGACGTCGTCTCTGCCCAGGGCGAGTACCTGGGCGGCATCATCACTCCCGGGATCGAGATCTCGCTTCAGGCGCTCTCCGAGCGCGCCGCCAAGCTGCCCGCGGTCGAGCTGAGCGAGCCGCGCGCAGTGATCGGCCGCTCGACCGTGGACGCGATCCGCAGTGGTATCGCCTTCGGGTTTGCCGGCCAGGTCGAGGGCATCGTGTGGCGCCTGCGTGCAGAGCTCGGTGAGCGCACGCACGTGATCGCCACGGGCGGGTTCTCGACGGTCATGTATCCGTTCACAAAGGCGGCGATCGACGAGGTGGATGAGTTTCTGACGCTCACTGGCCTACGCCTGATCTGGGAGCGCAACCGCTGAGGGTCTGGCGTTCAGCGGGCGTTCAGGTGGAGCTGGCCACCGGCACCGGCACGTCCGGTGACATCGCCACCGCGGCTGCCAGCTGCAGCAGCGCTCGGGTCGAGCGATCGCCAGGCTGTGCGGTGCGCGCCTGCCGGTAAGCCTCGAGCAGGCGCCCGATCGCTTGGAAGACGGGGAGGTCGTCGTGTTCTGTGGGGATGTTGCGCGCGAGTTCGGCGAGCGCTACCTGCTCGCTGCCATCGCCGGTGCGGAACTCGATTAGCGCGCCGATCTGGAGGTAGTTGGCGACCCGGTGGAGCAGCACATGGCTGGCCTGCTCGCGTTCGCCGGCCGCTGGGCCACTGACCGCCAGCGGCTCGCGCCGGGCGATCTGGACCGCCTGGCCCGAGGCGATCAGCGCAACCTGCTCCGGCGTCAGGCCGGCCTGGAGCGCCAGGCGCAGCTGCGCAGCTGCGGCGACCGCGGTCGAGCCATAGGGCGCGTCGGAGGCGAACACGATCTGGGCGGCCGGGACGAGCGTGAACAGCGCCAGCAGATCCTGAGAGATCCACCAGGAGGTGTCGATCAGGACGTTCGGCAGGTCTGGCATGGCCCGCCAGATCCAGGAGAGGTCCGACACCGCTGCGTGGGCGAGGATCACGCGCGCGTTCGGATAGCGGCCGGCGTTGCCGATCACGTGCTCACCGAGCGCGGGGATCCCCCGGCCGGCGTGGATCAGGATCGGCAGCGTGCGTTCGTGCGCGAGCGCGAACAGGCGTGGGATGTCGGGGTGGTCGAGCGTGAATTGCTCGGCCCTTGGATGCAGCTTGATCCCCTGGGCGCCGCGGGCGAGGGCGCGCTCGGCTTCGCCGAGCGCGCCCTCGCCCGGCTTGACCCGGCAGAACGGCACCAGCAGCCCAGCGGACGCCGCCGCGGCCTCGATCACGTGGTCGTTGGCGGGCCGGTAGCCATCAGGCTCGTGCATCGGGAAGACAAAGCAGCCCCGGGCTCCTGCTCGGCGCAGCCGGGCCGTCAGCTCGGCGGCGCTCTGGCGCATCCCGTCGGGGTCGTGCTCGCCGACATGGGTGTGGGCGTCAAAGAGCTCGATCCCCGGTACCAGGCTGCGCAGCAGCTCGAGCCAGGGTGCGGTCACTCCGTCAAGGTCCACCTACGGATTCCTACCATGAACGCGATGGCTACGACTTCATGCCCGCCCCGCCGGTCGCTCGACGAGCCCTGGCAGCTGGGCCCGCTGACGGTCGCAAATCGCGTTGTGCTGGCGCCGCTCGCGGGTATCGGCAACTGGTTCGTGCGCTTGCAGGCAAGGCGCTATGGGGCCGGCCTGACCGTCTCCGAGATGGTCTCGAGCCACGCGGTGCATCACGGCAACGTGCGTACCTGCACGGAGCTGCTGCGCATCCATCCCGACGAGCACCCGGTTGCCGTACAGCTCTTCGGCGCCGATCCGGAGGTGATGGCGTCGGCCGCGGAGCGGGTCGCCGCCGCCGGTGCTGACCTGATCGACATCAACATGGGCTGCCCGGTGCCAAAGGTCTGTAAGACCGGGGCTGGCGCGGCGCTGTTGGATGATCCTCAGCGCGCGCTGGCGATCGCGCGCGCCGCGGCCCGGGGCAGCGGGCTCCCGGTCACGGTCAAGCTGCGCACGGGGCTGCGGCCCGGCGACGGCAAGGGTGTCGCTTTGGCCCGCGACCTCGCCGAGCGCGGCGGGGTCGCGGGGCTTGCGATCCATCCCCGTCACGCCTCGCAGCGCCACAGCGGCCAGCCCGACTACGAGCTCGCGGCCCGCCTGGTGGAAGAGCTGCCGGTCCCGGTGATGCTATCAGGCGGCCTGCGCTCGGTGGCGAGCGTGCAGGCGGCGCTTGACGGCACCGGCGCCGAGGCGGTGCTTTTGGCACGCGGCTCGCTGGGCAACCCGTGGCTGTTTGCGCAGCTGCTCGGCGCGCGGGTGGCCGAGCCCTCGCGCGAGGAGATCATCGCCGAGCTGCACTGGGTGATGGACCGCGCTGCCGATCACCTCGGTGAAGAGCGAGCGGGCCGCTACCTGCGCAAGTTCTACCCCTGGTACGTCGAGCGGCTCGGCGGCAGCCGCCACCAGCAGGCGGCGCTGCAGGCCGCGCTGCAGCAGGCGGCGAGCCTGGATCACGCGCGCGAGCTGCTGGGCGGTGTTCAGCCTGGCGAGCCGGCGGTCGTCGCCGCCGCCGCGTAGGCGAGCGCATCCGGCTCGGCGCTCGAGCGGAAGGCGAGCCGGCCGAACCAGGCGATGGTGGCGAGCGCGAAGGCGGTGAACAGCGCAGCCAGGGCGGTTGGGCCCAGGCTGTGAAAGACGCCGGCAGGTGGGACGATCAAGGGGATCGCGACAACGAAGAGCCAAGTGAGCTTAGGAAACCCAGGCGGATCCTCAAGCGCAGCGACCGCAAGCATAAACGGCGCGAAGTAGTAAACGTTGTCCATCGGGTCAAGCGCACAGCGCAGGAACAGCACCAGCGCGAGCGCTGCGAGTGCATCGGGGACGGGCGGGCGTCCTCTGTTGCCGTGCACCCGCAGCCACCACCAAAGACCCGTCACCAGCCACGCGGCGAGTACGAGCAGGATGTGGGCCTGATGTACAACCCAGGAGGAGGGACCCAGCCACCACAGCAGTTGCGGGGTGAGCAGGATGCTGGACGTCGGGTCGCCGAGCGCGCCGCTAAAGGTGCTGGCCGAACTCATACGCACGGCGGTGACGGGGATCATCACTACTCCTGCCGTTACAACGAGCGTCACGATTGCCTCCAGACGCCTTTCTTTGGGCACCATGGCGATCACGAGAGGTACCGCTACGAGTGCCCATTGCTTGTTGATGACCGCTAGGCCGAGTGCCAGTCCCGTGGCGCGGCCAGAGCCGCGGCAGGCAAGCAACATCGCAAGCACGCATAACGCTCCCCCCAGCACGTCCTCCGGGTGGCCGCCGACCACCGCGACCACAGCGGGTGGGGTGAGCATGAAGCCGTCGGCGGGGCGTAGCCCTCGACGCCTGCTGTCACCAGTCGACCGTGCTGGCTCGACTCGAGGCTCGGCTGCTAGGTAGCCTGCGAGCAGGCCGGGTGCGAGCAGGCAAGGAATCGCTGTTGCGACGTAAACTCCGCGGGCCGGGGCTCCCAGTGCCCCTGCGAGCAGCGCAAGGGGCGCTCGCAGAACCAGCGAGCCGACATAGGCTGGGCTCGCCCGCAGAAAGCCGAGGACGCGGCCGCGCAAGAGCAGCTGGTATGCGGGCCACGCCTCCCTGTAGAAGTCGTTCTCGTGGTGCAGGGGGATCGCGTATGTGAACACATAGATGGAGAGCAGCGCGACACCCGCTCCGAACAGGACTGCTGGCACGTGGATGGCTCTGATCTCTCGCAGCCGGGTAGCTTCTGTGACTGCGCTGAGTGACATCGCTCAGCAGTATCGGCGATGACGGCTCGTGCCTGAGTCGGGCCGTGTTAGTGGCAGCGATCGTGCAGGCGATGGCTGGTCTCGACGCGGCGTTGCGAGGAGCGCTGTTGGTGGCCGTCTATACTGGCGCGCCCACGAGCCGACGGAGCCGTGTTCAGCCCGTGATCGCAGGCGTTTCTGTTCCAGCCAACCCATCAGCACATGCCCAAGGACGTCATTCTCACCCCTGAAGGACTCGCCAGCCTCAAGGCTGAGCTCGAGCACATGGCGACCGTGCGCCGCCGCGAGGTGGCTGCGCGAATCAAGGAGGCGCGCGAGTTCGGCGACATCTCCGAGAACGCCGAATATGACGATGCAAAGAACGAACAGGCGATGATCGAGGCCCGCATCGCCGTGCTCGAGGAGAAGCTGCGCTCGGCCACGGTGATCGATGCATCGGATCTAGATGCCGACGTGGTCAGGGTCGGCACCACCGTGCATGTCGTTGACGGCGACGGCGGTAAGCACAAGTACACGATCGTGGGCTCGGCGGAGGCCAAGCCGGCCCAGATGCGGCTCTCAAACCAATCGCCGGTCGGTAAGGCGCTGATGGGCCGCCAGAAGGGCGATACGGTCACCGTTGCCACGCCGCGTGGCGAGCGCCGCCTAAAGATCGCCAAGATCGAAGTGGCCTAGCCGTCAGGCCAGAGATGACGGAGGCAGGCGACGAGCGGCGTCGTGGGGCTGGACCACCTGAGGTCTTGGCGGCTCGGCGCCACAAGCTCGAGTCGCTTCGTGCTCGGGGCGTGGAACCGTTTCCGCACGGTTATGCCGGAGCCGAGCCGATCGCGTCCGTTCGCGAAGCGCACGCCGGGCTGGGGGTGGGGGAGGAGACGATCGTCGCCCACAGGGTTGCAGGGCGGATAACAGCACGCCGCGGGCAGGGCGCCATGGCATTTCTTGACCTCGTGGATCGCTCGGGCAGGATCCAGCTTCAGGCACGTATCGATGAGCTCGGGACTGACGGTCTTGATCTTCTGACCGGTCTCGATTTGGGCGACCTGATCGGTGTCGAAGGCTTCGCGATAAGCTCGCGCCGCGGCGAGCTGACATTGCGTCTGACGGCCTTCACGCTCCTGGCCAAGTCGCTCAGGCCGCCGCCCGACAAGCACCACGGTTTGGCCGACACCGAGACGCGCCTGCGCCATCGGGAGGCTGACCTGCTTGCAAACGAGGAGACCCGGGCTGTCTTCATCATGCGTGCGCGTATGGTCTCGGCCATCAGGAGCTACCTCGACTCGGAGGGTTTTATCGAGGTCGAGACCCCGATCCTGCAGCCGCTCTATGGCGGTGCTATGGCACGACCCTTCACCACGCACCACAACGCGCTGGACCGTGAGTTCTACCTGCGGATCGCCCCGGAGCTCTATCTCAAGCGGCTGCTGGTCGGCGGCCTCGAACGCGTATACGAGATTGGACGTTTATTCCGGAATGAGGGCATCTCCACCAAGCACAACCCGGAGTTCACTTCGATCGAGTACTACGAAGCCTACGCCGACTACATAAACGTCGCCGACCGCTTCGAGGAGCTGATGCGTTTCGTCACTGCGGCGATCGGCTATCGCGGGCCGATCGACTTCCAGCGGCCATGGCACCGCGAGACGCTCACGGGCGCGATCGAGCGGCGCACGGGGGTTGACATCCGGCGCTGTCACGACCGCGGCCGGCTCGCTGGTGCTATGCGTGCAGCTGGACTCGACGTGCCAGAGTCAGACACCTGGCCCCAGCTTGTTGATCAGCTCGTCTCCAAGCACGTCGAGCCCACGCTGGTTGAGCCGACCTTCCTGTTCGATTATCCGGTCGAGACTTCGCCGCTTGCCAAGCGCCACCGTTCAGAGCCGGGCCTGGTGGAGCGGTTCGAGGCGTTCATCGCCGGCATGGAGGTAGCCAACGCGTTCACTGAGCTCAACGACCCTGACGAACAGCGTGCGCGCTTTGAAGTGCAGCGCGCGCTGGCCGACGGGGGCGACGAAGAGGCCCAGCCCTACGACGCGGCCTACATCGAGGCGCTCGAATATGGCATGCCACCCGCCGGGGGGATCGGCTTTGGGATCGACCGCATGGCGATGATCCTCACTGGCAGGACCACGATCCGCGAGGTTGTGCTATTCCCGGCTATGAGAGACACTTGACCCACATGCTTAGCTCTGTGCTAAAGGAATCAGCCTCCAGCCGCCGATAGAGGTTGCATCGTGCGTACGGTGATGCGGAAAGTCCGTGCAGAGAACGGCCAAGCACTCGTGGAGTTTGCGTTTGTGCTTCCTTTGCTGCTGCTCTTTCTGTTCGCGATCATAGATTTCGGGATCGCCCTGAACCAGCAGAACGCGGATACCAACATCGCCAATATCGCCGTGCGCGACGCGGCTGTGATTGGCACGACCACGAGCCAGACCTGCGGCTCCACGACCGAGACGACGCTCGGGGCGTGGGTGCAGTGCGAGTCGACCAGCATCGGCGGGCCGGCATTGACCAGCGTTTGCGTGGGCGACATCGCGACGAGCACGTCGCCGGCAAGCGGCACCTACACCTCGGGCGACCCGATCGAGGTCAAGGTGACTTCGTCGTTCAGCTGGCTGAAGATCGTCAGCCAGGCGTCGGGAGGTCCGTCCTCATCGATCGCGTCGAGCGCAACCATGCGCATGGAGGGCTCGCTCACCGGCACCAACCCATTCCTCAGCCCCACCTGTACGTAGAAGCAAGAGGCAACGGGGGCGGCAATGACCACTTTGTTAGCGGACGCAGGCAGGGAGCGGCAGGGATCTGGCCCAGGTGCAAGAACTGATGTGACACCGGCGCCGGTGGGTGCGCTCTCTTGTTTTGGATTCATCAGTCAAGCTCACCGCGGATCACGCCGATAGCCGTAACGAACCCTCACTGGAGCTCGAACTCAAATGGAAGCCCATCGTAACCTTGGTAAGTTCGGTCGCCGCAGCCCGATGCGTGGCGCGGCCGGTCGCCGGAACGCAGTCCTCATCGCCGTGGTCTCGGCGCTGCTGGCGGCTGCGCTGATCTACCTCTTCGTCTCCGCGTACAACAAGAACAAGACTGCGCAGGTGGCACCCACGCAGATTACGGTCTGGGTCGCCGCACACAACATTCCGCAGGGAACGTCTGAGGCTGCGATCGCCGGTGAGGGTTACTTCAAGCCCAAGGCGGTGCCGAGCACTCAGGTTGTTCCGGGAGCGATCACCGACCCGTCCGAGATCGTGGGTGAGGCGGCGACCACCGACATCGTGGCAGGACAGCAGATCACCGCCAGTGACTTCACCAAGACGGTCTCCACGCTCTCTGGGCTGCTGAAAGGTGATCAGCGCGCCGTTGCCTTCACGCTGGATACCGAGCACGGCCTCACGAGCTATCTCACCCCAGGCGACACTGTCGATGTCATGGCTGAGAAGGGCAAGACATCCGAGATGCTGATCCAGAACGCGCCGGTGCTCGAAAATGCGGGCGGGCTGGTGGTCCTGCGGCTCACGGACCGCCAGGCACTGATCGTGACGGCGGCCACGTTGACCTCCAGCCTCTGGCTCGCACTTCGGCCGTCAATCGGGGCGACCAACTCCGTCAAGCTCTACGCTGTTGCGAGCTGACGATGGCACGCCGAATCAACATCGCTCTGGCGCACGACGAGACAGCGCCGGCTCGTCTCGTTCGCGAGCACATCCCGGATGACTCGGGCATCGAGATGGCGGAGCAGTTCGCCACCTTCGATCTCAATGCCGACGTGATTCTCCGGATGGACGTCGATGTGCTGCTCGTCGCCTGCCGGGAGGGCTCGCCGGCGGCGCTGGAACTGGTCGGGCTCTGGCACACGGTGCGCAGCAGCTCCCCAGTGGCGGTGCTCTCACATGGCAGTGACGAGGAGTTTGTCCAAGCTGCGTTCACCGCAGGGGCCGATGACTTCCTCGTTCTGCAGCCAGGACCATACATCCCCGAACAGGTGGGCCGTGACTTCGAGTTCGCGATCCGTAAGGCTGTGACCCGGACCCGCCACACAGCCGAGCGCGGAAACGAGTCTGGTTCGCTGATCGCGGTGCTCGGCTCCAAAGGCGGGGTTGGCAAGACGGTCGCTGCAACCAACCTGGGAGCGGCGCTTGCCACCCGCGGGCGGCGCACCGTGATCATCGACTTGGACCTCCAGTTTGGCGATGTGGCGCTGGCGCTAGGGCTCACGCCGACGACGACACTGTTTGACCTGGCCGTGTCGGGCGGTAGCCTCGACGCAGACAAGCTCGATGACTTCATGTTGCGCCATCCGAGCGGGCTGCGGGTACTGGCTGCGCCGGCACGCCCGGACCAGGCCGTGTCTGTGACCGCACAGATGATCAGCACCATCTACGGGGTGCTGCGCGAGGAGTTCGACTTCATCGTGGTGGACACGCCACCGGCGTTCACCGCGGAGGTGATCGCCACCGTGGACGTGGCTACCTGGATCTGCATGGTCGCGATGTTCGACGCGCTCTCGCTCAAGAACACCCGCCTGGGTCTCGACACGCTCGAGCTCATGGGCCATCCACCAGATCACGTGCGCGTGGTGCTGAACCGCGCGGGAACGAACGTGGGGATCGCTAGCGCGGAGGCTGTGGAGATCCTCGGCCGCGCGCCGGACCTGCTGGTCCCGAGCGACCGTGAGGTCCCCGTGTCGATCAACGACGGCATTCCGATCGCACTCTCGGGGAGCCGGTCGGCGGCTGCCGCCGCGATCAGGTCGCTGGCTGACATGTTCCTCGCAAATCCGAGCGCTGAACCGTCCGAGCCCAGCAAGGCGTCGCCGACTCCGACCCGGCGACGCGGATGGTTCCGGCGCAAGCGGGCTGTCGCGGGTGCCGCCGAGTTAGCCCGCGGACGCTGAGAGGTAGATAATGGAACTGCGCGAACGTCTCGCCGGAACTCAGACACCGGCTGCTGCATCGGATTCGGCCCAGTCCGACTCGCTGGTCGAGCTCAAGGACCGCATCCACATGGCGATCATCTCCGAGTTGGGCCCACGGCTCTACAACGAGTCGCTGTCGCAGGGCACCCTGCGTGAGGTTGTGCTCGCCGACGTGCGCCAGCGGCTGGCTCAGGAGCGCGGCCTGGCGACCGCCGATCGCGAGCGGCTCACCCAGGAGATCGCCAACGACACCCTGGGACACGGACCGATCGAGCCACTGTTGCAGGACGACACCGTCACCGAGGTGATGGTCAACGGGCCCAGCGATGTGTGGGTTGAGCGCTCGGGGCGGATCGAGAAGACTGGTGTGCGCTTCACGGACGAGCACCACCTGCGACGGATCATCAACAAGATCGTCGCGCAGGTGGGCCGCCGTGTTGACGAATCCTCCCCGATGGTGGATGCCCGTCTGCCAGATGGCAGCCGCGTCAATGCCGTGCTGCCGCCGCTGTCGCTCAGCGGCCCGCTGCTCACGATCCGTAAGTTCTCGAAGCGGCGCCTTGATCTGGGCGATCTGGTCGCCATCAACTCGCTCACGGTCGCTGCCAGGGAGTTCCTGGAAGCGGCGATCCGCGCCGAGCTGAACATCCTGATTGCTGGCGGCACGGGCTCTGGTAAGACGACGTTGCTCAATGCGCTCTCCACCGCCATCCCGGGTGATCAGCGGATCGTCACGATCGAGGACGCGGCCGAGCTGCGGCTCAACCAGGATCACGTCCTGCGGCTCGAGTCGCGCCCGAAGAACATGGAGGGTCAGGGCGAGATTCCGATCCGCGAGCTGGTCCGTAACTCGCTGCGCATGCGCCCGGACCGGATCATCGTCGGCGAGGTCCGCGGTGCTGAGACGCTGGACATGTTGCAGGCCATGAACACGGGTCACGACGGCTCGCTCAGCACCTGCCACGCCAACACTCCCCGTGACGCGGTGGCGCGCATCGAGAGCATGGTGCTGATGGCCGGGATCGACTTCCCGATCCGCGCCATCAGACAGCAGCTTTCACGCGCGCTCGACCTGATCGTCCAGATCGAGCGGTTCAACGACGGTTCCCGCAAGATCACGACGATCACCGAGGTACAGCGCATGGAGGGCGACACCGTCACCCTGCAGGACATCTTCGAATATCGCTTGGACAAGGAGAGCGCCGATGGCCGCGGCCAGCTCGTCTACTCGGGGTTGCGCCCAACCTGCGGCAAGTTCGAGCGCAACGGTGTTCGGTTGCCCTCTTACATGGACCAGCACAGTTTCGGGGCGGAGCGGATGGCACCGGCTCAGCCGGCTCCGGTTGAGCACCCAACGGCTGGCGGGTCGGCCTATGCCATCCGTCCCGGGCGTGTAGAGCGGCGGGCTGTCAGGTGAGTGCCGACTCTGCAGTGGTCGCTGGCGCGGTGAGCGTGGCAGCTGGCGCGCTCATTGGCGTGGCCGTCTTTGCCCTGGTTGGCCGTCGTGCCACGGCGGCTGACCGAGTGAGTGCCTACGTGACGATGCGCCAAGAGTCCTCGGAGGCGGGCAAGTCGCTGGTTGAACGGGCTCTCGGTGACCGGCAAGCGCGTAAGATCGTCCGCTCGCCGTTGCTCACACGCCTGCGGGCCGATATGGACGTCGCCAACCTGGACATCCCGTTGGAGCAGTTGCTTGCGCTGGTGGTGATCGTGACTGTGGTGATCGGCTGGCTGCTCGTTCTGCAGACCAACAGCCCGGTGGCTGCTCTGCTTGCGCTGCTGGTACCGGTCCTGGCGGTCGGTGGCGTCAGGATGCTAGCGGGGCGCCAGCGGCGTGCCTTCACCGATCAGCTGCCCGACAATCTGCAGGTCATAGCATCGGCGATGCGGTCTGGGCAGACCTTCGTAGGCGCGCTCAAGGCAGTGCTCCAGGACGCGCCCGAGCCATCGCAGCGGGAGCTGCGCCGTGCCGTGCTCGATGAGGAGCTTGGGATCCCGTTGGCAGAAGCGCTGGGCAATGTGACGGAGCGCATGAAGAGCGAGGACTTTAAGCACGTTGCGATCGTGGCTTCGCTGCAACGCGAGACCGGCGGTAACACGGCTGAGGTGATCGATTTGGTGGCTGATACGGTTCGTCAGCGGATCGAGATCCGGCGATTGGTCCGCGGGCTCACTGCGCAGGGGCGGCTCTCGGGGACGGTCCTGACGCTGTTGCCGGTCGCGCTGCTGCTGCTGATTTCGCTGGTAAACCCCGGTTACGTGCATCCGCTCTTTCACTCGACCGGGGGGCTGGTTGCGCTTGGCGTGGCTCTCGGGCTGATGGCCTGTGGTGGGGTTGTGATCAACAAGATCGTCCAGATCAAGGTTTGAAGCGGTGATGACCTATCTGTATCTAGTGGGTGGCGCGCTCTTCGTTGGCCTCGCGGTGTTGGCGGTGGTGGCCTCATTCAGCGGCACGCGCTCGTCCGCGCTCGAACGAGTGCGGGCGGTGATCGACACCGGTGCGCTGGCGCGTGGCGCACCCGGTGAACCCGATGTGAGCATCTACCTGGCGCGCGACCGCCAGGGACTCTTGGCTGGGATCGCCACTCGGCTCGGCGGGCTGTTTTCAGGTCGTCTTACGACGATCAGTGAAAAGGCGATAGGCGAGCAGCTGATGGCGGCGGGAATGTACACGGTCAGCCCACGTACGATCATCGGGTATCGCATACTGACGACGGTCGTCCTGCCGGTGCTTGCGGTTCTCGTGGTTGGTGTGCACAGCCTGCTGGACGTGGCAATCGTTGCGCTTGCGGTTTTCATGGGCTGGGTCCTGCCGCTGACCTACGTACAGCGCAAGGCCCGGCTGCGTATCGAGACGATCGACCGTGCGCTCCCCGATCTGATCGATCTGCTGACCGTGATGATTGAGGCGGGGCTCTCCTTCCCACAGGCGATGCGGATGTCAGCGGGCCAGTTCGACCCTCCGCTGGGTGACGAGCTACGACTAACCCTCCAGGAGCAGACGATGGGCCTGTCGATCGACGAGGCGCTTGGCCACATGGCGGACCGGGCTGACACTCCGGCCATGCGGTCGTTTGTGCGCGCGATGTCGCAAGGCGAACGGATGGGCATCTCACTGGGCCAGATCATGCGTAACCTGGCCCATGAGATGCGCGCAAGGCGACGGTCAAGGGCCGAGGAGCGGGCCCAGAAGACACCGGTCCTGATGTTGTTCCCGCTGGTCTTTCTGATCTTTCCGGCGATCTTCATCGTGCTGATGACGCCCGCTGTGATCAGCTTGGTGCACAATCTGGGTCACCTCGGCTGACGGTGGCCGGCGGCGGCCGTCGCGGTACGGGCACGCTTATGAGCATCGCGGACGATTCTGCCGGAGAGCGCCAGCAACCGGGGGTAAAGCGTCTGGCCACGGCAACCGTCAATGTTCTCGCCGGCCCACTCTCGGTCTCGCTGCTTGGTCTGTTGCTGGTGCTCGTTCCGCGTGGTCAACGCCTAGCCGGTGACTTCAGCTTTGCATACTGGCACGCCGGACGGCGCGTTCTGGCGGGCGTGAGCCCCTACATCTGGACGGCGGCTCAGTTTCGCGAGGGGATGGCGTTTGTCTATCCGGCGCTGTCGGCGGTGATGTTCGCGCCGCTGTCTTTGATCCCGCGGAGCATTGGCGCGGTGCTGTTCACGTTCGTGTCGATCGCGCTGCTGCCTTTGGCGTTGTGGGTGCTGCGTGTGCGTGACTGGCGTGTGTACGGGATCGCGGCACTGTGGGAGCCATTCTTTGTTGGCTGGGCAACCGCGAACGAGTCGCTGTATCTGATGTTCGGCTTGGCGTGCGTATGGCGTGTGCGTGACCGGCCGTGGCTGACGGGCTTGCTGGCTGGCGCTTTGATCTCGCTTGAGCCGCTGTTGTGGCCGCTTGGGCTGTGGCTTGTGGCTACTAGGCGCTGGCGGGCGTCGCTGCATGCGCTGGCCTGGGGTGTGGCGCTGAACCTCTTTGCGTGGGGGATTGTCGGCTTCGGCCAGATTGGGGCGTATCTGCACGCCAGCGCGACCGACACCGCCGACGCTTGGCGCGGCGGTTTCGGTGTACCGGCGTCCCTGGCTCACTTTGGCGTAGCGCAGACGGGAGGGTTTGCCGTCATGGCGGTGCTGTGTGCAGGACTTGCCGCCGGGGTGCTCCACGCTGCGCTTGTGCGCCATGGCGAGATTCCGGCGTTCGTGTTGACTGTGGCGCTCGCTTTGGTGTCCTCGCCGCTTCTGTGGTCGCACTATGTGATGCTCGTGCTCGTGCCGCTGGCGATTCTCCGTCCGCGGCTTGACTGGCTGTGGGCGCTGCCAGTGGTGTTCTGGGCAAGCCAGCTACCGGCTCCGGCGCAGGACTGGCAGATTGTGCTCGACTGGGTCATTATGGCCGTGATTCTCTTGCCGTTGGCGATGGCATCACCGGCGCATCACGTCCGGGTGAGCGGATCCCTGCAGGCGGGCGCGGAGCCGACTCCGACTGCCTGGTAGCCGGCGCCGACTGGGGGCTCACCCCGGTTACCTAACGAGAGCGGGCCAGCTCCGAAGATCTGGCCCGCTACGTTCAGTTACGCCAGCGGCTCGGCCCTTGTCATGGCCACGGCCGCTAGATGCTGTTCGCGACTGTGGAAAGCACGTCGCTCACCTTGCCGCCGAGGAATGTCAGCGCGACGATCGCGATGATCGCAATCAGCGCGAGGATCAGGGCGTACTCGGTAAGCCCCTGCCCCTCCTCGTCGTCCATCAGACGAGCAAGCGCGAGCTTCATGTTGATGAAGAGCTTCAGCATGTGTTTGTCACCCCCCCCCATGAGATCAGGTGGACGCCTCGTTCCTTGTGGCGTGAGCCACTCGCTGGAAGCGTGCCATCGCTTCCACGGCACCACATTCAAGTGCCGCACAAACCCATCGGTGCGATCTCGTAGACACTTTAGTCTCGCAGCGAAGCCCGCGTCAAACAATCAGTCCGAGAGCAGCGCCGCCGCTCCGGTGGCGGTGAAGTCGACAAGAGCCTTTGGCACGGTGCGCGAGTATATAGAGGCTGGTGTACCATGGTCTGGGGGCTGGACGCATATACGGGGCTGCAACAGAACTTGCATGCACGGCTTGGCAGGTTGACGAGATAGTCACATGACCACCGACGCGCTGGATGATCATCTCGCTGGACAGGAGCGGACCGAGCTGCCGGAAACCTGTTCCGATGCGGCAGCGCAACGCGGGCTAGCCGGCTTGCGGGACTGGCTGACAGCGCGAGCTCTGTTTGTCGTCGCCGTTTGCGCGGTGATCATCATCAGCTTGCTTGGGATACCAACGCATCTGGCACAGGACGGCTGGCTGGCTCTGATCGCTGGGCGGCTTGTGGCCTCGCACGGGGTTCCCACGCACGACTACTTCGCCTGGATGACTTACGGGCAGCGCTGGGTTGATCAGCAGTGGCTCGCCCAGTGGGTCATGTTTGAACTCGTGCGCCTGGGCGGGCTCCAGCTGATGACAGTTTTCTATGTGCTCGTGACCGGCGTGGCGTTTGGTGGCGCGGTGGCAGCGGGCCGCAGTCTTGGTGGTGAAGATCTGGATGTGCTGAAAATCACGCTTCCCGGGGTCTTCTTCTACCTGGTGACTGCGGTTTCGATCCGCACACAGGGGTTCGCCTATCCGCTCTTTGTTGCGACGCTCTGGCTTCTCGCCTCTGATTGGCGATCTCGTGAGCGCGGTCAGCGGGTATATCTGGTGTTGCCGATACTTGTGCTCTGGGGAAACTTGCACGGTTCCGCGACGATGGGTGCGGGCCTCGGCGGCCTCTACGGGCTTCTCCTTCTGGCTCGTGGTTTGCGTGACCGCGGTCTGGCTGCGCTACGCGATGCCCGTGCCTGGGCCTTCGTGCTCATCTCGCCGTTAACCTTATTGGCGACACCGTACGGGATGGGCATGGTCCACTATTATCGGGTCACCCTATTGAACCCGCAGTTCAGTAGGCTGGTCACGGAGTGGAAACCGATTACGACGGTTCCGATCCTGGCGGTGCCCCTGTTTGTGATGATTGCCGGCGCGATCCTCGCTGTGCTCGTGACGGTGGTTCGAGCCCGCTCGAGTGCCGCCGCCGCGCCGCCGTTGTATGACGTGTTGGTGCTGCTGATCCTCGCCGCGGGTGCGGTGATCGCAGTCCGTAACGTCACCTGGTTCGGGCTGGCATTGGTCATACTGCTTCCCCACGTCGTCACGCAGATGCGGGCTGGGCGAGCCGCGCCGCTGCGCCGCTCGCGTAGAAATTTCCTCGCTGCTGGAGCAACGCTGGTGCTGTGTGGGCTGGTTACACTCGTGGTGCTCATGCGGCCAAGCGGCTGGTTCACCAGTACCTATCCACGGCGGGCGATAACCACACTTAGCACGCTGATTGCGCAGGATCCCCACGCCAAGATACTCGCCGACGTGCGCTATGCCGACTGGCTGATCTGGGAACGCCCGGCGCTGTTCAGCGGCCGAGTTGCCTACGACACGAGCTTTGAGTTGTTGAGCAAGCGTCAGCTCGAGGCGATCGGAGACCTCGCTGCCAACACCCGCAACGCTCGCACGACGGTCGCCAGCTATCCGATCTGGATGCTATATCCCGGTAACCGTGCGGTCAACCGGAAGCTGCTGCGCCGGCCAGGGGCTCGCCTGATCAGTAAGAGCCGGAAGGTGATCATCGCTACCTACCACATGTCGTAGCAAGTCCATGGGCACGACGCCTCTGACCGCTCGCGGGCGCTTGGGCTGGTGGCAGGGTCGGCAGCGTCTAGCCATGGCGCTCGTCAACGTGATCGCCGGCCCGTTCGCGGTCATGGCGCTTGGCCTGCTGGTGGCCTGGGCACTGCGTAGCCGGGTGACTGCGTTTGACTTCCAACACGCCTACTGGCAATCGGGTCACCGCGTGCTCGTGGGCGCGAGTCCGTATGCCTGGTCTGTGGCTCAGTTTCACCTCAGGTTTGTCTTCGTTTATCCGGCGCTGTCGGCGGTGATGTTCGCGCCGCTCTCGCTGCTCCCGCGGAGCTTCGGTGTGGTGCTGTTCACGTTCGTGTCGGTCGCGCTGCTGCCAGCGGCGTTGTGGGTGCTGCGGGTGCGTGACTGGCGTGTGTACGGGATGGCGACGCTGTGGGAGCCATTCTTCTACGGCTGGCTCACTGCGAATCAGTCGCTGTATCTGATGTTCGGCCTAGCGTGCGTGTGGCGTGTGCGTGACCGGCCGCGGCTGGCGGGCTTGCTGGCGGGCGCTTTGATGTCGCTTGAGCCGCTTCTGTGGCCGCTTGGGCTGTGGCTTTTGGCCACCAGGCGCTGGCGGGCGTCACTGTATGCGCTGGCGTCGGGTTTGGTGCTGAACCTGGTGGCGTGGGGAATCGTCGGCTTCGGGCAGATCGGGGCTTACCTGCACGCGAGCGCCACTCTCACAGGGGATGCTTGGCGCACAGGCTTTGGTATACCCGCGTTGGTGGGGCGGTTAGGGGTCGGGTGGCATGTTGGTCTGGCGGCGCTGGTTCTGGTGTCGACTGCTCTTGCGGTCGCGCTGATTCGGTCTGGCTGGCGTCGCCGCAGCGATCATCACGCGCTGGTGCTGACGGTCGCGCTTGCGCTGGTGTCGTCACCGCTTCTGTGGTCGCATTACGTCATGCTCCTGTTGGTGCCGCTGGCGCTTTTGCGTCCGCGGCTTGACTGGCCGTGGGCGGTGCCGGTCGTGTTTTGGGCGAGCCAGCTGCCGACCGTGCCGCAGGACTGGCAACTGGTCGTCGACTGGGTTGGCATCGTTGTCATGTTGGTGGCTGTAGCCAGAGCGGGGCGCCGTATATCGAGTCGCGGTCTGATGCCTGCTGTGGCGGCGAGCGGATGAGCACGACACCTGGGATTGCGCTCGAGCACACGGCCGAGCGGTCGGGTAGGCGGCGGCATCTGGACGCCGTCTGCAATGTCTTGGCCGGCCCGATCGCGATCCTGTGGGTGTTGTACTTGGTGGTGGCCAACCTCCGGGCTGCGAACCCTGCCTTTGACTTCCAGCATGCCTACTGGCACGCTGGTCACCGTGTTCTGCTCGGTCAGAGTCCCTACCTCTGGACCGCGGCCCAGTTTCGCGAAAAGCTCGCTTTCGTTTATCCGGCGCTGTCGGCGGTGATGTTCGCGCCGCTGTCTTTGATCCCGCGGAGTACTGGAGCGGTCCTGTTCACGTTCGTGTCGGTGGCGCTCCTGCCTTTGACGCTGTGGGTGCTGCGCGTGCGTGACTGGCGTGTGTACGGGATCGCGGCACTGTGGCAGCCGTTCTATGACGGCTGGATGACCGCGAACGAGTCGATCTATCTGATGTTTGGCTTGGCTTGCGTGTGGCGCGTTCGCGACCGGAGCTGGATGGCCGGACTCTTGACCGCCGTACTGATCTCGCTCAAGCCGCTGTTGTGGCCGCTTGGGCTGTGGCTTCTGGCCACCAGGCGCTGGCGGGCGTCACTGTATACGCTGGCTTGGGCTGTGGTGCTGAACCTGGTGGCGTGGGGCATCGTCGGCTTCGGGCAGATTGGGGCTTACCTGCATGCGAGCGCAGTCTCCACCGCCGACGCTTGGCGCGGGGGTTTCGGGCTACCCGCGTTCCTGGGTCGGCTTGGCCTGGATTGGCATAGCGGATTGGTGGTGCTCCTGGTCGTTTCCGCGGTCGTTGTGGCTGCTCTGATTCGCTCCGGTCGCCACGGGCATGGCGATCACTATGCCCTGGTGCTGATGGTGGCGCTCGCGCTGGTGTCATCGCCGCAGCTCTCGGCCCACTACATGCTGCTCCTGCTGGTGCCGCTGGCGCTTTTGCGTCCGCGGCTTGACTGGCTGTGGGCGGTGCCAGTCCTGCTGTGGGTCTCGTTACCCACTGAACCGGTCAGCGGCTGGCAGCAGGTTTGCGCCTGGGTCTTGGTGGGCGGCAGCTGCCTGGCCCTTGTCCGGCAGACAGCGAGACCGACCACGCTGGAGCCGGCGTTGTGAGCGCCGCAGCTGCAAACTCTCAGCGCAGCCGCCCAACGTTCGGGGAGCGCCGCGCGGGGCTGTTCGGCGCCGCCCAGCGGGGCCTGTTTGCCTTCAGCCCGCTGGTGGTCACGGCGGCCCTGCTCGTGGTGACGCTCAAAGCTCACGCGCTCGCGTTTGACTTCCAGTCGGCCTACTACCCGGCGGCCACCCGTCTCCTGCAGGGCGCCAGTCCCTATGCCGTCACAGCGAGGCAGTTGGCCGTCGGTACGGCGTTCGTTTATCCCGCGTTCTCAGCCATCGTGTTCATTCCCTTTGCGCTGGTCCCTAGCGGCGTTGCCCAGGCCCTGGACACGGCGCTGTGCCTAGCGTGCGTCCCAGCGACCCTCTGGACGCTGAACGTGCGGGACTGGCGGCTCTACGGGCTGGCTATGCTGTGGTCGCCGGTCTTTGACGGCTGGCAGACCGGAAACGTGACGCTTCCGCTGGTGCTGGGTGTGGCGCTGACCTGGCGGTACCGTGACCGGCCGCTCGTGGCTGGCCTGTTGACGGCGGCCGCTATCAGCATCAAGCCGTTCGTGTGGCCACTCGGGCTCTGGCTGCTGGCCACCCGGCGCTATCGGGCAGCTGGCTGGGCGCTCGTCTGGGGCGTGGTGCTCAACCTCGTGGCGTGGTCGGTCGTGGGCTTTAGTTCGTTTGGTACCTATCTCCGGCTCTCCGCACGGGTCACCAGCATGCTCTGGCGTGGCGGCTACGCAGTCCTCGCGGTCGCTGCTCAGCTTGGCCTTGGACAAAATGTGGGCTATGGCATGCTGCTCGGGTTGGCGGTCTTGGCGGCCGCGGCCGTTTTTTACCTCGGGTTCCTCAGGAGTGCCGACCAGAGTGCGCTGACAGTTGCGGTGCTGCTGATGCTGATCGCGTCGCCGCTTGTGTGGAACCACTATTTCTGCCTGCTGCTGGTGCCACTTGCGCTCGGCCGGCCGCGCCTCAGCGTCGCGTGGATTGTTGGTCTGGTCATGTGGCCACTGCCGCCGCGGCTGCCGATTCACGCTTGGGAGCAGGCAATCGCCTGGGGCGCTGCGCTAGTCGTAACGGCCGTTGCCCTCGGTGGGGCTCGTGGCCACAAGGAGTCTGAGAATGGCCGTCAGCGCTGGCTTACGCATCCTGCCTGATGGTGCCCGCGGACGTCGGCGGGCGCTAGAGCACGTGTTGCTCGGCGCGCTGCCGGCTGCCCTCACGCTCTGGGTTGGCATATCTGCGGCAGCGCACCACTCGGTGGCCGAGGACTTCTCCCTCGTCTACTACCCAGCGGCCCACCTGCTGCTCGTCGGCCAGAGTCCTTATGGAGCGGCCAGCGCCCACGTTACCAGTGGATCTGCCTTTGTATACCCGGCGTTGGCGGCAGTTTTGCTGGCGCCGTTCGCTCTGCTCCCGATGGGCCTTGCCTACCACCTCTTTGTGCTGATCTGCCTGGCGATGGTGCCGGGTACCCTATGGGCCACCGGGGTTCGCGACTGGCGTGTGTACGGTGCCGTTCTGCTGTGGCTCCCGATCGTTGTCGGCTGGCAGGGGGAGAACATCTCGGTGCCGCTGATGTATTCTGCCGCGCTCACTTGGCGTTACCGAGAGAGCCCAGTAGTCGCAGGTCTGGTCGTTGCCGTAGCATGCAGCGTGAAGCCTGTCGTCTGGCCCCTTGGCCTGTGGCTAATCGCGACCCGGCGGTTTGCGGCTGCGTTCTGGTCTGTCGCTTGGGGTGTTGTCGTCAACCTGCTGGCCTGGGTGATCGTCGGCCCGCGGGAGCTGGTGATCTGGCTGCGGCTTGCCGGGGCAGACGCCTCAGTGCTCTGGCGTGGTGGTTACGGTCTCATGGCGGTCTCGCACCACCTGGGTCTGGGTCGGAATGCGGGCGAGGGTCTTTTGCTGCTCGGCACCGCTGTGCTCGCGGTCGCGACGGTTTGGCGTGGCCTGGATGGCCATCACGATCGTGAGGCATTCGGGCTCGCGGTCGGGCTTGTGCTGATAGCCTCCCCGCTCGTCTGGATCCACTACTTTGTGTTGCTGGCCGCTGCGCTCGCGGTTCTGCGGCCGAAATTCGACGCAGTGTGGGTCGTGCCCGTCGCCTTATGGTTGTTGCCGCCTGCGACTCAGGTTCGCAGCTGGCAGGTCGGTCTTGCCTGGGTGGTTGTGACAGCCTGCCTTTGGATTGCGTTGCGATCGCCCGAACGGGCCGGGTGGCCGGACGGCTGCGATGCCCAGAACCAACTGGTGGCTCGCTCACGCAGCCTTGACCCAGACGCACGCGCGGAGGCGGCCGGCACCGAGTGTTAGACTGGGTTATGGCCTCAGCCCGACCCAAGCCGCTACTCAAGCGCCCGAGCTTTCGCCGCTGCGATCGGCCTGGGCACCGGGTCCAAGCCTCCTGGCTGGCTACTAGTATGGGTAGCCTGCCGAAAGTCCAGGACAACGAATCGACCGACCCGCCCTTGTCCCGCGACAAAGAGATTTAGACATGTTCGAGCGATTTACAGAACGCGCCCGCCAGGTGGTGGTCCTTGCACAGGAAGAGGCACGGACGCTCAAGCACAACTACATCGGCACCGAGCACATTCTGCTCGGTCTGCTCCGCGAGGAGGAGGGGCTCGCGGCGCGCGTGCTCGAGTCGCTGGAGATCACGGTCGAGCGCGTGCGCGCCCAGGTCGTGCGCATCGTTGGCTCCGGCGAGGAGGTCACCTCTGGGCAGATACCCTTCACGCCGCGCGCGAAGAAGGTACTCGAGCTGGCGCTGCGCGAGGCACTCAGCCTCGGCCACAACTACATCGGGACCGAGCACATCCTTTTGGGCTTGGTGCGCGAGAACGAGGGTGTGGCGGCACGCATCCTGCTGGACTTCGATGCTGATTCGGAGAAGATCCGTAACGAGGTCATCCGGATGCTCTCGGGCCCGGGCGGGCGTCGTGGCACCGCGCCGGGCACCCCGGCGGCTGCCGGTGTCGGTGGCGCCGCAGCCGAAGGCAAGAAGTCATCCAAGCTGCTCGACCAGTTCGGACGCAACCTGACCAAGCTCGCCGCCGACGGCAAGCTCGATCCCGTCGTGGGCCGTGAGACCGAGATCGAGCGGATCATGCAGATCCTCAGCCGTCGCACCAAGAACAACCCGGTTCTGGTGGGTGAGCCCGGCGTCGGCAAGACGGCGGTCGTCGAGGGCCTCGCACAACGGATTAACGACGCCGACGTGCCCGAGCTCTTGAAGGGCAAGCAGATCTACACGCTCGATCTGGCCGCCCTGGTCGCGGGATCCAAGTACAGGGGCGAGTTCGAGGAGCGGCTCAAGAAGGTGATGAAGGAGATCACCCAGCGCGGCGACATCATCCTGTTCATCGACGAGCTCCACAACCTCGTCGGCGCGGGGGCGGCCGAGGGCGCGATAGACGCTGCCTCGATCCTCAAGCCGGCGCTCGCCCGTGGTGAGCTGCAGACGATCGGCGCCACCACGCTCGAGGAGTTCCGCAAGTACCTCGAGCGCGACTCGGCGCTGGAGCGCCGCTTCCAGAAGATCGTCGTCGAGCAACCCTCGAAGGATGAGACCGTGCAGATCCTCAAGGGCCTGCGCGACCGGTACGAGCAGCACCACAAGGTCAACATCACCGACGAGGCGCTGGTGGCGGCCGCCGACCTCGCCGACCGTTACATCTCTGACCGCTTCCTGCCTGATAAGGCGATCGACCTGATCGACGAGGCAGCCTCGCGCATGCGCATCAAGTCGATGACCTCACCGCCCGTCTATCGCGAGCTGGAGGATGAGATCGAGGAGACGCGCCGCGCCAAGGAGGCAGCCATCGAGGCGCAGGAGTTCGAGAAGGCCGCGAACCTGCGCGACCAGGAGCGCCGCCTGACGCAGAAGAAGCGCGAGCTGGCCGAGCAATGGGAGGCCGGTGAGGCGACCGAGCGGCCGTCCATCGGAGAGGAGGAGATAGCCGACATCGTCTCCATGTGGACTGGCATCCCTGTCTTCAAGCTGACAGAGGCGGAGACCGCGAAGCTGATGCGCATGGAGGAGGAGCTGCATAAGCGCGTCATCGGCCAGCACGCCGCAGTCGAGGTGATCTCCAAGGCGATCCGGCGCTCGCGTGCGGGTCTCAAGGACCCGAAGCGGCCGACCGGCTCGTTCATCTTCCTGGGCCCGTCTGGTGTCGGTAAGACCGAGCTTGCCCGCACGCTCGCTGAGTTTCTGTTCGGCGACGAGGAGACGATGATCCGCATCGACATGTCGGAGTACATGGAGAAGCACGCGGTCAGCCGCTTGGTCGGCTCGCCTCCGGGCTACATCGGCTACGACGAAGGTGGCCAGCTCACCGAGGCAGTGCGCCGCAAGCCCTACAGCGTGCTGCTCCTGGATGAGATCGAGAAGGCACACCCAGACGTCTTCAACATCCTGCTGCAGATCCTCGATGACGGCCGCCTGACCGACGCTCAGGGCCGTACCGTCGACTTCCGCCACACGATCGTGATCATGACCTCGAACATTGGTGCCTCCGAGATCGCCAAGAACTTCCAGATTGGCTTCTCGACCATCGACGACGAAACCGGTGTCAGCTACGACGAGATGAAGAGCCGGATCATGGGCGAGCTCAAGCGCGTCTTCCGTCCGGAGTTCATCAACCGGATCGACGATGTGATCGTCTTCCACAAGCTCGCCAAGACCGAGATCAAGGAGATAGTGGATCTGCTGCTGCGCCGCATCCGCGAGTCGATGGCGGAGCGGGAGCTGCAGCTCGAGCTCTCAGACAACGCCAAGGACCTGCTTGTCGAGAAGGGCTGGGATCCTGCCATGGGTGCCCGTCCGCTCAAGCGTGCGATCCAGCGCTACATCGAGGATCCGCTCGCCGACTTTGTCCTGCGCTCGCAGGTGCCTGAGGGCTCGACCGTGCTGATCGACCGCGACGAGGCTCCCGCGGGCACTGGCGACGAAGCCCCTGAGGTCAAGCTCTCGGTGCTCGAACCTGTGCCGCAGCCCACGCCTGTCGGCGTTGGTGCTGAGGGTGGGGCCGACGACGACGAGCAGCACGAGGTACCCGGCCCCGGGGACGCAGCCGCCGAGTCCTGAGCTGGCAGCTGCTCCACCCTCGGTGTGCCTGAGCGGCATGGCCTAAGGACAGGCGTAGGCTGGGGCCGATGGCCAATGCGAAGTCAGTCCACGTCTGCACTGCATGCGGATATGAGGCACCGCGCTGGTCGGGGCAGTGCCCCGGCTGTGGGGAGTGGAACACGCTGGCGGAGGAGCTTCGGGCCAGGGCTGGCGGCTCGGGCCGTGGCGCCGGCCAGCGGGCCGGCGCCAGCGGGGTTACGCCCGTAGCGCTGGGTAGCGTCGCGGCCGCCGACCATACGCGTCTGAGCACCGGCATCGGAGAGCTTGACAACGTCCTCGGCGGTGGGCTTGTGCCCGGTTCACTGGTGCTGATCGGAGGCTCCCCCGGGGTCGGGAAGTCGACGCTCACGACGATGGCGCTGGCCAACCTGGTCGCTGCCGGCCGCCGCACGCTCTACGTGTCGGCGGAGGAGTCACCGGCCCAGATCCGGCTGCGCGCCCAGCGGCTGAGCGCCGGCCAGCCACTCGGCATACCCGTGATCGCGGAGACGGATCTGGCCACTGTGGTCGCGACGCTCGAGCGCGAGCGGCCAGAGGTCTGCGTCGTCGATTCGGTGCAGACGCTGCACTGCGCGGAGCTGGCGAGCGCCTCTGGCTCCGTCGCACAGGTGCGCGAGGTTGCGACCGAGATAATGCAGGTCGCCAAGACGCGAAGGATCGCCGTGCTGCTGGTCGGGCATGTGACCAAGGAAGGCGCGCTGGCGGGGCCGCGCGTGCTCGAGCACCTGGTCGACTGCGTGCTGCAGTTCGACGGCGAGCGCGAGCGCAGCTACCGCACGGTCCGGGCGGTCAAGAACCGCTTCGGCTCGACCAATGAAGCGGGGGTCTTTGAGATGCGCGACGACGGCCTGGTCGAGGTGCTTGACGCCTCGGCCCGGTTCGTCGCCGAGGCGACGCGCGCGCCCGGCAGTGTCGTCCTGTGCGCGATGGAGGGCAGCCGGCCGCTGCTGGTCGAGGTGCAGGCGCTGGTGTCGCCCTCTGAGCTCGAGCAGCCCCGGCGCGTGGTGGCGGGCATTGGCCGCAACCGGCTCGCACTCGTGTTGGCGGTGCTCGCACGCCACACTGGGGTCGGGCTTGGAAACGCCGATGTCTTTGTCAACGTGGTTGGAGGAGTGCGAGTGGACGAGCCCGGTGCCGACCTGGCCGTGGCGCTGGCGGTGGCCAGCGCGGCGCGCGGCAGGCCACTGCAGTCGGCGCCCGGCCGGCCGCTCGCGTGCTTCGGCGAGCTGGGACTAACAGGTGAGCTGCGTACGGTCGGCCACAGCGATCGCAGACTCGCTGAGGCGGCAAAGTTCGAGCTTGGAGAAGTGGTCCATCCGAGCCGCTGCCGCACGCTGCGCGACGCAGTGCGCGCGACTCTGGCAGGCGATGCGGCTGGCGCCGACGCCGGCCTGCCATCCGATCCGGCGGTCAGGTCGTAGAATCGGTTCATGGCCTCGCGATCCGGGGAAGAGCTCAAGGTTGAGCTCGAAACTCGACAGGAGTCCCGGATGGTTAGGGCGCTCGAGATGGTCGCGCCTGGAACCGCTCTCAGGGATGGGCTTGACAACATCCTGCATGCGCACACCGGCGGGCTGATCGTGGTTGGTGAGGTCGATGACCTCGCGTTCCTGTTCTCTGGAGGAATCAAGCTCGATCTCGACTACACACCGGCTCTGCTCTACGAGCTGTCCAAGATGGACGGGGCGATCGTGCTCAACGCAAACGCCACCAAGCTCGCTCACGCGAACGTCCAGCTGACGCCAGATCCGACGATTCATACCCTCGAGACGGGAACGCGACATCGGACCGCGGAGCGTGTGTCCAAGCAGACGGATGCAGTCGTGGTCGCGATCTCCGAGCGTCGCGAGGTCGTGTCACTGTTCGTCGACGGCGTCAAGTACATCCTCGCCGACATCCCGATGGTGCTGGCCAAGGCGAACCAGGCTTTGGCGACCCTCGACAAGTACCGCAGCCGCCTTGACCAGGTCTCAACCCGGCTGACGGCACTCGAGTTCGAAGGCGGGGCCACCCTGCACGACGTGTTGACCGTGCTGCAGCGTGCGGAGCTCGTCACCCGCATGGCGGTTGAGATCGAGCGCTACATCGTCGAGCTCGGCACCGAGGGCAGGCTGATCGAGATGCAGCTCGACGAAACGATGGTCGGCGTCTCCGCAGACAAGGCGGCGCTGGTTCACGACTATCTGCTGGAGGACAGTGACGAGGCATTCTCACTGGCGCTAGATCAGCTCATCCGCCTGCCGCATCAGGACCTGCTCGACTTTGGGCGCTTGGCGGAGCTGCTTGGCCATGACCGCAAGGTGAACACGCTCGACTTCTCGATCTCACCTCGCGGCATCCGCGTGCTCGGCCGCATACCAAGGCTGCCAAAGCTGGTCGTAAAGCGCATCATCGATGAGTTCGGAGGGCTCGAGGAGCTCATGGCTGCCACTGACGGCGAGCTTGAAACCGTAGACGGGGTCGGTGAGATCCGGGCCAAGGACATCCGTGAGGGGCTCCGCCGGCTGCAGGAGATCAACCTCGTCGACCGCTACCTGCAGGCTTGAGGCCGGTGGCCCTCCTTGCAGCCGCCGCACGGTAGAGAAAGGGCAGTATGCAGGTGATCCAAGCGCATATGGCAGTTCAGGGAGTCGATGCCGACGAGTTCGACGTGCAGCCGCCACCAGTGGATGCCTTTGAGGTGGGCGACAGCGTCGTCTATCCGCACCACGGTGCCGGCAAGGTGCTGCGCAAGGAGGTCAAGGAGGTGCTCGGGGAGAAGCGTGAATACCTCACGATCAAGATCCTGCACAACGACATGACGGTGATGGTCCCGACTGCCAACGCCGCCGTCGCGGGCCTGAGACGCGTGGTCTCCGAGGAGACCCTCCAGCAGGTGCTCGGTGTGCTGCAGGCTGAGTGCTCGGACATGCCCAACAACTGGAGCCGGCGCTTCAAGCACAACCAGGAGAAGATCAAGACGGGAGACATCTGCGAGCTCGCTGAGGTCGTGCGCAACCTCACCATCCGTGAACACGAGAAGGGGCTGTCAACCGGCGAGAAGCAGATGTACGTGCGCGCCAAGAAGGTGCTCGTCTCCGAGATGATGTATGCGCTCGACATGGACGAGGAGCAGGTTGATGCCCACCTCAGCAGCGTGATCCTCGCCGGGGCCGGTGGCTCCGGAGCGGGGGCGGCGGTGGCCGACTAGCTTGGCCGGGCGAGGGGTGGCGGTCGCGCTGGTCGTGGCTGCGGGAAGCGGCGAACGTCTGGGGCTTCCGGGACCAAAGGCGCTTGTCAGGCTCGTTGGGCGACCGATGCTCGACTGGAGCGTTGCGGCCTTGCGTGCGGTCGCGGCGGTTGACGAGATCGTGGTGGCGATGCCCGCGGGCCATCTCGCCGACGCTCCGGACGGCGTGATCGCCGTGCCTGGCGGGGCCACGCGCTCAGAGTCGGTGCGCGCCGCGCTCAGCGCAGCGCGCGACTGCGACTTTGTGGTCGTGCACGATGCCGCGCGTGCGCTTGTCACACCGGAGCTGTTCGAGCGGGCGATCGAAGAGCTCGAGCGCGCCGGCAGCGATGCCGTCGTGGCCGCGGCGCCCGTCACTGACACGATCAAGGAGGTTGCGGCGGGCGGGCGAGCGGTCGAGCGGACGCTCGACCGCTCGCTGCTGTGGGCTGTGCAGACGCCGCAGGTCTTCCGGCGCGCCGCGATTGAGCGCGCGCTGTCGGCTTCCGGCGACCTGATCGCGGCGGCGACTGATGACGCCTGGCTGGTGGAGCAGTTCGGCGGCTCGGTGATGGTCCTGCCAGCGCCGCCCGACAACTTCAAGATCACCACGCCACTCGATCTCAGGCTCGCGGAGCTGGTGCTCGCCGAACGGGATGCGGCCAGTGCGCCTGCGGAGCGGCGATCGCACCGGGACGGGCAGCGAGGCACCGAGCGTTGAACGGCGAGCGCTACCGGGTTGCGACCGGGCTTGGCTACGACTGTCACAGGCTGGTGGCAGGCCGGCCGCTGGTGATCGGCGGGGTTGAGATACCGCACACGCACGGGCTGCTCGGCCACTCCGATGCTGACGTGCTGACGCACGCGATCATCGATGCGCTGCTCGGCGCGGCCGGGATGGGCGACATTGGCCAGCACTTTCCCGATACCGACGAGCGCTACCGCGATGCCGACTCGATCGAGCTACTGCGCGCGACCGTTGGAATGCTCGTCGAGCGGGGATCTGTGGTCGAGCACGTCGATGCCACTGTCGTGCTCGAGCGGCCACAGCTGGCGCCGTACCGGGCCGCGATCCATGCGCGTCTGTGCACGGCCCTGGGAGTCGATGCCGACCGGCTGAACGTCAAGGCCACCCGTGGGGAGGGGATGGGCTTCATCGGGCGCCTAGAGGGTGCAGCCGCGCTCGCGGTGGCGACCGTCACGCTGCCCTCGGGCCCCGCCGCAAAGGGATAGTTTCTGGGCTGTGCGCGAGATCACGCTCCACGACACCCTGCTTGGCGAGGTGGTGCCACTTTGCACCCGTGAGCCCGGCAGGGTTGGGATCTATGCCTGCGGGCCGACCGTCTACGCGCGCATCCACGTCGGCAATGCACGCCAGTTTGTGGTCTTCTCGCTGTTCAAGCGCTTTCTCCAGCACGAGGGCTACGAGGTGACGCTCGTAGCCAACATCACCGACGTCAACGACAAGATCTACGCCGCGGCTGCGGCGGCGGGAGTTGCCTCGCCCGAGCTTGCGGAGGCGATGACCGCCCGCTACGTCGCCGACACCGACCGCCTCGGCCTCGGGCGCCCGGACCATGAGCCGCTTGCTGGCAACACGGTTGCCGAGATCATCGCCCTGATCCAGGTGCTGATCGACGCTGGACACGCCTACACGGCCGATGGTGACGTGTACTTTGCTGTCCGCAGCTACGAGCGCTACGGCGAGCTCTCGCACCGCCGCCTCGACGATCTCGACCAGGGCGAGGGCGGAGTCGGTGCCGAGCGCAAGCGCGATCCGGTGGACTTCGCGCTGTGGAAGGGGCACAAGCCGGGAGAGGACACATCCTGGGATGCGCCCTGGGGCAGGGGCCGTCCCGGGTGGCACATCGAGTGCTCGGCCATGGCGGAGGCCATACTGGGCCTTGACTTTGAGGTGCACGGCGGCGGCACCGATCTCATATTCCCGCATCACGAGAACGAGGCCGCCCAGACAAGGGCGGCACGCGGAGTGCCGCTGGCTCGGATTTGGATGCACCCGGGGATGGTGCGCTTGGATAGCGAGAAGATGTCAAAGTCGGCCGGGAACACCTTCCTCCTGCACGCAGCGCTCGACGCCTATGGGCGCGATGCGCTGATCGCATACTTCTGTTCGGCGCATTACCGAGCACCGATCGAGTTCGACGATGAGCGCCTGCGAGCGGCCGCGGCAGCCGTTGGGCGCCTGCGCGAGGTGGCGCGGCGCGTGGTCCCCGGGGCATCGCCAGCCTGGTCCGCGCCGCTACGCGAGGAGTTCTTCGGCGCGCTTGCCGAGGACTTCAACACCCCGCGGGCCATGGCCGCGGTGTTTGAGTGGGTGCGGACCGCCAACCGGGCTAGCGAGGCGGTCGGCGACTACGACCTACGCGAGATGCTGGGCGTGCTAGCGCTCGACAATGTGCTTGAGGCTGATCCGGCGCGGGGGCAAGCGACGCCACAAGCCCTGGCGCTGATGCGCGAGCGGGAGGCTGCTCGGAGAGAGCGCGACTGGGACCGTGCCGACAGCCTGCGAGAAGAGCTCCAGCGGCTCGGTTTCGCCGTCCGCGACGGGCCGGACGGGCCCGAGCTGCTGGCGCTGTGATGATCGTCTACGGGCGCAACGCGGTGCATGAGGCGTTGCGTGGCCGGCGGACCGTCGGCCAGGTATGGGCCACGAGCGGCGCGAGCCGCGAGCCGTGGCTGGCCGCCACCGGCGCGCTGGTAACGCTCGAGCGTGCCGAGGAGATCTCCAGACGTGCCGGATCCGACGGCCACCAGGGGATCTGCGCCGAGGTGTCGGACTTCCGCTATGACGACGCCGACGCGCTGCTGCGCGATGAGCGCGGCCTGATTGTCGCGCTCGACCAGGTACAGGATCCGCAGAACCTGGGAGCGATCTGCCGGTCCGCTGAGTGTGCGGGTGCGGCCGGGGTTGTGCTGCCAGAGCGGCGTTCAGCTGAGGTGACCGCCGCCGTGTGCAAGGCCTCAGCAGGGGCCGTTGAGCATCTTCCGCTCGCCCGCGTGCGCAACCTCGCAGATTTCCTGATCATGGCCAAGGCCCGTGGATTCTGGTGTTACGGGGCAAGTGCCACTGGCGCGCTCGACTACCGGCGGGTCGACCTGACCGGTCCGGTGATCCTCGTGCTGGGTTCTGAGGGCGCCGGGCTGCGCCCCCGGGTGGCGGCGGCGTGTGACGCCCTGATTGCGCTGCCACTGCGCGGCCAGATCGGCTCACTGAGCGTCGCCGCCGCGGCTGCGGTTCTGCTCTACGCGGCCGCCGCCGCTCGCGAGTGAGCTCTCGCCCTTGACACGGAGGCGGCATTATGCGAACCTGCCGCTCATACTAAGCATCAACTGAAGCTTTAGATCAGATGCGAAGCTGGGCTCACTTGGTGGTGCACAGTGGAGCGCCTGGGAGGCAGGAAACAAAACAGGCAGCGGCGCCATGGGAGGTGACGCGCCACGTAATTCCAACCGCCGCAGCGGGCAGGTCGCGTTACGGCGAAACAAAGGAACGACCGTCGTGGCACGACTTTCATCTAACCCAAAGGGTCAACTTCAGGTTGAGGATGGATACCTGATCGCGCTGGCTAAGGCCGGTAGCCCCGACGCATACGATCGGCTGGTCCGCCGTTATTACGGCTTTGTCCGGCTGAAGGCGTCCTCCTACTTTCTCGCTGGTGGTGACGCGGATGACCTGATCCAGGAGGGGCTTGTGGGCCTCTATAAGGCGATCCGCGACTACCGCAGCGACCGCGAGTCGAGTTTCCGCAACTTCGCCGAACTCTGCATAACCCGTCAGATCATCACGGCCGTCAAGACTGCTACTCGCAACAAGCACACGCCCCTGAACCAGTACGTGTCCTTCTCGAGCTCACCGGTCGGGACCGGCTCTGAGGCCGAGCCCACGCTCGATGAGATGATCGCCGGCTCGCCCGTGCACGACCCTGTCAACCAGGTGATCAGCTCCGAGGAGTTGCGGGCGCTGGTCGGCTGCATCTCAACCTCACTGTCTGAGCTGGAATCGCGTGTGCTCGCGCTTTACCTCGACGGCCGCTCCTACGAGGAGGTCGGCAGGCGCCTGGACTGCGACTGCAAGACCGTTGACAACGCCCTGCAGCGCGTCAAGCGTAAGGTGGGCCAGCACCTGGCGTCCAGGGCCGTCGCCGCCTGAGGGCTCGGTCAGCTGGCGAGCGGTCCGAGATTCGGCTCGTGGCCGTAGGTGCTGAATGCCCCGAAGCGGGCGAAGCGCGGATGGCTCGGGCCGTGGAAGTCCGACGAGCCTGTGGTGATCAGGCCAAGCTCGCGTGCTCGTGCCACCAGGAGGTCGGTCTGTGCGCGCGTGTGCGTGGTGTAGAAGGCTTCCACGCCGTCAAGTCCGAAGCTCACGAAACGCTCGAGCGTGGAAGACACCTCGCGCGCCGTGGCCAGATCCCAGAATGGGTGAGCCCAGACCGCCAGGCCGCCGGCCGCGTGGATCAGCGCGACCGCCTGTGCGACTCCGGGTGCAGCGCGGGCGAGGAAGGCCGGTCTGCCCTCGGTCAGGTAGGCGACCAGAAAGTCAGTCGGCGTGGTCAGCCGCTCGGCGCGCAGACGCGCCCGGTTGCGCTCCGCGCCCAGCACCGCCGCCGCCAGATGGGGACGGCCGATGCTCGCACCCGCTGCCTGACGGTCACGCAGCGGCTGCTCGTCCACGTGCCAGCCGAGTTCCCGTAGCGCCTGTGCCATGCGCTCCAGACGCGTCGCCCGGTCGCGGCGCGAGCACTCGAGTGCATCCTGGAGGCTCGAGTCCTGCGGATCGACGAGGTAGCCGCACAGGTGCAGGTCGGTGGCCGCCGCGTCGAGCACCGAGATCTCCACGCCGGTGACCAGCCGCAACCCCTGACTGACAGCCGCGGCGGCCGCCTCCCGCGCGCCGGCGAGGCTGTCGTGGTCGGTCAGCGAGAACAGCTCGATCCCGGCGCGGGCGGCGGCTCGCACCACCTCTGCGGGGCTGAGCTCGCCGTCGGAGACGGTCGAGTGTCCCTGGAGGTCGAAACGTGGCGCGGGGCTGGCGGGGGCGGGCATTGCGGCTGCGCTGGAGATCGTTGTGTCCGACTGTCGCGGTGGCTGGTCTGGGCGGCTTGTTAGGTCGCCCTAATCTCTGGTAGCTTTCGCCCTCACCGTGAATCCGACCATCTAACTCGGAATTAAACACGCTCTGGCGGCGGCTCGTCGCGCTCCAGGACCGGATGCCGCAAGATTTGTCTGTGAGCGCTCGGGCGTCAGGCGCTGTCCGCCGGCGCCAGGGTCGGCGGTGGAGCACCTACCTCTGTGATCAACAGCTCGATCCTGGTGTTCCGGGAGGGCTTGGAGACGATCCTCGTGTTCGCGGCGGTCACCGCCAGCTTCCGCGGTGCCAATACCGCGTACAAGCGGCCGGTGGTGCTCGGCGGAGCGCTCGGCCTGCTCGCGACCGTGGGCACCTGGTTTGCGGTGGGGAGCCTCTACACCGCGGCGGTCGGCGTGCTGACCTTCTCACTGCACCAGAAGCTGCCCTACAAGCGGCTTTTGATCGTGACCGGCGGGATGCTCCTGCTGGTGCTGGTCGTGACGGTCGGCGAGGAGGTCAACGAGATGCAGCTAGCGGGCTGGATCGGTACGACGCCGCTCGGGCACTGGCCCGGCTGGCTTGGGGCGTGGTTCTCGGTCTTCCCCAACCTGCAGACGGTGGCCGCCCAGCTGGGGGCGGTGACGGTCGTGATCGGCTCCTATCTGCTGGCGGAGTATCTGCGCGTGGGGCGGCCGCGCCGCCGGGGCCTGCCACACTGACAGGCGACGCCCGCTTGGCGCAACTGGTAGCGCACCTCACTTGTAATGAGGCGGTTGTCGGTTCGAGTCCGACAGCGGGCTTGCCGAGGTCTCCAGCCCGCGGCGTTCGCTCGTGGGAGACGGGGCGCCAGTCCGCGTATGCCGGTCAGTACAACCCGGCGGCGCCGGTTGGGATCGCCCGGTCGGCCGTCCGGCTGGAATGATGAGTGTCCGTTGCCGTCACCATGGCCAGCCAAGATCACGGGCAGCACCGCGCGCGCCGCCTTCGCCGACGCCGAGCGGCGGCCGCACTGGATTGACACGCTGCCGCGCCGCGACCCGCACCTGCCGCTCGAGCAGGCGCTCGAGGCTGACCTGTGCATCGTCGGCGGCGGCTTCACCGGGCTCTGGGCGGCGCTGTATGCCAAGCAGCTGGACCCACAGCGTGAGGTCGTGGTGCTCGAGCAGCTGCGCTGCGGGGCGGGCGCCAGCTCCCGCAACGGCGGCTTCATGAACTACTCGCTGACGCATGGGATCGAGAACGGCGCGAGCCGCTTCCCGGATGAACTTGGCGTGCTCGAGCGCCTTGGCATGGAGAACTATGACGGCCTGTGTGCTGATCTCGCTCGCTACGGGATTGACGCTGAGCTAGAGCTCACCGGGGAGATTGACGTGGCGGTCTCAGACGACCAGGTACCGCATCTGCGAGAACGCGCGCGGCTGTTCGAGGAGTTCGGCCAGCGGGCCGAGCTCCTCGGGCGTGAGGCTCTGCAGGCAGAGATTCGCTCGCCGCTCTACCGCGGCGGCCTCTGGCAGCAGACCGGCGCCGCGATCCTCAATCCGGCCAAGCTCGCTGACGGGCTGCGGCGGGCTGCCCTCGCCACCGGTGTGCGGATCTTCGAGCACACGCACGTGCACCAGTTGCGCCGCAGCTCCGCCGGGGTCGACGTGCTGGCGGGCGCGGGCAGCGTCGCCGCCGCCCGCGTGCTGCTCGCGACCAGCGCCTACGCGCCGCTCGTGCCTGCGATCGGCCGCTACGTGGCACCGGTCTATGACTATGCGCTGATGACCGAGCCGCTCAGCGGCGCTCAGCTGGAAGCGATCGGCTGGGCCCGGCGCCAGGGCATCGGTGACGCCGGCAACCAGTTTCACTACTACCGGCTGAGTGCTGATGACCGGATCCTGTGGGGCGGCTACGACGCTGTCTACCGCTACGGCGGACCGGTTGGGCCCCAGCACGACGACCACGAGCCGACCTTCACGCGGCTGGCAGCGAACTTCTTCACCAACTTCCCGCAGCTCGAGGGGCTCCGCTTCACTCACCGCTGGGGCGGCGCGATCGACACCTGCAGCCGCTTTGCGGTCTTCTTCGGGCGCGCGCTGGGCGGCCGCGTCGTCTACGCGCTCGGATACACCGGGCTCGGGGTGGCCGCCACGCGCTTCGGCGCCCACACCGGCCTCGACCTGCTGGATGGCCGCCGCACCGAGGTGACCGCGCTCGCGTTCGTGCGCCGCCGCCCCGTTCCGTTCCCGCCCGAGCCGCTGCGCAGCGCCGTGATCGGGCTGACGCGCAACCGGCTGGCCGCCGCCGACCGCTGCGGGCAGCGCGGGCTGTGGCTGCGCACGCTTGACCGCCTCGGCCTGGGGTTCGACAGCTGACCCGGGGCCGCCGGCACGCTTTGCCGGCGGCCCCGCCGGGTCGTCGCTCCAGGTCGTCTCACCCGGCGGTGACAGCTCGCCACCGGGCTGTAACGGGCCACGGGTGCCCGTGTACCGATTGCAGATGGACCGCGCCCCGACCCACACGCCGGATCGCAACCGGGAAGCCGCCGCGCGCGCGGCAGGCCGGGCCGAGCTAGGCTGGGGCAGGTGGCCGAGCAACAACCCGCGACCAAGCAGGAGCTGGACAGGCGCTTCAGCGAGCTCTACCGCGAGCACCTGCGCGACGTCTACTCCTACAGCTTCTACCGGGTCGGCAACCACCATGACGCTGAGGATCTCACCGAGCAGACGTTCCTGCAGGCCTACCGGCACTTCGAGCGCGCCTGCGCCGAGGCTGGCGGCCGGCCGCTGCGGCCGTGGCTCATCCGCATCGCCCACAACCTCGCGGCGAACTTCTACCGCGACCGCTCGCGCAAGCTCGAGGCGGCGATCGAGGACGCGGACATGATCTCAGCCCCGCACACGACGGAGTCGCTGGTCGAGGGCCGCGAGCAGCTGCAGAGCATCATCGCGGGCGTGCAGCAGCTGCCCGACGACCGCCGTGAAGCGCTGATCATGCGCTTCGCACTCGGTATGGACAACCGGGAGATCGCGCGTGCGCTGGGCCGCTCGGACGGGGCCACCAAGGTCCTGCTGCACCGCTCGATCAGGCAGCTCGAGGGGATCCTGGGCGCGGCCGAGGCAAACGGAGAGCTGCGGTGAGCGCCAACGTGGAAGCGCTGCTGCGCGAGGCGCTCACACCGGTCGACCCGCCGCTGCGGCTGGCCGGGCAGCTCGAGTCGGCGCTCAGCGCCCTGACCGAGGCGGCCCAGGAGGAGCTCGACAGCTGGGAGCTCGCCGCGATGCGCGACCCGCGCAACTGGGTGCGGCCGCTGGTTGCCGCTGGCGTCACCGTGACCGCGGGTTCGGCGCTCGTGGCACTGCGCGTGCGGGCGCGCCACCGTTCCCGGCCGGAACGGGGCTCGACCCTGTTTCAGTACGCCGAACGCACGCTCAAGGACATCGCCGAGGAAGCGCGGCGCATCTTGCCGGACCGATAGCCCGTGCCGGCCTGCTACCGACACCCCGATCGCCAGACGGGGGTTTCCTGCTCCAACTGCGGCCGGCCGATCTGCCCGGACTGCATGACGCCCACCTCGGTCGGCATGCGCTGCCCGGCCTGTGCCGGCGAGCGCACCAAGGTGCGGCGCATGCGCGGCCGTGGCGCCGGCGCCAGCTTCGCGGCGCCTGCTGTCTGGTATGACCCGCGCACCTGGTCGGTGACCGACACGCTGATCGTGATCAACGCGATCATCTTCCTGTGGGAGGTGGCGGACGGAGTCACGCTCGGCGGCAGTGACAGCGGCTGGGTGTACTACAACGGGGTGCTGTTCGGGCCGCTGATGAGCCACGGCCACCACGAGTACTGGCGGCTTTTGACCTCGGGGTTCCTGCACGCGAGCATCGTCCACATCGGCATCAACATGCTCTCGCTGTGGTTCGTCGGCCGTGCGGTCGAGCCCGCCATCGGCAAGGCGTACTTCGCTGCGATCTACTTCACCGCGCTGCTGGCGGGCTCGTTCGGGGCGCTCTGGTTCACGCCGGGTGTCCCGACGCTGGGGGCCT
>JAJYHG010000144.1 GCA_021784895.1 Actinomycetes bacterium
GCAGGAGCAGGGGCGCCGTTGGCGATCGAGTTCGGCTTGGCCGCGTGCCAGCGCTCCATGCCCTCCAGCCCACCGTCCTCGGCGGGCGCAAAGCCCTTGCCCTTGATCGTGGCGCAGTGCACGACCACCGGCCGCTGGGCGGCGAGCGCCTCCTTGACGGCGCGGCGCACCTCACGCACGTCGTGCCCGTCGATCACGCCCATGTAGGCCCAGTCGAGCTCCTCCCAGAACAGCCCCGGCGCCCAGAAGGCCTTGATTGACTCCTTGAAGTGCGGACCCAGGCGCTCGAAGGTGTGCCCCAGCGCCGGCAGCTTGGTGAGCGTCGACTCCACGTCCTCGCGCGCATGCCAGAGCTTGGGGTTGAGCCGTACGCGGCTGAAGTAGCGCGACAGCGCGCCGACGTTGGGCGCGATCGACATGCCGTTGTCGTTGAGCACGATCACGATCGGCGTGCCCAGGCCGCCGGCCTGCGTGACGGCCTCGAACGCGACTCCGCCGGTCATGGCGCCGTCACCTACGACCGCCACGACGTGCCCGTCCTCGCCGTGGCCGCGGCGCATTGCCTCCTTGAGCCCGACCGCGTACCCGATCGCGGTCGAGGCGTGGCCGGCCCCCATGATGTCGTGCTCGGACTCGAAGATCGAGCAGAAGGGGGCAAGGCCCTCATAGTGGCGAATCGTCGGCAGCTGGTCGCGCCGCCCGGTGAGGACCTTGTGCGGGTAGGCCTGATGGCCGACGTCCCAGAGGATCTTGTCGCGGGGCGAATCGAGCAGCGAGTGCAGCGCAACCGCGATCTCGACCGCGCCGAGGTTGGCTCCAAAGTGCCCGCCGATCTCACCGACGGTGTCGATGATATAGCTGCGGACCTCGTCCGCCACCTGCTGCAGCTGATCGCTGCTCAGGCTGTGAAGATCCTGGGGCCGGTTGATCTGTTTCAGGAGTTCAGGCATGTGTCCAGTGCCAGCTTAGAAGCTGCGGCGGGCGATGAAATCGGTGATCTGCTGCAACTGGCCAGGTTCGCGGGTGCCGGCGCCCGCCAGCGCGCCGCTGGCGTTGTGGTGCGCCTCCCGCGCGAGGCGGCGCGCGCCCTCCAGCCCGAACTCGGTCACGTAGGTGCGCTTGCCCAGGCGTTCGTCACTGCCGCTCGCCTTGCCGAGGGCCGCGTCGGACCCGGTCACGTCGAGGATGTCGTCAACGATCTGAAAGAGCACGCCAAGCTCGCTTGCAAAGACCTCAAACCGCTCCATTGTCGCAGCTGGCTGGCCACCGTCGATCAGCAGCACGCACTTGACGCTGGCGCCGATCAGCCGTCCGGTCTTCAGTTCATGGAGGTGTCTCAGGCCTCCCGCGCCCGCTGGCGCGGAGGCCTCCACATCGAGGAACTGCCCCCCGACCATGCCGTCCACGCCGGTCGCACCGGCCAGCTCGGCCGCGGCCCGCAGCAGGTTGGCGGGCTGCCCGCGCTGCTCGGTGAGCAGGTGACGGAAGGCTTCCGCGTAGAGCGCATCGCCGGCGAGGATCGCGACGTCCTCACCAAAGGCGACATGACAGGTCGGCCGCCCGCGGCGCAGGTCGTCGTCGTCCATGGCCGGCAGGTCGTCGTGGATCAGTGAGTAGGTGTGGATCAGCTCCAGCGCCGCGGCCAGCGGCAGCACCTGCTCCACCGGCATGCTGATGGCGGCTGCGGTGGCCAGCGCGAGCACCGGCCGGATGCGCTTGCCACCGGCCAGCAGCGAGTAGCGCATCGCGTCCTGGAGACCGGCGAGCGCCGGATCGTCGCTGAAGCGGATCGCCGCGAGGTAGTCGTCGACCTGCGTGCGCAGGTGGTCAGGGAACTCGGGGGTCACGGCCGCAGGCATGGGAGCTGCTCGGGCGACTCCACGGGCCGCTTTCACGCTTCAGGCCTGTGACGCGGCCAGCGGCAGCTGGCCGGGAAGGTCCGGCAGCGGCTCCAGGGCGGCTCTCACCCCGGCGTCGAGCTGGACGGCGGCCTCGCCCGCCAGCAGCGCGCAGTCCTCGATCACAGCGAGGGTCTGTGAGGGCTCAAGCCTCCCCGAGCGCAGCTCTGCCGCCGCCTGGTGCAGGCGCAGGCGCAGCTCTTCGAGCACGTCACTCACAGCTCTCAAGCCTACAGGGCCGGAGCGTCGCATAGCGCCGCACGGGCTCACAGCAGCACCAGCGCGCCGTTTCCGTCCGCGCTCGCGTTGCCGATCAGCTCGTGCTCGCCGAGCTCGTGGAGCTCGTAGCCCTGCCCGTCGAGCCGGGCGCTGCCCTTGGGGTCTGAGAGGTCGACCTCGTAGCGGTACCAGCACAGCTCCCAGGCCACGACGATCCAGACAACGCCCGGGTGCGATTGGTCCGGCGCGATCGCCACGGCAGGCTCACCGAGCGACCGGGCCACGCCGGCCACCGTGCGGCGATGGGGACTCGCGTTGAAGACGTCCACCGCGACCGCGATCTTGTGCTCGGCGCTGGTCGGCACGGCGTGCACGTGGCGCGGCTCGCGGACACGGTCGCGGGCGCGCCCGCCGGGCGCTGGCGGTGGCGGTGGCGGCTGGAACTGCTGCGCTTCCGCGTACAGCGTGCTCTCCCAGCCGGCGGCCGAAAGCTCATCGTCGAGGCTGTGGCGCCCCTCTGGCGCCTGCAGCTCCAGGCCACGCTCGCCGCGGCCGCGGCGGCGGTGAAACAGTGACCGCCGCCGCTGCAGGCGATCGCCGCCGGCGGGCGGGTCAGGCAGCATCCCGGCGCGCAGCCAGCCCTCATGCAGTGCGTGGGGCTTGCACAGCTCGCAGACGTTGTACTGGCGCCCGCCGTTGATGAACGGCTCGGTGTTCTCGCCGCGCAGCAGCGTGCGCGCGCACACGTCACAGACGTCGTGCTGGTGGCTGGTGCTGATGCTGAGCGGCTGGTTCATTGGTCGCACAGGGGCGGTTGAGGCTGGTCTGGGCCCCCCGGCGCAAGCACCGAGCGTAGCGGACGGCGCCGCCCGGCCAAATCCCTGCAGCGATCGCTGCGGATCACCGCTCAGGCCTCAACCGGCTCCATGCGAGCGTGCGCAACCACCTTGCCAGCCAGGTGGGCGGGCACTTCCTCATAGCGCAGGAACTCCATCGTGTACTCCCCCTGGCCGCCCGTGATCGCACGGAGATCCGGTGCATAGGAGAGCATCTCCGCCATCGGCACCTCGGCTCTGACTTCGGTCATCCCGCCCCCGACCGGCTCCATGCCGTGCGGACGGCCGCGGCGCGCATTGAGGTCACCGATCACCTCACCGACCGCGTCATCGGGGACGGCGACGCTGACCATCATGATCGGCTCGAGCAGCACTGGGTCGGCCTGGGCCATCGCATCGCGCATGGCCTGGCCACCAGCGAGCTTGAAGGCCATCTCCGAGGAGTCGACCGAGTGGTATGAGCCGTCGAACAGCTTCACCCTGATGTCCTTGACCGGATAGCCCGCCACCACACCGCTCTGCATCGCCTCGCGGACGCCCTTCTCCACCGCCGGTATGAAGCCGCCGGGAATCACGCCGCCCTTGATCGCGTCAACGAACTCAAAGCCGCCACCGGCCGGCAGCGGCTCGATCTCTATGTGGCAGTCTCCGAACTGGCCGCGGCCCCCGGTCTGCTTCTTGTGGCGGCCGTGAGCCTTAGCGCCCCTGCGGATCGTCTCCTGGTAGGGCACGCGCGGCGGCTTGAGATTGACCTCAACGCCGAAGCGGTCTCGCAGCCGGTCGGTGATCACCTCCACGTGGATCTGCGAGAGTCCAGCGACGATCTGCTCGCCGGTCTGCGGATCGCGGTGCAGGTCGATCGTCGGGTCCTCCTCCTGCAGGCGCCGCAGGCCGGCGAACATCTTCTCCTCGTCGCCCTTTGAGCGCGGCTCGACCGCGAACGCCATGACCGCCGCCGGGAGCTTGATCGACGGCATCTGGAGCGGCTCGTCGCGCGCTGCCAGCCAGTCACCGGCGCGCGTCTCCTTGAGCTTGGCTACGGCGCCGATGTCGCCGGGCCCGAACTCCTCGACATGGGCCACCTGCGTGCCGCCAGGGCTGAGCAGCGCCCCAATGCGCTCCTTGCAGTGCGCGCGGGTGTTGAGCAGCTGGCTGTCATGCCGGATCACGCCCTGATAGACGCGGAAGAGATTGATGCGGCCCGCGAATGGGTCGGCGCGGGTCTTGAAGACGTAGGCGAACAGTTCCTTGTTCTCGTCCGGCTCGAGCATGTGGCCGTCGGCATCCACGCCACCATGCTTGACCGGCGATGGCAGGTCCTCGACGATCGCGTCGAGCAGACGGTTGGTGGCGAGGTTCGCGGTCGCGACGCCACAGGTGACCGGGAAGAGCAGGCCGTGGTTGGTTCCCTCCTTGAGCGCCGAGACGATCTCCTCGTGCGAGATCTCCTCCCCCTCCAGATAACGCTCCATCAGCGCATCCGAGTTCTCCGCGACCTCATCCATCAGCTTCTCGCGGTACTCCTGAGCCTGGGCCAGCTGCTGCTCCGGGACCGGCAGCTCGGCGCAGTTGTCGCGCCCGGCACCCTCGTAGCGGTAGGCGCGCATGTCGATCAGGTCGATCACTCCCGACACCTCGTGCTCCTGCCCGATCGGGATTTCGGTCGCCACCACATGCGGCCCAAAGGCTTCCTTCAGCGTTTCGAGCGTGCGGAAGAAGTCGGCGCGCTCACGGTCGAGCATGTTGACGAACACCAGCCGGGCCAAGTCCAGCTCGGCCGCGCGGGCCCACAGCCGTCTGGTCTGCACCTCGACGCCCATCACGGCGTTGACCACAAAGACCGCCGACTCGCAGACGCGCAACGCCGCCAGCGCGTCGGCGATGAAGCTCGGATCGCCGGGGGTGTCGATCAGGTTCACGCGCCGGTCCAGCCATTCAAATGAGTGCAGCGCGGCCTGCAGTGACATCTGGCGCGCGCGCTCGTCGGGCTCGGCGTCAGAG
>JAJYHG010000071.1 GCA_021784895.1 Actinomycetes bacterium
GATCTTGGAGAAAGGCTTCGATGCTGACGGCGCCGGTGTCGCCTGCGCGGTGCTCACGCACGCCGACCTGGCCGGACTCCTGCTCGCGGTCGCCCACGACCAGCATGAACGGGATCCGGCGCAGCTCGGCGTCGCGGATCTTGCGCCCGGCGGACTCGCCGCGGTCGTCAAGCTCGCAGCGCACGCTCGCGGCCGCGAGGCGGGCGCGCACGGACTCGCCGTAGGCGTTGTGGCGGTCTGTGATCGGCAGCACGATCGCCTGCACCGGCGCCATCCAGACCGGGAACTCCCCGCCGAAGTGCTCGGTGAGGATGCCGATGAAACGCTCAAAGGAGCCGAACAGGGCGCGGTGGACCATCACCGGCCGGTGCTCGGCGTTGTCCTCGCCGGTGTAGGCGATCCCTCGTCGGAGCCAGTTTGTATTGGCACGACGCTTCGGAACCGGAGGGCGAACTCGGCCCCACCATCGGGGTGGTTTCGGGCCGACACGTCTGCGGCATGTTGGTCGGCCACCTGCTTGACGATCGACAGACCGAGCCCCGTGCCAGGGCGAGATCTCTCCGACTTTCCACGGTAGAACCGCTGAAACAGGTTTGGAAGGTCGGCCGCGGCGATCCCGTCACCGTGATCGCGTACGGTCAGCGTTCCGTCTGTCAGGGAGATTACCACCAGCCCGTCAGATCGCGAATGGAGGGCTGCGTTGTCGATAACGTTATTGATCGCCCTCCTAAGGCGGTCCGACAAGCCCTCGACGACGGTTGGCTCCAAGTCTGCCTGAAACGTTAACCCCGGAAATGTGAGGCGGGCCCTTCTGACACAGTTTTCGACCAACTCATCGAGTCGGATGTCATCCACGAGCCGTGGGGCTTCATCCGCGCGAGCGGTCTCGATCAGGTCATTTATCAGGCTGGAGAGTTCGTCTGTTTGCTCGAGCATGTCCGCGAGCATCGCACGCTCTTCACTCGGTTGGAGTTCGGGGTTGGTATCGAGCACTTCGAGGTTAGTCCGGATACTCGTTATTGGCGTGCGTAGCTCATGAGATGCGTCAGCTACGAGTTGTCGCTGCGCGGCCACCGATGCTGCGAGCGCTGTTCGCGACGCCGCCAGCCGCTCAAGCATACCATTGAAGTTGACCGCAAGCCGCCCTACTTCGTCGTGCGCGTGCACGGGCACCCTGCGACTCAGATCCTCCGTTTGGCGTATGTGCTCGACGGCTATAGCCGTATCTTCAAGTGGAGCCAGCACTCGTCGTGCGGCCGCGCGACCCGCCAACAAAGCAAGACCTGTTCCGCCACCCCAGACAACCAAGAGAATCAAGCGAAGCGCATCGAGAATGCTTTGCACGCCTCCGAGCGGACGGGCAAGCTGAACTGCGGCACGAAATGGGACCCCATTCACAAGTGCGCCATTGGGTAGGCCGAATGTGATCTCTCGCAACGTGGTCCCCGATGCTGCTGTGTCAGTGATTGTTCCTCGCGGGTTACCGGATGCCGCGTCTAACTCGGCCCTTCGAGTAACCGGAAGCTGAGGATTGGTCTGCTCCCACAAGATGCTACCGGAGGAATCGACGATCTGCACGTACTGAGCGGGCCCGCCCGATCGGGCAGAATTGCTCGGTAAAGCCCTGCCTATTGAGCGAAACCCGCTTGTCTCGATAGCGATCCTCTGCTGTTCGAGCGCACTGTTGACCTGCGAGTAGAGTTGCGCTCGCACGACCATATAGGAGACGGTACACGCGCCAGCGATAGCAGTAGCGACGATGATCGCAGTCGTGAACGCAACCTTTCGCTTCAGGGGCATTGCCTAACCCTGATCTGCGGTCGGAACAATCCGCCCGTGCCGCGGTGATCCCATCACGTGCAGGCTGTCAGCGTAAGGTGCGGTCATGCTGGTGCTCTACATCTTAAATTACGCTTTGCGGGTAAGAAGAGGCGAAGATCGAACCTGCGGCTCATGTCGACACTCACCGTCGGGTTCGCGCGGGTTGGCACGGAACCAGGCAGGACAGCGCCCTGGAGATCGTCGCCTCCGAAGCCCCGAGCCGCTTCGCGATCGCCCTGCCCGTCGCACCCTCGTCAGACATCGCGTACGCCCGCGCGAGCGCGCCGCGGCCGAGCTTGCGCGGGCGTCCCATCGGCCGCACCGGCGCACCCGACCCCTGCTCGGCCACCTGCCTGCGCAGCCGGCTCACGTGCTCAGAACGCATGCCGAACAGCCGGCCGGCCTGCACGCACTTCACCCCTTATCTCCGGCCGGTAGTTATCTGACGTTGGGCGCGTGGGGTTCCAAGATCTTCCCGCAAAGAGCGTGGTCGGGGCGGTGAGCTACTTGAGATAGTCTCCGCTGCGGCCGATCGCGTTTCCTGTCTTGGTGTTCGTGATCTGCGGGAGGACGCAGATGGGCGACTGGGTTTGGGTGCCGGTGGTGTCGGGGCCGTTGGCGCTGTATGCGGCCGGGTTCGAGCGGTGGCTGTTGGAGCAGGGGTTCGCGCGTTCTGCGGTGGGCAACCGGCTCTGGCAGTTCGCTCACCTCGTCGTGTCCCTCGCCAACACCGCAGAGCCGCTGTACCTGGCGCTGCACGGCGCCAACCGCCCCTCCCACGAAGGGGTCATCCCCCTCTATGACCGGGCGATCGCTCTGGCCCGTCAGGCCGGGTTCACCGACATCCTCTTGCGCGGCGACACCGAGTTCTCGCTGACCACCGAGTTTGACCGCTGGAATGCCGACGGCGTGCGGTTCATCTTCGGCTACGACGCCAAGGCCAACCTGATCGAGCGCGCCGAGGGCGCCGACGACGAGCTCTACCACGAGCTCGCCCGCCGCGCCGAGCGCGCGATCGCCACGGCCCCCCGCACCCGGCCGGCCAACGTCAAGGATCAGATCGTCCGCCAACGCGCCTACAAGACGATTCGCACCAAGAGCGAGGACGTCGTCGAGTTCACCTACCGCCCCGGCAAGTGCAAGAAGGACTACCGCGTGATCGCGCTGCGCAAGAACCTGTCCGCCGAGCGCGGCGAGAACGTGCTCTTTGACGAGTTCAGGTTCTTCTTCTACATCACCAACGACCCGGACCTGTCCGCTGATGAGGTGACCGCCGAAGCCCGCCAGCGCTGCAACCAAGAGAACCTGATCTCCCAACTCAAAGGCCAGGTCCGCGCCCTGCACGCCCCCGTCAACACGCTCAACGCCCCTGCCAAATCGTCAAGACCGCCCGCACCATCCGCTGGCGGATCCTCGCCCACAACCCATGGCTCGGCGTCTTCTTCCGCCTGCTCGACGCACTCTGACGGGCAGCTCACCCTGGCGCCAACCCCGCCCACTACCCGACAGCCCGAGCCGAACCCCGGCTCCACCTCAACGACCCCGAAAACGGGCCCGTCGGCGCGCTCAAGCGACCCCAACCACGCCCCCCGGCAGCAACAGCGAACTCAACGACCCCAACAACCAGCCACCCGACCGTCAACACGCTCCAAACATGGTCAGAAGGCCTCACCGACGAGCCGAACGCTTGAGCTTGATTTAGGACTAATAGTACTTTGTGAGGTCCGTCAGAAGGTGTATCGTCATAAATCTGGTGTCTCAGATACGCGCCTGATAGACCTGATTCTTGGTCACGTCAGACCGAAATTACGTAAAGCTGGTGCATGAGGGCATTCCAACGACCTCACAAAGTACTACGAAGAGGCGATAGACTTCGCAGCGCTGCCAGTCTGCGGCTGAAAGATTCCAACCCCAACCCATTGATTAGGGAGATACATGCGGAGACAATTCTTGTCATTCTTAGCAGTGCTCATCTCGGTTGCTTGCGGGCTTGGCGTTTCGGCGTCGACCGCACTTGCTGACGGCACGTCAAATCCTTCTGCGACCGCGAACCCAGATACGGTCATCGTTGGTGGCAGTAATCCAGTCCCACTGAGTAATAGAGGCACTGGCACGTGCATCACAAGTCGCGGCGGTGGTGTCGGCACGCCAGTCGTGATGTGGTCTTGTGACGGAACAGCCAACCAAGGCTGGTACTTCACTAGCGGCGGCGAGATCGAGAATGCGGGCGACCAACTCTGCATATCGGCCGGGAGCACCGACGCGAGCAGCCTCGCTAACTACACTCCGGTGTATATGGAACCGTGCGCCAGCGGCAATTCACAGGCGGAGTCATTTGACTTTATGTCCCTCGCTGGGGGCTACACCGCACTCGCGAACGCAGACTCCATCCCGTTCTTTGGATACACCGTCCTGAGTAGCCTCGGCAATTCAAGTAACGGAGCGCCAGTCGAGTGGTATGCGTGGGACGGTAGTAACAACCAGCAATGGGCCACTTGACCTCGATCGTGCAGTCAGCGGTCCTAGCGTTCCTGACGGCCAGCCGGGACCGGCTTGGGTTGGGTTGGGTTGGGTTGGGTGTCATGAGTTCCGGCTGGGGCGCTGGGCGGCATCTTGGGTCTGTTCCGGCGGCCGTGGGGTGCGGGGGCCGGGGTGACAGTCGCTTATGGGCACGCTGACGCTGGGGCTGCCGGGTCGACCGTTGTTGTTTGCGGCGGCGTGCCGATCGGCACCGGGCCGGGGTCAGCCCCTCGCGACTGGGAGTGCTCTGAGCCGTTCGAAGACGTCGACGAGCCGGGACGATCAGGCTGACGAGGTGGTCGCCGGTACCCGTCGAGGGCGTAATGCGCCGCAGGTTTCAGTCAGCGTTGAACGTGGCCGCCATCGCGGCGACTCTTAGCTGACGGTCAATGAGAGCGAAGTCACGGGTGCTCGGGTAGCAGCGCCGTGACAGGTGCAGTCAAGCTGCCGGGGTGGTGAGCGACCGCGTGGAGATCAGCTCGCCGATGTGCTGGAGAAAGGCTTCGATGCTGACGGCGCCGGTGTCGCCTGCGCGGTGCTCACGCACGCCGACCTGGCCGGACTCCTGCTCGCGGTCGCCCA
>JAJYHG010000194.1 GCA_021784895.1 Actinomycetes bacterium
CGACCAAGGCAGGCCGGGCCGCTCGAAATGTCGTTGAGAACCCCCGCCGCACGGGCGGCGCCCTCACTTAACAATGCTGAAATGTTACTCGGCCCAAACCCACTTGCCCACATAAACGGCTTGCCTGCATCGGACCTGTAGCCCATCGCCCGCAGGCCCAACTTTTGGCCCACCAGCCCCGGGACCGCTGCTGCAAGGCGCTACAGCCTACACCGCACGAGCAACGGCCGCGCCTGGCGCGCCGCGACAGGCTGCTGCCTCAAAGTGGCCCGTGCCTGATGCACAATCCGCCCATGCAGACCGCCGTCGCGAGCATCGCCGCGTTCGTCATCTGGCTCGTTGTGCGTGACCGGCGCTTGCGCCGGCGCCCCGGGCGCGCATCAATCGTCTCGCCGCGCAACTGCACGAGGATCGCAGCTGATGGTTCGGTCCATTCGCTCCAGTCGGCGCATCTGGAGCTTCCCCGCTCACGTCTGGACACGCTCTGGAGCCCAGCCCAGCTCGAGAACCTCGGGCGCACCTACTGGGAGTTCCTGGCACGCGCCACGCTCGGCGTCATCCGGGTCGCCTACGGCGAGCAGGAGCGCTCGGTGATACTGCTGGTCAAACCGCTCACGCTGCTGCGCTTCGATGCGCCGGACTACACGCTCGAGCGCGACCACGGCAGCCTGAGCTGGGCGATCCGCGACGGACTGCTGGTCTCTCGCAGCGGCCGTGGGTGCGGGTTCCTCGCGATCCGCGTGTGGCGCGAGCCGGTTGTCAGCGACCCCGCCAAGCTCGACATAGACGTCGAGGTGGCCAACTTCTATCCCGCGATCGCCAAGGGGCTGGGCACGCCCGTCTACCGGGCCACGCAGGCTGCGGTGCACGTCCTGGTCACCCATGCCTTCCTGCGCTCGCTGGCCACGCTCGAACTGGCGGAGTCGAAGGTCGGCCGCCTGCGCCGGCGAGGCTGAGCGCTGAGCGCCGGACGCGCTCTCAGATATCGAACCCGGCGTTCAGCTCGCGCAGCTTCGCCCGGTCGTGGCGGGCGCTGATGCGCCGCACCGTACGCGAGCGCGTGCGCGTCACCAGCGACTCGGTGGTGGCGACCTCGCCGCGCCCGTAGCGCACGCCCTGCAGCACGTCGCCGTCCGTCACGCCGGTGGCCGCAAAGAACACGTGCTCGCCCTGGACCAGGTCGTCCTTGGTCAGGACGCGCCCGAGCTCGTAGCCCGCCTCGACCGCCCGGCGGCGCTCATCCTCGTCGCGCGGCCACAGCCGCCCCAGGATCTGGCCGCCGAGGCACTTGATCGCGGAGGCTGAGATGACCCCCTCGGGCGTGCCGCCGATCCCCCACATGACGTCGACCGGCGCGTTCTCGGAGACCGCCAGCAGCGAGGCCGACACGTCGCCGTCCACGATCAGGCGCACGCGCGCACCCGCCGCGCGCACAGCCGCCATCTGCTCGTGGTGACGCGGGCGGTCGAGCATCACGACCGTGATATCGCGGATGCTCGACCCCCGCCGCTGCGCGATCAGCGCGAGCGTTTCCGGCAGCGGCCGCTCCAGATCCAGCAGGTCGGCGATGTCGGGGCCGCCGGCCAGCTTCTCCATGTACACACACGGCCCCGGATCGAACATCGCGCCGCGCTCAGCCAGGGCGATCACCGTCAGCGCGCTCGGCATTCCGAGCGCCGTCAAGCGCGTGCCCTCGAGCGGGTCGACGGCGATATCGACCAGCGGCGGTGAGCCGTCGCCGATGTGCTCGCCGTTGTAGAGCATCGGTGCCTCGTCCTTCTCACCCTCACCGATCACGACCACGCCGTCCATCGCCACGGTGTCGAGCACGTGGCGCATGGCGTCGACGGCCGCTTGGTCGGCCGCCTCCTTATCGCCGCGCCCGATCTGGCGCGCTGCCGCGAGCGCCGCCGCCTCCGTCACACGCACCAGCTCGAGCGCCAGGTTGCGGTCGGGCTTGGTGGGGTCATCACGTTGCATGGCAGGCAGGCTACCGTTTCGCGAGCTTGGGAACACCACGCTACCGTCAGCTCACACCTCCGGGGCCCGCCCTCAGCGCACGGTCCTACCTCGAGCCACTGGCTCTGCGCGGTCGCGGCGAGCACCGTGGACGCCCCTACACGATCGCCAACTTCGTCTCCAGCGCAGACGGGCGCGCCACCGTCGGCGAGGACTCGCGCGCGCTCTCGAGCGCCGCCGACCGGGAGCTCTTCTACACGCTGCGTGAGCGCGCAGACGCGGTCCTGGCGGGACCGCGCACGCTCGCCGCAGAGCGCTACAAGCGTCTGCTTCCAGACGCCGCGCGGCGCGACCGGCGCCTGGCGAGTGGCCTGCCGGCCGAGCCCCTGCTGGTGACCATCAGCCGCAGCGGACGCCTTCCGCTCCAGATCCCGCTGTTCGCACAGGCCGGCGCGCGCGCGCTGGTCTTCTCACCTGCCCCTGCGGTCGCGGCCCGCTTGGCCGCGACCGTCGCCCACGCGCCCCTGACCACGCTGCCCGCCACGCTCCAGTCGCTGCGCTCCGAGCACGGTGTTGGGCTGCTGCTCTGCGAGGGCGGTCCCACGCTCTTTGGCGCCCTGCTGCGAGCCGGCCTCGTCGACGAGCTCTTCCTGACGCTCGCGCCGCGGCTCAGTGGTGGAGCGCCGGGTCCGGCGGTGGTCAGCGGACCACCGCCGGAACCACCCGCGCAAGCCCGCCTCGCAGCCGTGCTCGAGCACGACGGCACGCTGTTTCTGCGCTACCGCCTGCAGCCGGTCCGAGCCGGGCTGCGGGCGAGCGGGGCTGACCCCTAAAGGCCGAGACCGTCCACCCCGCGCTCGTCCCAGCCGAGGTGGTGGGCGAGCTCGTGGCGCAGCGTGCGCGTCACCTGCTCCTGCAGCAGCTCTGGGTCGTGGCCGAAGTCGCGCAGCAGCGTGTCGCGGAAGATGACGATGCGGTCGTGGAAGTAGTTCTGCACGACCGTGTCGCCCTGGTAGAGACCGTAGACGCCACGCCGGCCACGCCCGGTGCGCACCGCCGCGCCACCGTCGGAGACGACCACCGCCACGTGCTCGAGCGCGCGGTGAAACTCGAGTGGCAGCTCATCGATCGCCATCCGCACGAGCGCCTTGAAGTCCTCTTCGCTGTCCAGCTCGAGCGCGTCCTGCTCGTCGGTGTCACCAAAGTCGTCGTAGCCGCCATAGCCCCACGGGTCGTCGACGGCGAGCCGCTCGGAGCGTTGCACGAGCGCCTCGAAGTCGTCCTCGGAGGCCGGTGACTGCCAGTTCGCGAGGTGGACCAGCGAGAGCACTATCACCCCCGTCACGACTGAGGCGCCGAGGACCACGACCGAGCCCAGCTCGACCGCCCTGAGCAGCCCGGTGGCCCGTAGCCCGGTCAGCAGCGCCACCACGCCAAAGCCAGACACGAGCGCGGAGAGTCCGGCGAGGAGGACCGTGCGGACACTGGTGGGTGGCCTGCGCACGCGCACCTACCTCAGGGTCCTCGCAATCACCAGCCGCTGGATCTCGTTCGTGCCCTCATAGATCTGGGTGATCTTCGCGTCCCGCATCATCCGCTCGACTGGATAGTCGCGCACGTAACCATATCCACCGAGGATCTGCACCGCCTCGACCGTGACCTCCATCGCCGTGTCGGAGCAGAACAGCTTCGCCATCGCCGAGAACTTGCCAAGCTCGGGGTCACCCCGGTCGGCCCGGCAGCAGGCCTGGTAGAGCAGCTCGCGGCCGGCCGCGCATTTGGTCTCCATGTCCGCCAGCTTGAACTGGATGGCCTGAAAGCTTGAGATCGGCTGCCCAAACGCTCGGCGCTCGCGCGCGTAGGCGGCGGCGTAGTCGGTCGCGCCCTGGGCAATCCCGAGCGCCTGCGCCGCCACACCCAGGCGGGACCGGTCGAGCGTGCTCATCGCCACCTTGAAGCCCTGGCCGACATCGCCGATCACGTTCGCGGCTGGAACCCGGACGTCCTCGAACACCGGCGAGCCGGTCGGCGAGGCACGGATCCCGAGCTTGTGCTCGAGCTTGCCGGGACTGAAGCCGGGCCGGTCGGCCTCGACGACGAACGCGGTGATCCCGTGCGCATGTCCCGCCTCGCGATCGCTCACCGCAAACACGCAGTAGAAATCGGCTATGCCGGCGTTGGTGATCCATGCCTTGGCGCCGTTGATGACCCAGTCCTCGCCGTCGCGGTGGGCCGTGGTACGCATCGCGCCGGGGTCAGAGCCCGCCTCCGCCTCAGACAGCGCGAAGGCCGGCGAGAACTCGCCGCTGGCGCAGCGCGGGAGCAGGCGCGCCTTGAGCTCGTCGGAGCCGAACAGTTTGATCGGCAGCGTGCCCAGCTCCTGGATCATCAGGATCAGCGCGGTCGACGCATCGGCCTTGGCGATCTCCTCGACCGCCATGTTCAGCATCAGCGCGCCGGTGCCGGTGCCGCCGTGCTCCTCCTCAAACGGCAGGCCGAGGATGTCCTGCTCGGCCAGCAGCCGGCGTAGATCGTGAGGGTATTCGGCGCGCTCATCGATCTCCGCCGCCCGCGGCGCGATCCTGTCCCGCGCGATCTGCCGGATCGTGTCGCGGAAGTCCAGGAAATCAGGCGGGACGGTGTAGAGGTCGACGAGCGCTGACACTGCCTCCAATCCTACCCCTACCAGCCAGCAGGATGGCGCGCGAAGAAGTGACCGTAACCGGGCTCGCCGATCCGCGTCAGCGACCAGCGGTCATTGCCGTTCAGCGCCGTCTGCGCGGCCGTGTCGAACCACAGCCCTGCGATCTCCATGTAGGCATGGGTGGGGCCGTTGGTGTAGATCGTGATCCACGTACCCCGGCCCGGGAGTCCGTACTGCATGAACTGCTCGGAATCGAGCGGCGTGGCCAGCAGCCCGCCGGCGTGGAGCACGAAGCTGACCGAG
>JAJYHG010000110.1 GCA_021784895.1 Actinomycetes bacterium
TGAGCGACAGGAACTCCGGGATCCAGCGGGCTGCACCCACGCTTGGCCGCTCGGCGTCGATGCGCTCGATCCGCTCGAGCGCCGCCGGGCTTGCGAGCGCCAGCCAAAGACCGCCGTCTGAGGCAAAGCCCTTCTGCGGGGCGAAGTAGTAGATGTCCGCGTCGGCGACGTCGACGGGCAGGCCGGCGGCGCCCGAGGTCGCGTCGATCAGCACCAGGCAGTCCTCGTCAAGCCCGCCGGGGCGCACGACCGGGACCATCACGCCGGTCGAGGTCTCGTTGTGCGCCCAGGTGATGACATCGGCGCCGTGCTGGGCGGCCGCCAGCGGGTCGGGCGCGTCGCCGGGCTGCGCGCCGACGACGATCGGAGCTGCCAGGAACGGCGCCCGCTTGGTCCCCGAGGCGATCTTGGCCGAGAACTCACCGTAGGTGAGGTGCAGCGCGCGCTCACGGATCACGCCGGCGATCAGCGCGTCCCAGAGCGCGGTGGTGCCGCCGTTACCGAGGATCACCTCGTAGCCGTCGGGGAGGCCGAACAGCTCGCGCAGGCCGGCGCGCACGCGGCCCACGAGCTGCTTGACCGGCCTCTGCCGGTGAGAGGTTCCCATCACCGAGCCCCCGGAGGCGGCGAGCGCGGGAAGCTGGTCGGCGCGGAGCCTGGAGGGCCCGCAGCCAAAGCGCCCGTCGCGGGGCTTGATCTGCTCTGGTATGCGTATCTGGGTCTGGGTCTGGGGCACGGCCGCTCCTCGAGTGGGGTCGGGTGAGGGAGAGAGATGGGTGCCCAGGCGCGCGGCGGACGGCAGCCCGCCGCTCCCCGGTGGTGCTCCACCTAGTCGCGCCAGTCACAGCGGGCAGCTCAAACGATAGCGACCAGGCCCGGGCTGCGCCGGAAGCGCAGGCGCGCGGGCAGGGCCGGAACCAGCATCATCCTGGCCGGCGCGGCACCCGCCCTGAGCACGGCCGCGCGCACGGGATCCCAGCTCAGCCCGTACTCCCGGCGGATGCGAGCGGGTAGCAGCCCGACGGTGATGAAGTTGGCGAGCTCGAGCAGCGGGCGTGCCGTCAGTGGCACCGGCGGTCGCAGCACGACCCCGATCCCGAGCTCACGGGCCTCGGCGGAGACGTGGAGGACGTCGCCGCGAAGCATCTGCGCCATGTAGGTGCGCAGCCCGTGAAAGCTCTGCGGCATGTCAGCGGCCGCGAGCCCGAACAGCTGGCCGGCGGTGCGCCAGTCCCGCCAGTAGGCCTCCCGCTCGCGCGCGCTCAGTGCACCAACGTAGCGCTCGTGGACCAGAGCGCCCGAATCAGCCAGGGTGGCCAGGATCCAGAGCATCAGCTCCGGGTCGTCGGCCGCCCAGGGCGTGCCTGCGGGGAATCTGCCGGCGGGCCGTGGCAGCACGCCGCGGGTCGCGCTGTGCACGCGGCGCACCACCGCGGTCACCCTGTCAGCCGCCTCGCGCTCGCCGAAGATAATCGTGTCAAGCACGCGTGCCGTGCGCTGCAGGCGCCCGTAAGGGTCGTCCAGGGATCCCGTGGACATGAAGAAGCCGGCAAACGCAACCGGATGCGCGGCCTGCATCAGCAGCGCCCGCGCCCCCGACAGGGCAACCACCTGCTCGCCGTGGATGCGCCGGATCAGCGATGCGTCGGTGAAGTAGCCAGACACCGTCAAATTGTGCCCCACGGCCAGCTGCCGCTCAGCCGCGAGCGCGCCGTGCTTCCCAGACTGAGATGCTCAGGATCACGGCCACCACCACCGGCAGCAGCCACCAGGCACTGATCCCCGCGTCTGACAGGGCCAGGGTCAGCGCCAGAGCCACGGCCACGGCAAAGGCGATCCGCCAATCGTCGCCGATCACGAAGTCCCACAGGAAGCGCGGAAACTGCCTGAGCCTGCTCATGCGCTGGCCACCGCATCGCTGGCGGGCGACGGAGCAGCCGCAGCCGTGCGCCGGAGCAGGGCCACGAGGCCAAGGGCGAAGAGCAGCACGGCGGGCACGATCGCAAGCAGCGCAGCGTCGCCCCCGGGCCAGTGCGCGTGGACTCCCTCGCCACCCCAGAAGGTGCCAAAGGATGTCAGCATCACGCCGACTGCGAACTTCATGGCGTTCTCCGGCACCCGCGCGAGCGGAGCCCGCAGCAGCGCTCCGATGGCGCTGACCACCAGCACGGCCGCCGCTGCCGCGGCGGCCGCCAGCGGCACGTCGTGCTGGTTTGAGCCGAACGTGAGCGCGATGAAGACGACCTCCAAACCCTCGAGGAAGCTGCCCTTGAACGCGACGAAGAAGGCATACCCGTCGAGCCCCTCGCCGACCGCGCCGGCTCCCTGTGCGGCCTGCGACTCGCGCGCGTAGGCGGCCTGCTCGTCGTGCAGCGGCTTCAGTCCCCCGGCCCGCAGGATCGCCTTGCGCAGCCACTGGAGGCCGAAGACGAGCAGCAGCCCGCCGATGACCGCGCGCAGCACGTCGATCGGCAGCGCCGTCAGCGCTGGCCCGAGCGCGGCCGTCACGGCTGCCAGCGCCAGCAGTGCAGCTCCGACCCCGCTCATCGCCGAGCGCCAGCTGCGCGTGGTGCCGACCGCGAGCACGATTGTGAGCGCCTCCACCGCCTCGACGGTGCAGGCGATGAACACCGATACGACGAGCCCGACCTGGGTTCCGCTCATCTCTCGCCCCATTCTGGCAGGTAGGCCACGCGCCGGACGGTACGCAGGCCCCGCGTTCACCGCCCGGTCATAACTAGACTGGGGCTGGATGATCGAGGTCCGCGAGCTGACCAAGCACTACGGCGCCCGCATCGCCGTCGACTCGCTGGACTTCACCGTCAAGCCGGGGATCGTGACCGGATTCCTGGGACCAAACGGCGCCGGCAAGTCCACGACCATGCGACTGATCCTCGGCCTCGACCGTCCCACGCGCGGCACCGCCACCGTGAACGGCATGCACTACCGCGACCTGGTGGCACCGCTGCACGAGGTCGGCGCACTGCTCGAAGCCCGCGCGGTGCACACCGGCCGGTCCGGGTTCAACCACCTGCTGGCGCTCGCGCAGACGCACGGTATCCCCCGCTGGCGCGTGAGCGAGGTGATCGAGCTGGTCGGGCTCGAGTCGGTCGCGCGCAAGCGCGTTGGCAGCTTCTCGCTTGGCATGGGGCAACGCCTCGGCGTGGCTGCGGCGCTGCTCGGCGACCCGGCAACGGTCGTGCTCGACGAGCCGGCCAACGGACTGGACCCTGAAGGGATCAGGTGGATTCGCAACCTCCTCAGGAGCCTTGCCGCGGAGGGCCGGACCGTCTTCCTCTCCTCGCATCTGATGAGCGAGATGGAACAGACCGCCGACCACCTGATCGTCATCGGGCGCGGGCGGCTGATCGCCGACACCACGGTCGCTGACTTCGTCGCCCGCGCTTCATCGGGCGCGCCGGTCCGGGTCCGCTCGCCCCAGCCCGAGGCCCTGATGACGGCGATCGGCCGTGGCGGCGGGCGCTCGGAGCCGATCGATGACGGGGCGCTGCAGGTGTACGGGCTGAGCTCGGAGCAGATCGGCGAGCTGGCGGCCGCGCAGCAGATAGTGCTGCACGAGCTGACGCCGCTGCAGGTCTCGCTCGAGGACGCCTTCATGAGCATCACCAAGGACACCGTGGAGTATCAGCAGACGCTGGGCGACGGCCGGGTACCAGTCAGCCTCGTAGCGAAATCGGAGCCCACCCAGTGAGCACGACCAGCGCCACCCGCGCGCCGGTAGCGTCGGGCGCAGCGGGCCAGCGGGTGACCCTCCCCCGCGTGATCCGCTCCGAGTGGACCAAGCTCTGGACCCTGCGCTCGACCCGCTGGTCGCTGCTGCTTGCGTTCGCCGCACAGGCCGGGCTCGGCCCCCTGATCGCCGCGATCGAGATGGCTCGCTGGTCGCACCTCTCACTATTTGAGCGCCTGACGATCAACCCGATCGACCGCAGCCTCGGCGGCTGGCACCTGGCGCAGCTGGCGATGGCGATCCTCGGCGTGATGACGATCACCGGCGAGTACCACACGGGGATGATCCGCTCCAGCCTGATGGCGGCCCCGAAGCGGCTGCCGGTCCTGTGGGCCAAGCTCCTGGTGTTCTCGGCCGTGACCCTGGTGCTGATGGTGATCGCGGCGTTCATCGGCTTCCTCGGCGGCCAGGCGATCTTCGCCGAGCACCACGTGAACGCTTCCCTGAGCTCGGCCCACGCGCTGCGTGCGATCTTCGGCGCGGCGCTGTTCACGACCGCCACCGGCGCGCTGTGCATCGCGCTCGGCACGATCGTGCGCCGCACCGCGGGCGGGATCTCGCTGTTCGTCGGTGTCTTCTTCGTCCTCCCCGGGCTGGTCGCAATCCTGCCCAGCGCCACTGCCAACGCGATCAACCCCTACCTGCCGTCGAGCCTCGGGCAGGCGGTAGCGCAGGCGCTGACAGGACCCCACGACTTTGCGCCCTGGGCGGCCTTTGCGATCTTCTGCGGATATACCGCGGCGGTGATCGCGATCGGCGCCGTGCTGCTGCTGCGCCGCGACGCCTGACGCGGCCCGGGGCCGTGCCGCGCAACCGCCGTCAGCGGGCGAGAAGCGAGACGCCAGTCATCTGCTCGGGCTGCGCGTAGCCGAGCAGCTCGAGGATGGTGGGCGCAACGTCCGCCAGCACGCCGCCGCCCCGCAGGCGCAGCCCGGGCATCGTCACGATCACGGGGACCGGGTTGAGCGAGTGCGCTGTGTTCGGACTCCCGTCGGGCTCGAGCATGTGGTCGCAGTTGCCGTGATCGGCCGTTACGAGCAGCACGCCACCGCTCTCGTGCACCGCCGTGACGACCTCGGCGAGGCAGCGATCCACCGTC
>JAJYHG010000035.1 GCA_021784895.1 Actinomycetes bacterium
AGTACGCGGAGGCGGTGGCGCATGTCGAGCTGCTGGAGTCCCAGCGCCATGACCTGGAGGCGGCCCTGCGGGAGCTGGCGGGCCTGATCAGGGATACCGACCGCCAGATTCGTGAGACGTTCGAGCAGACCTTCGCGCTGGCCGCGCGCAACTTCGAGGAGCTCGCAGCGCGGGTCTTTCCGGGCGGCGGCGGGCAGCTGCGGCTGGTCGCGGAGACGGACCCGCGGGCGCCCGTGATCGGTGCGCAGTCCGGCTCGGTCCTGGGCGCGGGCGGCGCCGAGCCGGGCGCCGAGCCGGGCATCGAGCCTGATGGCGCTGAGGATGCCAGCGGCGGGGAGGAGCTGCTTGGCATCGAGATCGAGATCACCCGTGCCGGGAAGCCGATGAAACGGCTCAGCCTGCTGTCCGGGGGCGAGAAGGCGATGACCGCCCTGGCTTTCCTGTTCGCGGTCTTTCTCGCGAGGCCGTGTCCGTTCTACATCATGGACGAGGTCGAGGCGGCGCTCGACGACATCAACATCTCGCGCTTCCTGGACCTGCTCGACACCTACAGCGACCGGGCGCAGTTCATCGTGGTGACGCACCAGAAGCGCACCATGGAGGCGGCCGATTCGCTCTACGGGGTCTCGATGGGCGCTGACGGGATCTCCAAGGTGGTCTCGCGGCGTCTGCCCGTGCGCGAGGTTGCCGCCTGACAGGCGGCTGCGGCGATGGCACGCGACTGGGCCGACCTGTTCCTGGTCGACGATGGCCTCGCAGCGCCCGCGGCCGGCGGCGGTGAGCGCGCGGCCGCGCGGCGAGGGATGTTTTCGCGCCTGCGCGAGAACCTGCGCAAGACCAGGCAGGCGCTCGGAGCGGAGATCCAGGCGACGCTCTTTCAGGAGATCGACGAGCAGACCTGGGAGCGTCTCGAGGAGGCGCTGATCCGTGCCGACGTAGGTGCTCGCACGACCGCCAGGGTGGTGGCCGAGCTCGAGCGGGAGGCGACCGCCGGCGGGATCACCGGCGGCGAGGCGCTGACCGCCCGGCTGACCGAGCTGCTAGCCGGCATCGCCCGCGTGGGTGATGAGCACGTCGACCTGCGAGCCAAGCCGACCGTGATCCTGATGGCGGGCGTCAACGGGACCGGCAAGACCACCACCAGCGGCAAGCTCGCCCACCACCTCAGCCGTGAGCTCGGATACAGCGTGGTGCTGGTCGCGGCCGACACCTTCCGTGCCGCTGCCGTCGAGCAGCTGGAGCTGTGGGCGCAGCGCGCCGGTGCGCGCTTTGTGCGCGGACCCGACCGGACCGACCCGGGCTCGGTTGCCTACGACGGTGTCAGGCTTGCGATCGAGATCGGGGCGGATGTGGTGATCGTCGACACCGCCGGACGCCTGCACACGCAGGATGACCTGATGGGCGAGCTGGCCAAGGTGCGGCGTGTGGTCGCCAAGCTGATTCCGCAGGCGCCGCACGAAACCCTGCTCACGGTCGATGCGACGACCGGCCAGAACGGGCTGCGCCAGGCGCAGCTGTTCTCGCAGGCGGTCGATGTCTCGGGGCTCGTGCTGACGAAGCTCGACGGCACCGCCAAGGGTGGCATCGCGCTGGCGATCGCGGGCGAGCTGGGCATACCGGTGAAGCTGATCGGTGTCGGCGAGCAGCTCGACGACCTGCGGCCCTTTGACGCGCAGGAGTACGCCCGGGCGCTGGTCAGCTGACGCTGGCCGCGGGTGGCGCGCGGGAGTAAGCTCGGTACCGTGACTGGTTGGATCATCTGGCTGGTCGTGGCCTGCGGATTCGGCGCCGGGGAGCTGCTCGCCGGCGCCGGGAGCTTCTTCCTGGCCCCATTTGCGCTGGGTGCTGCGCTCGCGGCTGTGGCCGCCAGCGTGGCCGGTGAGACGGCGGCGGCGGTGGTCTTCGTGTTCGCCTCGATACTCACCTTGATGTCGGTCAGGCCGCTCGTCCACCGTCGCCTGACGAGCACGCCGGAACTGCGTACCGGTGGTGCGGCGCTGGTCGGACGCCAGGCGCGCGTCACCGAGCGCATCGCCAACCGCGAGGGTATGGGGCGGGTGCGCATCGACGGTGATGTCTGGACCGCCCGCTCGCTCGACGAGGACGTGGTGATCGAACCGGGCAGGACCGTTGAGATCGTGGATATCAGGGGCGCCACGGCGCTCGTCATGGAGTGGTGAAAGCGGGGTCCGATGGTTGGCGCGATAGTCGCAGCAGTGGTGGTTGTCTTCCTCGTGATCCTGTTCGCGCGGACGGTGCGGATCGTTCCGCAGGCGCGGGCTGGGATCGTCGAGCGCCTGGGCCGTTACAACCGCACGCTCGGCCCGGGGATGACCGTGCTCGTGCCCTTCGTCGACCGGCTGCGGCCGCTGATCGACCTGCGTGAGCAGGTCGTGACGTTCGCGCCGCAGCCGGTGATCACGCAGGACAACCTGGTGGTGCAGATCGACACGGTCCTGTATTTCACCGTCAACGACGCCCGCTCGGCCACCTACGAGGTCGCCAACCCGCTACAGGCGATCGAGCAGATCACGGTCACCACCCTGCGTAACGTGATCGGCTCGCTGACGCTCGAGGACGCGCTGACCAGCCGCGACCACATCAACGCCCAGCTGCGCGGCGTGCTGGACGAGGCCACCAACAAGTGGGGCATCCGCATCAACCGCGTCGAGCTCAAGTCGATCGACCCGCCGGGCTCGATCCAGGAGGCGATGGAGAAGCAGATGCGGGCCGAGCGTGACCGCCGTGCCGCGATCCTCAACGCCGAGGGCGTCAAGCAGTCGCAGATCCTCACCGCCGAAGGGCAGCAGCGCGCCGCGATCCTGACTGCCGAGGGTGAGAAGCAGGCCGCGATCCTGCGCGCTGAGGGCGAGGCACAGGCGATCCAGACCGTGTTCGAGGCGATCCATGAAGCCGGCCCCGACCCGAAGGTGCTGAGCTACCAGTACCTGCAGATGCTGCCGAGGCTGGCCCAGGGTGACGCCAACAAGGTGTTCGTGATCCCCTCGGAGTTCTCGCAGGCGGTGGGCGGGCTCAGCCGCGTCTTTGGACACCTCGACCAGAACAGCGGCGCCGGTGAGGACGAGGAGTAGCGAATTGCCCACAGGCCGCCGCCCATCGGGTTAACTACCGCGGCGAACTGTTGGACCGTCGGCCGATCCGCTGCGGAGAGGGCGGCACGACAATCTCGGATCGATCGTGACGTGACCGGTGAACCGGCGCGGCTCTGCCTGTGAGCCCTTGGAAGGGGGAGTTGCATGTCAGTTGTAAGTGATGTTGGACCGGCGGGAGCCGGCGGCTCGGAGGGTGCATCTCGGGGCCTTGACAAGGGAGCGCTGGGCTTCCTCGATGCGATTGTGATGGCGGTCGCCGGCGTTGCACCTGCCTACTCGATCGCCGCCACCACGGCGCTCCTGGTGGGGACCGTCGGCTTCGCCGGCCCGGCCGCGCTGTTGTGGTGCGGGATCCCGATGTTCGGGATCGCGATCGCCTACCACCAGCTCAACAAGATGGGCGCGAGCGCCGGTGCCGCCTACGCCTGGGTCGGACGGGTCCTGCACCCCTATCTCGGCTGGCTCGCGGGCTGGTGCCTGATCGTGTCAGCGCTGCTGTTCATGGTCGCGGGCTCGTTCCCGGCCGGGCAGGTGACGCTGTCGCTGTTCTCGTCCTCGGCCGCCTCGCAAGCGGGCTGGGTGGCGCTGGTCGGGTCGGTCTGGTTCCTGGTGATGGCCTACTTCGTCGCTCGCGGCGTCCGCATCACCGCCAACGCGCAGTGGGTCATGTCCTCGGTCGAGCTCGCGCTGCTGTTGATCTTCGTGGTGCTCGGCTTCGTCAACGCCCCGGCGCACCCGCACGTCAGCTTCTCGATGAGCTGGCTCGGCTTCAGCCACTTCAGCGCCTTCAACGGCAGCGGCGCCAGCTTCGTCGCCGGGGCGCTGATCGCGGCCTTCTACTACTGGGGCTGGGACGTCTCCTCGAACCTCGGCGAGGAGACCCACGACAGCGAGAAGAGCTCGGGCGCCGGCGGCATGATCGGCGTGGTGATCGTCTTCCTGCTGTTTGAGCTGTTCACGATCGTGGTCAACATGGACGTGCCGGTCAAGACGATCGGGTCGAGCAGCAACGTGCTCGAGAACCTCGGCCACATCGTCGGCGGCGGCATCGGCGGCAAGCTGATGATCGTCGCGGTTGCGCTCTCGACGATCGCCACGCTGGAGACGACGCTGATCCAGGTCACGCGCTCACTGTGGTCGATGGCCAGCCAGCGCACCCTGCCAGCGCGCTTCGGCGTCCTGCACGCCGACTGGCACACGCCGGTCTTTGCCACGGCGGTGGTGGCTGCGGTCTCGGTGGTCCTGTTCGTGGTCTCGAGCTTTGCGAACTCTGTCAGCACCGTGCTCACGGACGCGATCAACGCGATCGGCCTGCAGATCGCGATCTACTACAGCCTGGCGGGGATCACGGCGGCGGTCGCCTTCCGCAAGCTCGCCTTCAGCTCGCTGTCGAACTTCCTGCTGATGCTGGTCTTCCCGCTGCTGGGCGGGCTGTTCATGTTCTACATCTTCATCGAGTCGCTGATCGGCGGCTCGATGACCACGCCTGAGATCGCGATCGGGATGGGTGCCGTCGCGATCGGCATCATCCCGATCGCCTACTACGCCGCCAAGGGCAGCGCCTACCTGCGCGCGCGGCCGACGCTCGGGAGCGTGCTGCCGACCGAGGGGCTCGGCGAGCAGCGCATCGCATGATGCGCTGCTCGTGATGGACCGGGGATAGATCCTGCGCTGCCGCCGGTCAAGCGGACCGGCGGCAGCGGGCATCCGGCTAAGCTCTGA
>JAJYHG010000213.1 GCA_021784895.1 Actinomycetes bacterium
TGCGGAGCTGCTCACCTGGGACCGCAAGTGGGACACGGTGCTCGACGCCAGCAAGCCGCCGTTCTTCAGGTGGTTTGTCGGCGGCCGGCTGAACGCCAGCGTGAACTGCGTCGATCGCCATCTGGCGACTCGCGGTGATCGCAACGCGCTGCTCTGGGTGCCGGAGCGTGAGGAGCACGAGCCAGTCGCGATCACCTACCGCGAGCTTCACCGGCGGGTGAACGAGTTCGCGGCGCTGCTGCGGGACTTCGCCGGGGTGAAGGCGGATGACCGGATGACCTTCCATCTGCCGATGGTGCCGGAGCTGCCGGTCTCGATGCTCGCCTGCGCCCGTCTGGGCGTGATCCACTCGGAGGTGTTCGGCGGCTTCAGCGGCAATGCGTGCGGTCAGCGGATGGCCGATGCGCACAGCACGATCCTGGTCACGATCGACGCCTACTACCGGGGCGGCGAGCTGCTCGATCACAAGCTGAAGGCCGACGAGGCGATCGAGGCGGCGCGCAAGGAGGGGATCGAGGTCGAGAAGGTGCTGGTCTGGCGGCGGGTCCCGGGCGAGTACCACTCCGCCAGCCCAATGGTCGAGGGGCGCGACTTCTTCATCGACGAGCTGCTCGAGAACTACCGCGGACAGGAGGTCGAGCCGGTCTCCCGCGACGCCAACGACACGCTGTTCTTGATGTACACGAGCGGCACGACCGGGCGCCCCAAGGGCGCCCAGCACTCGACCGGCGGCTACCTGGCGTATGTCGCCGGGACGTCCAAGTACTACCAGGACATCCACCCCGACGACGTCTACTGGTGCTTCGCCGACATCGGCTGGATCACCGGTCACTCCTACATCGTCTACGGGCCGCTGGCGCTAGGGACGACCAGCGTGATGTACGAGGGCGTGCCGACCTATCCGGACGCCGGCAGGCCCTGGCGGATCGCGGAGCAGCTCGGTGTGCAGATCTTCCACACCGCACCGACGACGATCCGGATGCTGCGCAAGCTCGGCCCGGACGAGCCGGCCAAGTACAACTACCACTTCCGGACCATGACGACGGTCGGCGAGCCGATCGAGCCCGATGTCTGGCGCTGGTACCACAAGGTCGTCGGCCGGGGCGAGGCCGCGATCACCGACACCTGGTGGCAGACCGAGAACGGCGGCTTCCTGGGCTCGACGCTCCCGTTCCTGGAACCGATGAAGCCCGGCAGCTGCGGCCCCGGGGTGCTCGGCATCTACCCGGCGATCTACGACGAGAACGGCAACGAGATCCCGAAGGGCTCGGGCAAGGCGGGCAACATCTGCATCCGCAACCCGTGGCCTGGGCGGATGCTGACGATCTGGGGCCAGGACGAGCGGTTCATCGACACCTACTACGCCAAGTACTGCAAGGACCGCGACAGCAAGGACTGGCATGACTGGCCGTACTTCACCAGCGACGGTGCGGTGCAGGCGGCCGACGGGTACTTCCGGATCCTCGGCCGGGTCGACGACGTGATCAACGTCGCCGGGCACCGGCTCGGGACCAAGGAGCTCGAGTCGGCCGCGATCGAGGTCGAGGAGGTCGCGGAGGCGGCGGCGGTGCCGGTGATCGACGAGGTGCGCGGCAAGATCGTCGAGATGTACGTCGCCCTCAAACCGGGCTACGAGGCGAGTGACGAGCTGTCCAAGAAGGTGTCGGACAAGATCGTCACCGAGATCGGCCCGATCGCGCGCCCGAAGAACGTCTGGATCGTGCCGGACATGCCAAAGACGCGCTCAGGGAAGATCATGCGCCGGGTGATCGCGGCCGTCTCGAACTTCGCCGACGTCGGCGATGTGATGACGCTAGCCAACCCGGAGATCGTCGAGGAGATCCGCCACCACGTGCAGAGCGTCAAGCTCCGCCAGGGGGACGTCCCACGCGAGCTGTCCGAAAAGGAGAAGGAAGAGATCGCAGCGTTCGGCCACGCGGACTAGCGGGCCTGAAGGCGGCCGCGCTTGCAGCGGCCCAGGCATACACCGCAGCGGCGGGGGTGGCCAAGCGGGCCGCCCCCGCCAGCGCATACGCCCTACTTGCGCCGTTTGCGCTTCGAGCGTCCGGCCCTTGGGTTGGGCGGGACCTCGGTGGTGTCGACGGCGGCGAAGACTTCGCTGTCCGATACCCGCCGCCGGCGCTGGGCCTTGGTGCCACGCTGGTCGGGCGGGCGCTGCATAGGCAGCCAGGGCACAGCCGTGCCCGACGCCCACGCGGGCGGGTCGCCGCTCGGCCAGCGGCGGTAGAGCAGCACCGCGGTCGCCACCAGCCAGAATCCCTGGATGACCGGGGTCAGCAGCGGCACGCCGATGATGAACAGGGCTCCCGCGACCACTCCCGCGTAGCCGATCAGGCGCGGTATCAGGCCGACGCGCATGACGCTCAGCACGACCAGCACGACTCCGACCGCAAGCAGCAGGTTGCCGAGCTCGAGCACCAGCTGGGGCACGAACCAGGCGGCCGAGCTGAACAGGCGTGCCGCCTCGGGGTAGCTCTGGTTGCCGGTGGTCGCGAACTGGTGGGCCTTGATCGTGAACAGCACGGTGTAGATCACCGCCATCAGCGCGGCGAGCAGGCCGCCGGTCATCGCCGTGAAGCGGGTCGCCGACTTCAGGGCTGGCTCGCGTGCCTGGGCGATCCGGTGCAGCCAGTAGATCAGTGCCACCAGCGCCAGCAGCCCGGCCATGTTGACGACCGCGCCGATCACGTCCAGCACGCTGCGGGCGTTCTCGGTCAGCAGCGTAACGGTCGCTTCGCTGACCGGCGGCTGCGGTCCCGAGAGCTGCAGGAGCTGGGAGAGAACCAGCAGCACAGCGGCGCTGAAGGCCACGATCGCCCAGCGCTGGCGAACCGCGGATTCGTACTGGACCTGGTCGGAGACGGCTGCCATGCGCTCGACGATGTTAGAGAAGCGTCGCTGTGAGTACGATTAGGGTATGGAAGGCAGCGGCTTTGGCGGTCTCTTCGGAGACCCGGACGAGATTCAGCGGCGACTCGGTGAGTTCGCCGAGCAGATGCAGGGGGCCCAGCGGATTGCCTGGGCCGACAACGCGATCAAGCTGGCGGTCGACCTGACCGTCGCGGCCATCAACCGGGTCAACATCCAGGGCACAACCGAGCAGCAGGCCGAGCAGCTGCGGGCTGTGATGGCAGTCGTGTTCCCCGAGGCAGTGACGCTCGTGCGTGAGGCACGCGAAGGTCTGTCCTGATCCAGCGGTCCAGGTCGCGTGCTGAGGCTGCGGCCGTTCCGTCCCGGCGACGAGCGGGCAGCGCTGGCCGCGCAGGAGGCGCTGCGGGCCGAGGGGTTCCCGTTCCTGATCGAGCACCGGCCCGGCGAGCCCTGGGCCGAGTACCTGGAGCGCCGTGCGGCCAACCGCTGCGGTGAACGTGTGCCACCCGGCTTCGTGCCCTCCACGCTGCTGGCTGCGTGCGTTGACGGCCGCCTGGTCGGGAGGGCGTCGATCCGGCACGAGCTCAACGACTGGCTGGCGCAGTACGGCGGCCACATCGGCTACGCCGTGATCCCGGAGATGCGCCGCCGCGGCTACGCCACCGAGATCCTGCGCCAGGGGCTGGTGATCGCGCGGTCGTTGGGGGTGGACGAGGTGCTCGTCACCTGTGACGTCACCAACGTCGCCTCGGCGCGCGTGATCGAGAGTTGCGGAGGCGAGTACGAGTCCACCACCAACGGCAGCGGAGCACCGAAACGGCGGTACTGGTTTCGCTGAGGGCAGGCCATGCCCGCCAGCCGGAAAGAGTACGGTGAGCAGCGCAGATGCGCGGCAGGCCGCTACCCAGCCCGTTCTACCGTGTCTCGGTCAAGGCGATCGTGCTGGACCATCACGCCCGGCTGCTGGTGCTGCAGAACCGAGACCACACCTGGGAGCTGCCTGGGGGCGGGTGGGAGCACGGCGAGACGCTCGAGCAGTGCCTGCGGCGCGAGATCGGCGAGGAGCTCGGAGTGGGCGTGCAGGGCTTCGATGAGACGCAGATCCACCCCTGCGTCGGCCTCTCCCCCGACTCCCGCTACCCGTGGCTGAAGCTCGCGCTGGCGGTGGATCTGGTTGGTGAGGAGTTCAGGCTCGACGAGCGCATGCAGGCGACCAGATACATGGCGATCGACGAGTTCCGCCTGGCGACCATGCACCGCTCCGACCGCTGCCTGCAGGCCGACGCCGAGCGGCTGTGGGAGCTCGGGCGCCGCGGCCGGTCACGGCTGCGCGCGGGTTGAGGGCTCGATCAGCAGGCTGACCGCTGCCGCGGCAAAGGTGACTGCCGCGGCGATGAAAACGCTGGCTCGCAGCCCGTGGATGAACGCGTGGCGGTGGGCGATGAGTGCCCCGAAAACCGCGATCGCGAGCGCTCCGCCAACCTGGCGGGAGGTGTTGAAGATGCCGCTTGCGACACCGGCCCGCTGCGCCGGCACGGCGTGTAGCAATAGCGCCATGGTCGGGGGCATGACCAGTGGGCCGGCCAGCCCCGCCGACATCATCAGGAGGGCAAAGCTGACGACCGGCGTCGAGCTCGGCATCAGCCCGATCACCACCAGGCCGGCGGACATCGACAGCAGTCCGGAGATGATCAGCACGCGTGCTCCGGTGATCGGCGTCACGCGGGAGACGACGGGGTTGAGGATGAGGCCGATGATCATCATCGGCAGGAACAGGACGCCGGTCTCGAGCGCTGTCACGCCGCGCAGGTCCTGAAAGTAGAGGCTCATCACGAACGGCAGCCCGTAGTAGCCGATCATGAATGCGAACCCGATCGCCATGGAGACGCTGACAGTCCTGCTGCGAAACAGCGCCGGGGGCATCATCGGGTGTCGCT
>JAJYHG010000197.1 GCA_021784895.1 Actinomycetes bacterium
CGGCGGCCTGGAGCAGTGCCGCAAAGGAGTCGGGCCCACGCCAGGCCTGCTCGGGCAGGCTGAAGAGCACCGGCAGCGGGCGGGCCAGCCCGATCAGGTAGAAGCCGCCTCCGAACACCGGACCGAGGACCAGGTCGACGCCGGCGGCCAGGTCGCCGAGGACCGCATCTGCATGGATCCGCCGCAGCCGCGGGATGTCTGGCCAGACGACGATGATCGATCCGGGCGACCGGGCATGCGCGCGCGCCACCGCGTCCGCGACCCTGCCGCTTATGCCTTCGCCGTTCTGGGGAAAGAGATGGACGTCGTCGCCAGCCAGGCGCTGCAGCTCACGGCCGGCGTCGGCTGGCTCGTGCGCGAGCAGGATCTCGCGCGGCTCCGTCGCCCGCGCCCACTCGAGCGCCTCCAGCAGCAGCGCCGCCTGCAATGCCAAACACCCGTCGCGCCCGATCAGCGGCTCGAGCGCGTGCCGTACCTCCCCGCGCCGCGGGGCGCGGCCCATCACCATCACTGCCGGCCGCAGATCACCCGCACCGTGAAACAGCTCCTGCGCGAACGGCTCAGACCAGGCCACGGGTTCGCGTGCGCGCGGGCGTGCGGATGCGGCGCCGGGCACCTTCACTCGCTGGTCCCGGACGCGAACCGAACCACCGTGCCGGCCGGGGCCGGCGGGCGCTCGAGCGCGACGATCCGTGGCAGCGCCTCCCGCAGCAGGCCCGCAAACACAGACGCGGAGCGGCCAACCAGCTCAAACAGGGTCGTGACCGGGGTGGGCTCGCCCGGCATCACGTCATTGGCGTAGTCGGTCACAAAACCGACGAGCGCGAACGGCAGCTCGAGCTCGCCACAGAGCACGGTCTCGGGGCCGCCGGTCTGGCTGACGGCGCAGACGCCGCAGGCCGACAGCGCCGCGATCTCGACCGGCGTGTTGAAGCGCGGGCCGTCGACGTGCCCGTAGACGCCGCCGGCCTGGAAGGTGATGTCCGCATCGAGCGCGGCCTGCGTGAGCAGGCCAATGAGCTCTGGCGGGTATGGGCCGCCGTGCAGCACCCAGTGGCCGCGCAGCGGGTCGCCAACCCGGTCAAAGAAGGTGCAGATCGAGCCGTCCGGAAGGCGGTTTGAGAGAAAGTGCAGATCGTCGAAGATCACGACCGAGCCGAGCTCCAGGTCGGGATCCACCGCGCCGCAGGCGGTCAGCCCGATCACGCAGCCGACGCCGCGCTCGTGCAGCGCCCAGACGTTGGCACGATGGTTGACGGCATTTGAAAGACGGGCATGCCCGGCGCCGTGGCGCGCTATGTGCACCACCTCGACGCCGGCCCACTCGCCCTCCGAGACCTCGGCCTGGCCGTAGGGAGTGCTCACCGCGACCTGTGCCGCGGCCTCGAAGCCGGGCAGCGCGTAGGTGCCCGAGCCGGTGATCACCCCGACTCGCATCAGCGCGGCACGCGGCCACCCTCCGCACCGGGCTCGGTCGCCGGGCCGCGCGGCGCCGCAATCCCGAGCACGCGCATCGCCTTGAGGCCCAGGGACAGCTTCTCGCGCCCGTCGGTCGACTGCACGTCGAGCCCCGTGAGCTCGCGGACACGTTCGAAGCGATAACGGACCGTGTGACGGTGGGTTATCAGCCGCGCCGCGGTGGCGTTGACGTTGGCATCGCAGTCGAGGAACGTTGCCAGCGTCCCGAGCAGGTCCGTCTCGTACTGCTCGTCGTAGGCCACCAGCGGCCGCACGGTGTCGTTGTAGAAGCGCCTCAGCTCCCCCGGGTTGCTCATATATGGCAGCAGCAACTGATAGGTGCCGGTGGCCTCGAACGCGAGCTCGGCTTCAGGCTCACCCTCGGCCACGTTGGCAGAGAGCGTCGCCTCGTCACCGGCGCGCTGCAGCTCGCGCGCATCCGTGACCCGGCGCGAGCGGCCGATCGCCAGCTGGAATCCGCCCAGCCCCGACTCGAGTTCACGCAGGATCGCTGCCGAAACGCGGCGGGCGCTGTCGCCGTCGCCATCCGGGATCACGATCAGCACGGTGCGCGCATCGTCCTCTGCCGGTGCCGCGATCGCTCCCGGCGCGATCGACCGCGCCCCGCGCGCCGCAACCGTCAGCAGCCGCCGTCGCCAGTCATCCTCGGTGGGGTTGCGCGGGCGGGCACGCACGACCACCACGGCGGCCCCGGCCGAGAGGTCCGTGCCAAGCTCCTTGGCGCGCGCGAGCAGATCATCCCGGTCGCCGATCTGGCCGCGCAGCACGGCCCGCAGGAACGCCGTCGCAGCCTCCTCCGACGCGCGCTCCGGCGCCCGCACCCGCTCGACCTCGGAGGCGATCAGGGTGCTCACCAGGCTCATCACCGACTGATCCGCCGGGCGCTCGCGGGTACGCATGCGCAGGTGCCCGACGGTCGCGTCGGCCACCTTCAGGTCAACTGACTCGACATCATCGCTGTCGCGCATCAGCGACCGCTCGTCGGCCGGAGAGCGCGCCGCCACGGCGAGGATCGAACCCGAGCGGTCGATCAGGATCAGGCTCGCATCGAGCGCCCTGCCGGCGGCGCGCAGAACCTCCGGCAGGCCGGCACCGGCCTGCACCGCCGCGGTGATCGCGGCCAGCGCGGACAGATCAGGGCCGCTGCTGGCGCTGGCGTTGGCGCTCAGCGCGTCGCTGTCAGCCATCTCGACCCGATCCATGGGTTGCGCGGGTCAGAGCAGCCCTGGGAAGCGGAGGACGGCCAGGGCGCCGAGCACGACCCCGATCCCCGCGAAGGCGGCCAGCACATAGGCCGAGAGGACCACGACCGCTGCTCGCTCCCAGGCCCGCCGGTGGCTGCGGAGCGCCGGGGCCACGAGCAGCGTGATGAAGGCGAGCAGCGCGATCGCGCCGCCACCCCCGCCTATGAGATATGTGAGGTCTGCGCTGCTCATCACCGGAACTGGTGGCCTGGAATCACATCAGGTTAACGCGGGCGCGGCGAACGCTGCGGTGACGGGCTCGGCGACCACCGCCTGCGGGTGACTTCGGCGCAGCCGCTCGGCGGCTGCTGCGGCCTGCTGGGCACACTGTGCCCCCCACCACAGACCCACCACGGTCGGTCCTGAGCCCGACACGAGCGCATGCTCGGCACCGGCCGCGAGCACCGCCTCGAGTGCCTCCCCGCTCCACGGGCACAGCGACACCGCGGCGGCCTGGAGGTCGTTGACGAGCAGCTCTCCGGGCAGGCTCTCACCGGCCGCGAGCGCCGCCGCCAGCCTGTCGTAGCGAGCCTCGAGCTGATCGTCAGCACGCGCCAGCCCGAGCCTGTCGGCCTCGCTGAACACTGCCGCCGCCGACAGCTCATACGGCGACGGCAGCACCACGAACGCGTGTCGTGAGAGCGGCTCGAAGCGCTCCACAACCTCTCCCGCGCCGGTTCCGAGCGCCACCCCCGCCAGCAGCTGGCTCGGCACGTCGGACCCGAGCCGCGCCGCGATCTGCTCCACCTCCTCGGCCCGCCCGGGGGCGAGCGCCATGGCCAGGCGCAGGGTCGCGGCCGCGTCCGCCGAGCCTCCGGCCATGCCGGCGGCGATCGGGATCCGCTTGTCAATCGTGACCCGCACGGGCGGGCCACTCCAGCCACGTTCGCGCAACGCCGCCAGCGCGAGCTGCGCGAGGTTCTCCCCCTCCACGCCGGGGCATACCACCATGTCGCCGCCCGCGTCGAGCACCTCCAGCTCGAGCGCGTCGGCGAGCGAGACCGACTGAAACACGGTCACCAGGCGGTGGCGGCCATCCGGCCTGCGGCCCCCGAGAAACAGTGACAGGTTCACCTTTCCCGGCGCCAGTGCCCGGAGCCTCATCACCCGAGCCTCTCAGCGAGCTCTGCGAACTGCCCGGGGGCCACCCGCTCGGCGCGCACATCTGGTGCCAGGCCCATCGCCACGAGCGCCTCGCGCGCCCGCTCGCGGACTCCCGGCCGGGCGATCTCAAGCGAGCCGGCGAGCGCCTTGCGCCGGTGACGAAAGGCGTCATGGACCAGCCTGGTAACCGTAGGGGTGGCCCGCTGGCCACCCCTACGGTCGAGGCCGAGCAGCACCGAGTCGACGTTCGGGATGGGGCGGAACACCTGACGAGAGACGGGCCTGAGCACCTTCACCTCACACTGGAGCTGGGCGAGCACCGACGGCACTCCGTAGGCGCTGCTGCCGGGAGCGGCGGCGAAGCGCTCGCCGACCTCTCGCTGCACCATCACGACCCAGCGCCGGACGCTTGGCAGATCGGCGATCGTGCGCAGGATCACCGTGGCCGCCACGCCGTATGGCAGGTTGGCGACCACCTTTCCCGGTGCCGGATCGAGCGAGCCGAGATCCATATCCAGCGCGTCGGCGATGTGCACCGCCACATTCTCGTGCGCTGCGAGCACGCCTCGCAGGTTGCGCTCGAGCGTGCGGTCGAGCTCCACCACGTGCAGGAACCGCGCCTGCGCCGCCAGGCGCTGTGACAGGACCCCCGGGCCGCCGCCGACCTCTAGCACCACATCCACGTCCGACACCGCCGCCAGACGCACGATCACCTCGAGGATGTTGCGGTCAACCAGAAAGTTCTGGCCGAGCTTCACCACGCGAACGCCGCCGCCGCAGCCTGCTCGATCTCCCGCTCGAGCTGGTCGTAGCCGACGCGGCGCGCGAGCGCGATCGCGCGCGCGGTGTGGACCACGTTGGCGGGCACGTTGGGCCGGCCGCGCAGCGGCACCGGTGCGAGGTAAGGCGCGTCGGTCTCGACCAGGAGCCGCCCGGCGGGAACGCTCAGCATCGCC
>JAJYHG010000106.1 GCA_021784895.1 Actinomycetes bacterium
TCCGCCCCCTAGGGGCGGAAACCCCTCCCTCGGCCCAAGCACCCCATGGTGGATCACGTGGACACGCTCGGGCTCGAGGCCGTGCTCGGCCACGACCTGCTCGCGCGCGGCCTGCGAGAGCACCACCACCGCGGCTACGCGGTCAAACGCTGCAGCGGTCAGTCGCGAGCGGCCGAGCCGCGGCAGCGGGTCGTGCAGTGTCAGCGCCACCGGCCGGCGCGGCGCCAGCCGCAGGTCGAGGCGCGGCAGCATCAGCCACTGGTAGTGGCAGATGTCGGTCTGGGCCGGCGCTGCGCGCCGGTAGCGCAGCGTGTCAAGCGGGTGCTCGGCGCGCTTGGAGAGCGCGCGCAGGCGCGAGCCGGCGGGGCCGAGCGCGTGCCGGTAGAAGACCTCCTCGCGCCCGTAGCCCCGCGGCACGGGCGCCTCGCCGTAGGCAAAGCGGCTGGTCAGCAGGCGCACCTCGGCGCCGAGCGCCGCCAGCGCCGCCGCCAGCGCGTGGTCATAGGGCAGCGAGTAGGCGGGTGGGTCGAGCAGGTCGACGCGCATCACTACCGCCCCCACCGGTGCCGGCGACCGGGGCCCACCTGGTTTGACATGCGCAGCCCGATCTGCTCCTCGACCGCCAGGTAGACCTGCACGCAGAGGAACTCTGCGCGCTCGCGCCGGCTGAGCCTCCCAGCCGCCGGGTGGCTGCGGCCGTCGGCGCGGACCGCGACACCCGAGCCGATACCGAAGCGGTGAAGCAGCAGGCGCAGGGCGCGGTTGATGGCTGGGTCGGGCCTGAAGTCGGGGTAGCGCTCAGACAGCCAGCGGGCGCCGGCCGCGTAGCCGCGCCACTGGCGGCCGAGCTCGCGCAGGCTGGTGCGGTAGGCGTGCTGGACCACCGCGTGCTGGTTGAACTCGACGCCCCAGCCAGCCGCCTGCAGCCGCCAGGCGAGATCGGTGTCCTCCCCCGCTCTGATCCCCTCGGTGTAGCCGCCGATCTCATTGAAGGCAGCCCGGCGGACCAGCAGGTTGGCGCTCGAGGCGCGGGCACGCAGCGGGTGGCTGACGTGGGCGCGCTGGCCGAGGAAGTTGCGGGCGGCGCCGTAGCGGGCGGCGAGCGTGCGGCTGCCGGCAGCGGGTGTGATGTCGCCCGTGACGGCGCCCGTGCGCTCTGCGATCGGCTGCGCGAAGAAGCGCTCGATCAGGTCGGCCGGGGGGCGCACGTCGGCGTCCAGGAACAGGATCCAGTCGTTGCCCGCGGCGGCGGCACCGACGTTGCGGGCGTGGGCGGGAGATGCCTCGCCGTGTGCACGCACCACACTCAGCTGGGCGGCCGGCGTGCGCAACGTGCCAGCGACCGCGGGGCGGGGCGGGGCGGTGCCGCTGTTGTCGGCGAGCACCAGCTGGTCGCCCGGCCGGCTGTCCAGACCTAGCAGCATGGCGACCACGCCACGCCCCTCCGCTGGGCTGCCAGCGAAGGGGACCACGACGCTGACGGGCGGACGGCTCACGCGGCTCCCATCCGCGCCCGCGCGCGTTTGAAGGCGGCGAGTCCCTGGTGGAGCTCGGCACGGTGCGCGAAGCCGGTCAGCCACAGCGCCGCTGGGATCGCCAGGAACACAAGTGCGCGCAGCGCGAACCCGGCGGGCCCGGTGCCGGGCAGCGCCAGGTCACCCACGACCGCGAGCCCCCCGGCGACGAGCACCAGATGGGCGAGCCGCCGCCACTCGAAGCTGACCGGGAAGCTGCGGCGGATCAGCAGGTACATGACGGCGAGCATGGCCGTGTAGGCGCCGCACAGCGCGATCCCCGCCCCGGCGATCCCGTAGTGCGGCACCAGCAGGATCAGCAGGACGATGTTGACAGCCAGGCCCACGAGCGCCGCCGGGAAGTTGCGCCGCGTCACCCGGGCACGCCCGGCCACGACCAGGAGCACCACCCAGAGCCCGTACATCGCCCAGCCGAGCGACACCCAGGGGATCGCCCGGTAGGCAGCGAGGTAGCCGGGGTGTGGGGTCAGCACGCGGATGATGTAGCGGTCCTCGAGCGCCAGGCCAGCGACGATCCAGCCGGTCAGGGCACAGTAGTAGGTGGTCACCAGCCCGTAGAGACGGGCCGCCTGGGCGTCGTCCTCGATCGAGTAGGCGAGCGGTGGCCAGGCGTACTGGAAGGCGGTGACGATCAGCGCGATCGCTCCGGCGACCTTGATCGCGATCGCATAACGGCCAGCCGCCGCAGGGCCCTGGCTGTGCACCAGGTACTGCCGGTCCAAGACGCTCAGGGCATAAACCGAGGCCTCCGCGGGCACCGTCGGCAGGCCGAAGTGAAAGAGCGTGCGCAGGCTCTCGGCGGCGGCGCGCGACAGTCCGGGCGCGGGCATCCTGAACAGCCGACCGCGCAGATGCCACCAGAGCCCGATCAGGACCAGCGTGCTGGTGGCGTAGTTGGCGATCAGGAGGCCCTCATAACCTCGGTTCAAGCCGACGACCAGCACCACCGACGCGGCCACGGTCACGACCACGTTGATGGTGTTGACGGCGGCGTAGGCGCGCAGGCGCTCGTCGACGCGCAGCACCGCCTGCGCGAACTCGAGGTTGGTGAATGACCAGATCCCGAGCACCGCCACCCGGTAGGCGCCGGGGACGTGAACGCTGGTGACCAGCGCCGACAGCGGCCCGGCGGGTATTGCCAGCGCCCCACAGGTGACGGTGGTAGTGGCGACCAGAAACAGCGCGCAGCGGCGCACAAGCGCGTCCCGACGGCCGCCATCCTCGTCGGTGTAGTAGTAGCGCAGGAACGACTCGATGATGCCCAGGCGCGCGACGATGCTGATCAAGATCACGAAGGTCGCCAGCGTCTCCACGATGCCATAGCCGGCTGGCGGGATCCGCCCGGTGTAGACGGGCAAGAGCAGCACGGCGAGCAGCTTCTGGAGGATGCTCGCCACCTGGTAGGCGCCGAGCGCGCCGAGCAGGCGTTTGAGGTAGGCGGCCATCTCCGCCAGCAGCGTAGTCAGATGCCGGACAGACCTCGAGGGTTAGCCCCGGGCCGTCAGCACTCGCAGGGCGTTAGCCAGCAGCGCCTGCGAGTCGGCGTTGCGAGCCAGGCTCGCGCCGAAGTTTGGCAGCCCGACCTCGATCACGGTCCCAGCCCCGAAGTGGAAGGCGACGATCGCCGGCGCGGCGCCGGCGACGCCGGCCGAGGAGACGGTCGTGCCTGCCGGCGGCTGGATCGGCTGGTAGCTCGCAAAGCCGCTGAACGCGATCGTGCCGGTGAACAGTCCCAGCGCGTCGTTCAACTCCGTGATCAGCTGCCCTCCGGTGGGGGTGATTGACCCGCGTCGCGCGCCGAACGGGTCCACCGGCGTGGGGCGGGGGGCGCTGGCCACGGGGGCGGCTGGATAGCCGGTGATGTGACTGACGCCGGTGAAGGACCCGGTGCCGAGCGTGAGCACGCTCCCGCCGGCGCGTACGAAGTGCTGCAGCGCACCGACCAGTGATTGCGGCAGGAAGCGCTCGCCATCAGCGAGGATCACGCCGCGGCGGCCCGTGAGCGACGGTCCACGGCCCTCGGCGAGCGCGACATCAGTGGTCAGCTGGTAGTGCAGGTGTTGTGAGCTCAGGTAGGCGAGCAGGCCCGCGTCGGAGGCGAGCCCGCGCGGCGGGCCGTCGACCAGCGGCCGGCGCAGCACGGCCGGATCCCCGGCCGCCAGGGTGGCCGGCAGCCCGCTGCCGGTGTCGTCGACCGGCGTATCCCCCATCCAGCTCAAGAGCGGCAGCACCACCAGCAGGGGTGCGTGGGCAGCCTTGGCCCCCGCCTGCGAGGCCACCAGCGGCACCACCGCCCGCTCCAGCCCGGCCCGCACCGTGAGCGTGTACAGCCCGGCGCGGCGACGCGGCATCCTCGGCCTGATGACCGTGCTCGCAGCCGGCCCGGAGCCATGCGCCAGCACGCGGCGAGCGCCCTCACGGCGCAGGTGCCAGGCGAACCCCGCGTCGGGCGAAGCCACGGCCACCGTCGCCCGGGCGCCCGAGCTGGCTGCCGTCAGCGGCGGCGTCACGCTCAGGTAGCGGATCGTCACGCCGGCGTGAGGAGTGCTCCCGGGGGCGGGCGGCAATTTCGCGGGCCAGCTCGCCTGGTCACAGGCCGGATTCTGGGCGGTGATCCCAACCAGATAGGTCCCCGCTGGAGCGGGCTGGCCGCCGATCTCACCGTTCCAGGTCGTGGCGCTGCGGTGCAGGTCGGTGACCGGGAGTCTCACCGCCAGCTGCGGACGCCCGATCACATCGGTTCGGTAGATGTCGATCCAGACGCGGCGGTAGGCGGCGCGGGTGAAGGTGATCCTGACAGAGCCTCGAGGGGGCGTCAGCACCGCTGGGCCGGCGGAGGAGGCGCTCGCCGCGTGCGCCGTGGTCCGTTGTCTGGCGGACTTTCCCGTGCCGGCCACACGGACATCTAGGATCCGTGGCCGCGGTGGCTGCCTGAAGACCTCCACGGGCGCCTGCGACAGGTCGATCGAGCGACCCTGCTGTGCCAGCACAATGCGGAAGTAATAGGTGCCGGCGGGCGCCGGCTGCCCGCCGGCGAGCCGTCCGTTCCAGGTGAACACCCTGCTGTCGCGCTGCGTCTGGACCGGATGGGCCGGCCCCGGGGCGGCGACCATGGGCGTACCCGAGGTGAGCGTGTCGACGGGGCCGCCGCCGGCGTTGGCGGCATTGACGATGTAGACGCCGACCGAGTTATCGCTGTGGCTGAGCGCCAGCCGAAGCTTGGTCTCGGCGTAGTTGAGCGGCTTGCCGGAGCGCGAGGTGCAGACGCGGCCGCCAACCGGGCTGATCGCCGCCGGCACAGGCCTGAGCGGCGCCCACAGCAGCGGCGGCGCGGTCTTGAACGTCTGGATCAAGAAGAAGGCGCCGAGCGTGGCAAGCACGATCACGCCAAACCCGACCGGTGCAAGGCGGTTCCTCACAGCGCCACCACACCACCGTTGGGGACGTCATGCTCGTGGAACGCGGCGAGGCCTCGCGGGTCGGAGCGACAGAGAACCGTGCGGATCGACCCACGGTGACAGACGACCAGCGCCGGCAGCAGCCCGGACGCGCGGATATCCTCGAGCGCGGCCCAAACCCGGTCGGAGTGCTCCTGCAGCGACTCACCCCCAGGGAAGCGGAAGCCGGGGTCGGCCCTCATCCAGGCTGCGTAGGCCTCTGGCTGCTCGCGCGCCACGTCGGCGAAGAGACGCCCCTCCCACTCGCCGCGGTCGCCCTCGCGCAGCCGCGCATCGAGGCGCGGCCAGCGGCGGATCCGCTCGGCGATGATTCCGGCCGTGGCAGCCGCGCGCTTGAGGTCCGAGCTCCACAGTGAACGCACCGTGAACTCGCCGGCCACGCGCCGCGCCAGCTCGTCCGCCTGCGCCAAGCCAGCCGCGTTCAGGGGCGTGTCCCTGAAGCCCTGGAAACGCAGCGGCGCGAGGTTGTCGTCGGTCTGGCCGTGGCGTGCCAGCAGCAGTCCGCTATCGCCGGCAGCCCCGTCCATCACATGCACTTGCTACGCGGTGCCTGCCTCAGCCGGTGGCTGCGCCGGAGGCGAGGCTCACACGATCCTGGCCGAGAGATACGACGACGTTTGCGCGGCACGCGCCCAGGGGAGCCCCCGCAGCACTGATCGCGCAGCTCTGCAAGACGACACTCCCCGCCGGACGGACCCGCTTGCGGCTCAGCGCGAGGGCTGCGGCGACATGCTGCGCCGCGACCTCATTGGCCACTGCCTGCTTGCCCTTGAGGTAGTAGACGTAGGTGAGCAGCTCCGTCTGCGACGCGGCGTTGGTGATGTTGCCCTGCCTGTACCCGTCACCAGCCAGCTTGGCGCCCACATCGGCGGCCAGGCCCGCCTGCGCCGTCCCGTTCATCACCGCGACGGTCACGTGCGCCGGGTTGAACGGCACCGTGTGGGCCCGCTTGGTGTCGGCCGCCGCGCCGGTCTGGCCGCCGCCGGGCGCCGCTGAGACCGGGGCCGCAACCTTGGGGCTGCTGCTCTTGATCACGATCAGGCCAGCGATGATGACGACTATCGCGACCCCCGCGACCAGCAATGGCAGCAGCTGTCCGCCGAGGCGACTACCGCGATCACGGTCGTCCTCGAGCAGCGGGAACGACGACGCCGGGCGCTCGCCAGACCCGATCCGCCGCACCGCCCGCTCGGCGCCCAGCCTCCCCGCACCCGCCGTACTTGCGCCGGCACTCGCAGGCGGCGCGTCCCTGCGCACCCACGGAGGGATGGTGGGCGGGCCAGCCGGCGCTGCGTCGGCAGCGCGCCCGTTCGCGGCGGCTCCCGGAGCCGCCGCGGCCGCAGCCCGCGCCGCCACCGCAGCCGCGGTGGCCCCCAGTCCCGAGCCGGCAGCCGGCCTGAGCCCCGCGGGCGCTGGCCCCGGGGCGGCTGGTGTAAGCCCTGCGGGTCCCGGTCCCGGGGCGGGCGCGACGGGCGCCGGTGGCACAAACCTGGTCGCTGAGGCGAGCGCCGGAGCGCCACTCCCAGCCGGCCCCGCTGGCGCCGGTCCCCCCGGCCTCCGCCCCCCGGACACCGGCACGGCGGCGGACGGTCCGGCCGACGCCGCCGCTGCGGCCGTCGCCGGATTGGGGATGCGCCGCACCGCGTTACCCGGGAAAGGCCCGGCGGAACCCGGCGCCGGACCGCGGCGTGCGGCTGCTCCAGGCGCCTGCAGCAGCTGGGCGATGCGGGCCTCCAGCCCGCCGATGTGCTGCTGTGCCTCCTCCAAGCGCTCGCGCAGCGCGTTGGTCTCCCGTGCGTGAGCGAAGTACAACAGGATCAGGATCGCGACCGCAATCAGCGACGCGAAGCCGATGTAAGAGCCGACCGAGCCGATCAGCTTGTGAACCGAGAGGGTGGCAAAGAGCAAAGTCATCTCGAGCAGCCGCAGTCTACGATGACGCCTGCGGCGCGCGGCTCGCCGCCCCGGCCGCCCGCTGGGCATCGAGCTCTGAGACGTGCCGCGCCAGGGCCGCGGCATCGCCCTCGAGCACCAGCAGGTTGATGTGGTCGAATATCTCCTTGACCCAGCCCGGGTCGAGCGGCTCGCGTTGCGCCCGGATGATCTTCGCCGCCGCGGTCGGCTGCGCCCGCTCGTAGGGGTTGAACAGCACCTCTTCGAACTTCTCGCCGGCGCGCGCGCCAACGACCTCGATCGCAATGTCGCGTCCGGGCTCGAGCCCGGAGAGCCTGATCATGGTTTCGGCCAGGGTGAGGATCCTCATCGGCTCACCCATGTCGAGCACGAATACCTCACCGCTGCGACCCGACAGCGAGCCGGAGCGGATTACCAGCTGAACCGCCTCGGGAATCGTCATGAAGTAGCGGGTCATCCGCTCATCTGTGACCGTAACCGGACCGCCGGCGGCGATCTGGCGACGGAAGATCGGTACCACCGAGCCTGAGGAGCCAAGCACGTTGCCGAAGCGCACGGTCGTGTAGCGAGTCCGCGGGTAGCTGGCCGCCGCGGCCTCAACGGCCCACTCGGCCAGCGCCTTGGAGGCGCCCATCACGGTCGCCGGGGTGACCGCTTTGTCGGTCGAGATCAGGACGAACGTCTCGACGCCAAAGTCGCCGGCCGCACGCGCCATCAGCAGCGTCGCCAGCGAGTTGTTGCGCACCGCCTCAACCGGGTTTGACTCCATCATCGCGACGTGCTTGTAGGCGGCGGCGTGGAAGACTATCCCCGGCCGGTGCTCGCCAAACACCTCGCGCATGCGCTCGTCCTCCTTGCAGTCGGCGAGCACCGGCACGGTGACGTTGACATGGCGCTCCTCGGTCAGCTCGCGCGCGATCTCAAACAGGTTGTCCTCGGCGTGGTCGACCAGCACCAGCTTTCGCGGCCCGACGCGCGCGATCTGGCGGCAGAGCTCCGACCCGATCGAGCCACCGGCACCGGTAACCAGGACGACCCGGCCGCGCAGGTAGGCGCCGACGCGCTCGAGCTCCATATGCACCGGCTCACGGCCGAGGATGTCCTCGACGCGCACCTCACGCAGCTGGCGGGTCACGCGCAACTGCCCGGCCCCATCGCGCAGCAGCTCGAACACCGTCGGCGTGGTGCGCACCGGGATCCCGCGCTCGCGGCAGGCACCGACCACCGCCGCCCGCACCGTCCCGGGCGCCGACGGGATCGCGATCACCACCTCGTCCGGCTCGACCTCGTCGAGCACCCGCGCGAAATCAGTTTGGGCGGTCGTGCCCAACACCCGCAGGCCGTACTCGTCCTTGAGCCGGCGCTTGCGCGGGTCGTCGTCGATGAAGCCAACTGGGCGCATGTGCAGATCCGGGTTGCGCATCAGCTCGCGGACCACGAGCCGCGCGCCCTCTCCGGCACCCACGATCAGGACGTCCCGGGTGCCCTTGGCCACGCGCAGGTTGCGCACCCTCCCCTCGGTCACGAGGTGGGTGATGAAGCGCACCCCGGCGAGCATTGAGAGCGTCAGCAGCAGGAAGAGCACGGCGACGCTGGCCGGCAGCAGCACACCGGTCCGGAAGCCGTGCTTGCCGGGCGCCGTGACCGGGTGAACCAGCGCGATCGCGCCGACGACCAGCAGCGCCATGATGAACACGCCCTTGCCCAGCTGCTCGAAGTCACGCTGGCCGATATAGGTCCAGAGCCGTTCGTAGAGACCAAAGGCGGCGAGGACGCCGAGCGCCAGCGGTACCACCCACCAGAGCGTGTGCGGCAGCAGGCGCACGTACTTCGCATCCGGACCGCGTCCTGGCAGGCCGTCGAAGCGCAGCCAGAAGGCAAGCACGTAGGCGAAGGCGACCAGGAAACCGTCCAGCACGAACTGCAGCAGCGAGTGCCTGTGGACCGGCAAGGCCGCGGACCGTAGCCGTCGGCTCATCGCGGTCGATTCTATTAGCAGAACTCCTAAGGAAAGCTAATCGCCACCGGCGCGGCCGCGAGCTGCAGCTGCCGGGGCGCTCAGAAGCTCCACCAAGAGCCGCGGGTTGCGGCGGATCCGCTGCAGACCGCGCTTGCCGGGTTCACGCTTCTGGAGCAGGACCTGATCGGCGCTCGTCAGCCGCTGCAGGCGGCCTTCATCTATCAGGTGCTCGTCGACTGCACCGAGGCGGCCCTCAAAGACCGTGAAGACGGGGGTGCCGAGCGCGACCGCCTCACGGTTCATGGTGCCACCGGCGGAGACGACCAGATCGGCGTAGGCGATCAGCGACTGCGCGTCGATTGCGTGCTCGGGGACGATCAGTCCACCGGCAGCCACCAGCTGCGCACGCTGGGCCGGGGTGCGCGGCAGCACCACTGTCTGCGTGCCTCGCAGCCGCTCGAGCACCTGTCCGAACAGGTCGTTCTCAAAGCGGTGATAGAGCGAGACCGCCGGCGGCGTGCGCACAACCGCGATCGGCTCGCTGGGGTCGAGCCCGAGCTCGCCCAGCACCGCCTGGTCGGGCTCGAAGTCGTAGAGGTAGTACTCCTCCTTGAGGCCCGGATAGCGGCGCAGCTTACCCGCGGCCCCGTAGCGCTCGAGTCGCCCGGGCGGGATCACCTCCGGTACCACCACGGCCTGCGCCAGCCGGCAGTTGACGTTGTGCTGGACCGTCGCCCACTCATAGTCGAACATCGTCGCGCAGGGGATCCGGAGCGCTCGCGCAGCGACGCTGATGTCGTTGGAACCGTGACCGATCGCGAGGTCAAAGCGCCTGCGCGCAGCGAAGCGCACGAGCTGCCAGGACCGTTCCGCCAGGCCGCGCGCCTTGCCGGCCAGCGCCGCACCGCGGTGGTGGCCGATGCGGTAGTAGCCGATGCCGTGGCGCTCGCACAATTCGAGCGTCTGGGCAAAGTCGCGCGCGGTGACCTGAACCTCGTGCCCGCGGTGCTCCAGCCGGCGGATGACCGGCGCGAGCACCAGCACGTGGGGCGAGTTGGTGAGGTCCACCCAGATCTTCACCTCGCGCCTGCGCCTCTGCCCCGCACCATCGCCCGTTACGCCGTGGCCAGCGCGGCCACCACCTCATCGGCCTGTGCACGGGTGAACACCGGACTGATCGGCAGTGCCACGTTGGTGCGCGCGAGCTCATCGGTGACCGGCAGCTCGAATGAGCCGCCGCGGCCGTTCAGATAGGGCGCCATCGCCGGCTGGCGGTGCAGCGGCACGCGGTAGTAGCCGCGGGCCTGGATGCCAGCGGCACCCAGCAGCGCGAGCTTGGCGTCGGCCTCAGGGTGAGTGACCACGTACAGGTGCCACGCGGGGGTGGCGCCCAGCGGGGCGCCACCCAGCTTGAAGTGCTGCCCGAGCCCAGCATCGATGTAGGCCTGTACGCCCGCGCGCCGGCCGGCGCACCAGGCGTCGATCTGCGGCAGCAGGACCCGCAGGATGGCCGCCTGGATCTCGTCCAGGCGGGAGTTGTAGCCCACGTAGACGAAGGTCTGCTTGTCGCGCGAGCCGTGGAAGCGCAGCGCCCGCACGCGCTCGGCCAGCTCGTCGTCGTTGGTCGTGACCGCGCCCCCGTCGCCAAAGGCGCCAAGGTTCTTGGAGGGGTAGAAGGAGAAGGTGGCGATGTCGCCGAGCGCACCGGCCCTGACGCCGTCAAGCGAGGCGCCGAGCGCCTGCGCCGCGTCCTCGATCACGGGCAGGCCGAAGGCCTCACGGATCGCGGGTATCTCGGCCGGCATCCCGAATAGGTCGACGGCGACGATCGCCCGGGTCCGCTCGCTGAGCGCAGGCCGGATCGTCTCGACGGTGATGTTGCGGGTGTCGCGGTCAACGTCGCAGAAGACGGGCACCGCGCCGGTCGCGGCGATCGCCTCCGCCGTCGCGTAGAAGGTGAAGGACGGGACCACGACCTCGTCTCCGGGCTCGATCCCGAGCGCCCGCGCGGCGATCGTGAGCGCGTCGGTGCCGTTGCCCACGCCGATCGCATGGCGGACGCCAACGTAGGCAGCCAGCTCCTGCTCAAAGGCACCGACCTCCGGGCCGAGAATGAAGCGCCCGCCGCGAACCACCTCGCCGATGCGCTCGAGGATCACCGGACGCAGGCCGGCGAGCGGGGTTTCGGTGTCAAAGAGTGGTACTGGCATGAGTCCGGTCTTAGGCGTGCAGTTCTTCGCGGCTGACAACCCTACACTCAGCGCGTGCTCATCAACGCTTCGGTCACGGCCCAGCTCGTGACATTCGCCACGCACGTCGTCAACGATCTGGGGTTGATCGGCGTCGCGCTCATGATCGTGATGTCCCAGGTAGTGATCGTCCCCGGGACCGAGGCGACGATGCTGTTCGCCGGATTCAACGTCGACCTGCACCACATGACGCTGGTCGGGATCATCATCTTCGGTGTGGTCGGTGACGTGCTCGGCGCCACCGTCTGTTATGTGATCGGCTACTTTGGCCTGCACGAGGCGCTGGCCCGCCGCGGCAGCCCGGTGCACGTCGACGAGCGCAGTATCGCCCGCGCGCACCGCTGGTTCGAGCGCTACGGCTCACCCACGGTGGCGGTGTCGCGGTGCATCCCCGTGTTCCGTTCGGGCCCGCCCTACGCGGCCGGGATCGTGAAGATGCCCTACTGGCGCTTTGTCTCGATGGCCACGCTGGGCTCGATCGTATGGATCACCGCACTCGGGATCGTCGGCGACGCGGTCGGCCACCAGTGGACCCAGTGGAAGAACCACCTGCAGTACGTCGACTACGCCGTGGCCGTGCTGATCGTGCTGGCCGTGGTGTGGTGGCTCGCACGCTGGATCCGCAACCGCGGGCAGCGTGGCCCGGGCATCAACCTTGGGGGCCGCTGACGCAAGGAGCGCCCGGCTCGGCCGCGCGCTGGCGCTGGGTTTGCTGCACGGCCCCGCAGAGCTGCTGCCGGTCTCCTCATCAGGGCACGTCGAACTCGTCCCCTGGCTGCTCGGCTGGGAGGGGGTATCCGACGATCCCGAGGTGCGAAAGGCGTTCGCGGTGGCGCTGCACGCCGGGACCGCTGCGGCCCTGCTGGTGATGCTGCGCGGGGAGGTGGCCCGGTCGGTGCGCGAGCTGACCCCCGCGTCTGCTTCCGTGGTGCTCCTGTCGCTGCTGCCGCCGGTCGCGGCCGGTCTGACGCTCGAGCGCCCGGTCGAGCGCCACCTCGGCCGCCCGGCGACCATCTCCCTCGGCCTGATCGTGGGTGGCCTGGCGCTCGCATGGGCCGACCGCGGCGCCCAGGAACGTGGCTTTGCCGAGGCGACACCGCGCGACGGCCTGTGGCTGGGCATGGCCCAGGCATGCGCGCTCTTTCCCGGCATCTCACGCAACGGCGCCACCCTGACGGCCGCGCGCCTGCGGGGATTCCGGCGCGAGGACGCCGAGCAGCTCTCACGCCATGTGGCGCTGCCCGTGATCGCTGGTGCCACCGCGCTCAAGTGCTTACGCCTCTGGCAGCGCGGACTGCCGCCGGGCTCGGTGCCGGTGTTCGCACTCGGCTCTGGCGCGTCCTTTGCCTCCACGCTCGCCGCCGCACCGCTGATCGGCCTGGTCGAGTCCGACCGCCCGCTGACCCCATTCGCCGTCTATCGCGTGGCCCTCGGGGCGCTCGCGCTGCGGCGCTGCTGGCGCACCCGGAGACCTGGGAGAATTGCGCGCCGATGAGCGACGCATACGCAGCAGCGGGGGTCGACACCGGCCGGGCGGACGCGGGGGTCGCAGCGATCGTCGCGATGCTGAAGACGATCGAGACCGGGCGCGAGCGGCTGACGGTCCCGCTCCCGGGCCACTACGCCAGCGTGCTGCGCCTGCCCGCGGCGGTGGCGCCCAACGCCGGCATCGCCCTGGCCACCGACAGCGTCGGCTCGAAGGTGATCGTCGCCGAGCAGGCGGGGCGCTTCGACACGATCGGCATCGACTGTGTCGCGATGAACGTCAACGACCTCATCTGCGTGGGCGCCCAGCCGCTGGCGCTGCTCGATTACCTGGCGGTCGAGCAGGCCGATCCGGAGCTGCTTTCAGCAATCGCGCATGGCCTGGCGCTCGGCGCCACCGAGGCGGGCGTCGAGATCCCCGGCGGCGAGGTCTGCCAGGTCCCCGAGCTGTTGCGCGGCCATCCGTCGCCTTACGGCTTTGACCTCGTGGGCTCGGCCTTTGGCGTGGTGGCGCTCGATCAGCTGATCGACGGCAGCACCGTGGCGCCCGGGGACGCACTGATCGGCCTGCCGGCGTCGGGGGTGCATTCAAACGGGCTGACGCTCGCACGGCGGGCGCTGCTCGAACAGGGCCGGCTGGCGCTCAGCGACACGCCGGCCGTGCTGGGCGGCCAGAGCGTCGCCGACGTGCTGCTCGAGCCGACCGTGATCTACGTGCGCGCGATCCTGGCGCTGCTCGCGAGTGAGGTGCAGGTGCACGGTCTCGCGCACATCACCGGCGGCGGCCTGCTCAACCTGCGCCGGATCGGCGTCGGCGTCGGCTACGCGGTCAGCGACCCGCTGCCGTCACCACCAGTGTTCGGACTGATCGCCGAGCTCGGGGAGGTCGGCACCGCCGAGATGTGGGAGGTCTTCAACATGGGCTGCGGCTTCGTCGCGATGGTTGCAGCCGAGCAGGCCGCCGCGGCCGTCCGGCTGCTCGCGGAGTTCCACCCCGGCAGCGCCGTGATCGGCGAGGTCACCGGGCGCGCGGGCGTGCTCGAGCTGCCCGGGCTACGGGTCAGAGCCGGGGCCGGAGCCGGCGGCGAGCGGCTGCGGGACTACTGAAGCGGCGCGGATCGTTACGAGCTGGTGAAGAACGCCGCGTGTGCGCCGCCAAGCGGCTGCTTCCCCGTTGCGTTGTTTCACAATAGGCCCAGATGACCACCCTGCTCGGAACGACGCTCAGCGGCCGCTACCGGCTCGAGTCGCGGATCGGCTCCGGCGGGATGTCGATCGTCTACCGCGCCCACGACGAGACGCTCGACCGCTTCGTGGCGGTCAAGGTCCTGCACCGCGAGGTTGCAAGCGATTCGGCTGCGCTCGAGCGCTTCCGCCGCGAGGCGCGGGCGGTCGCGCGGCTCTCGCACCCAAACATCGTGCAGGTGATCGACGCCGGCGAGGACGACGGCCGCCCCTACATCGTCTTTGAGTGCGTCGATGGCGAGACGCTCAAGGAGCACATACGCGAGCAGGGCCGGCTCGCGCTGCCCGAGGCCGTCCGCCACGCGGCCGCGATCGCACGTGCTCTCGGTGCTGCCCACGCCCAGCAGGTGGTGCATCGCGATGTCAAGCCACAGAATGTGCTGATCGACGCCGACGACACCGCCAAGGTGACCGACTTCGGGATCGCCCGCACACTTGATGAGGAGGGTCTGACCGCCGACGGGCGCGTGCTCGGAACGACGGATTACGTCTCTCCCGAGCAGGCGCTCGGACACGAGGTGACCGGCCAGTCGGACCTCTATGCGCTGGGCGTGGTGCTCTATGAGATGCTCACCGGAGAGCTCCCATACCGCGGCGACTCACAGGTCGCGGTAGCGATGCAGCACGTCCGCGGAACGGTCCCGGACGTGCGCGCGACACGGCCGGAGGTCCCGCCGGCGCTGGCGGCTGTGATCAAGCGGGCCACTGCCAGGCAGCCCGCGCGGCGCTACCCAGACGGTGCCGCCATGGCCGCCGAGCTGGAGCGCGCGCTCGTGGTCGATGACGGCCAGGAGCGCGACGACGACATGGTCACGGCCCAGATCCCCGCAGTGGCTGCGCCCGCCATCCTCCGTCCCGGGCACAGCAGGCGCCGGCGCCGGCTCGCAGCCGGGGCCGCAACTGCACTGATCGCAGCCGGGGGCGCCGCCGCCGTGCTCCTAGCCGGGAGCGCGTCCCGCCAAGGCCCCGGGCGACCGTCGGGTGCCGCCCCGGTCGAGCTCTGCAGCACCTGTGCGAGCGCCTACAACCCTGACAGCACCGGCGGCGGAACCGCGCAGAACAACGGCCTGGCCCACCTGGCAGTGGACGGGAAGCTCGCCACCGCATGGCCCACCCAGACCTACTACGACTACACGCTCGGCAAGCCGGGCGTCGGCATCTACGTCCGCACCGCGGCACCGGTTGCCGCCACTGAGCTGCGGCTGGACACGCGCACACCTGGCTTTCACGCAACGGTCTACGCGACCAACCAAAGCCCCGATCCGAACAGCTTCCCGCTGAGCGACTGGACGGCCCTGACGCAGTCGGTGACCGTCAGGAGCTCGCAGAGCTTTGCCCTGGCGACCGCCGGCCGGCACTACCGCTACTACCTGCTCTGGATCACGGCGCTGCCGCCCGGCCTGCGCTACGCGCTCGTAAACGAGATCTACCTGTTCCGTTAGCGGGTCGTTTCTGCCGGCCCCGCTGGGCCGGCCCTGCCAGCCCGCACTTTGCCGTGCCGGGCGCTGGTGGCGCGCCGGCACTGACAGCGGCCCGGCGCTAGAAAGCGTAGGCGCGCTGGCGCTCATAGCGCTCCAGCGCCAGCGACACGAGACGGTCAAGCAACTCCGGGTAGGGCACGCCGGAGGCGGCAAACAGCGAGCCGTAGACGCTCGTCTCGGTGAAGCCCGGCATCGTGTTGAGCTCGTTGACCAGCACGCCGTCACCGTCGACGAAAAAGTCGACGCGCGCGAGCCCGGCGCATCCAGCGCGGGCGAACGCCTCCACGGCGAGCTCACGTACCCGCTGGCGGGCGGACGCTGAGATCCGCGCGGGCACGACCAAGCGCATCGCCCCCGGCGTGTACTTCGCCTCGTAGTCATACCAGCCCGCCTCGCCGGCGGCGAGCAGGATCTCACCCGGCTCAGACGCTACGGGATCCTCGTCGCCGAGCACGCCACACTCAACCTCGATCCCGGCGGCGGCGGCTTCGACGATCGCCAGGGAGTCGTGCGCAAAGGCCTCGGCCAGCGCCGGCTCCAGGCGCTCCGGACCGAGCACGCGAGCGATCCCGACTGAGGAGCCGAGCCGGGCCGGCTTGACGAACACGGGGAGCCCGAGCGGCTCGAGCTCGCGCATCGCATCGGCCCGCCTGTGGATGAAGTCGCGGGCAGCCACAGCCCGGTAGGGAACCTGCGGGATCCCCACGGCGCCCATCAGCTGCTTGAACGTGACCTTGTCCATGCACGCCGCGCTGGCGAGGACTCCGGCGCCCACATACGCGACCCCCAGCAACTCGAGCAGGCCCTGCACGGTGCCGTCCTCACCAAACGGGCCGTGCAGCGCGGGGAACACGACGTCGATACCGGGCCAGCCCCGGCCGGGACTGAAGCGCAGCTCACGACCATCCGCGCGCCAGCGGCCGTCGCGCGACACCTGCACCTCGAGCACGGTGTGACCGGCCTCGCGCAGGCCCGCCGCGACCGAAGCCGCCGAGGCCAGTGAGACATCGTGCTCGGACGAGCGGCCGCCGCCGAGCACCGCGATCCGGTGGCGGTCGCTCAACCGCCGCCAGTCGACGGGTTGGTCGTCGGCGAGGTGCCGGTCTGCGTGGTGGCGCCACCACCTGAAGCCGGCTGGCCGACCGAGATGTTGATGACCGTTCCCTTCTTGACGACGGTGGTCGAGGTGGGGAACTGCTTGAAGACCAGGCCCACCATGTTCGGGTTGTGGGTGACGGCAGGTACCTGGTTGACGCTGAGTCCGACCGCTGCAAGCGTGGCCACAGCAGTCCCCGGCGTGTCGCCGACCACGCGCGGGACCTTGACCGTGTTCGGCGCTTTGGCGACGGTCAGCGTGATCGTGCCCTTGCTGGCAAGCGGCTGCCCGGCGCCCGGCGACTGGCTGAGCACGGTGTCCGGCGCGGCCGTGGTGGTCGTCTGGTAGTGGATGCTCACAGGGTTGGTGGTGAACTGTGAGAGCGCCGTCTGCGCGGTCCCGAGGTTGTCGTTGACGACGTTGGGCATCGCCAGGCCGGAGCTCATGTAGAGGATCACGCCCTGGCCCTTTGACAGGCTCGCGCCCGCGCCGGGCTGGGTGCCGATCGCCTCACCCTGCGGCACCGTGCCGGAGACCTGCTGGGCGACATGGGAGACCTTCAGCCCGTTCTGCTTGAGCTGCTGCTCGGCGGCAGACTGCGAGAGCGTGGCGACGGTCGGCACGGTCGTGGATCCCGGCCCGGTCGACACCGTCAGGGTGACGGTCGAGCCCGCCTTCTGGCGCGAGTTGCCAAACGGGCTCTGCGCGATCACCTCCCCGGCCGGGTAGGTCGAGGTCTGCGGGATCACATTGGGCGTGAACCCGGCACTGGACACGCGCGACTGCGCGACGGACTCCTGGAGGCTAACGACGTAGGGCACGAGCGCCTTTTGCGGGCGGGTGAGCAGGTAGGCGGCAGCGCCGCCACCCAAGAGCAGTGCCACCAGCAGCAGCGCAAGCACCCAGGGCCAGGCGGATGAGCCCCCGCCCTTGCGCTCGCTGTCGCCCTGGCGGCCGGGGCCCTCATGGCGTTCCAGCTCGGCGTGCGGGGCCTCAAAGTCGATCTCGCCACCGGTGCGGTATCCGTCCGGTGCCGGGATCAGGGTCGTGGCCGGGAAGCCGGCCACCGGAACGATGGCTCCGGCGGCGGGGATCGCCCGCATGCTGGCGGTGATCTCGCTCGCGGGCGTGGAGAGCGCCTCGCGCACCTGCTCGAGCGCCGCGATGAACTGATCCGCGTCGGCCGGACGGTCGGCCGGATCCTTGTTGAGCGCCCACAGCACGACCTGCTCGAGCGCGGAGGGAACCTCCGGATTGATCTGGCTGGGCGGGACCGGCGTCTCGGAGACGTGCTTGAGCGCGATCGAGACCGGTGACTCGCCGTCGAACGGAACCCGTCCGGTCAGCATTTCGTAGAGCACGATCGCGACCGAGTACAGGTCGCTGGGCGCGCTGACCGCGTGACCCTGGGCCTGCTCGGGCGAGAGGTATTGGGCGGTGCCCATGATCGAGCCGGTCTCGGTCATATCTGAGGCGCCGGCGCGAGCGATCCCGAAGTCGGTGACCTTGACGTGGTCCCCGTCGTCCACGATCACGTTGTGGGGCTTGAGGTCGCGGTGGATCACACCGCGGCGGTGCGCGAAGCGCGCCGCCTTCAGCATCTGGACCGTGATGTCGATTGCGCGGTGCACCTCCAGCGGGGCGTCCTCGCGGATCAGGCGCTTCAGCGTACGGCCCTGCAGGTACTCCATCGCGATGTAGTAGGTATTTTCGAAGCTGCCGCGGTCAAACACGCTGACGACGTTCGGGTGCTGCAGCGACGCGGCCGCCTGCGCCTCGCGGCGGAAACGCTCGACAAACCCCGGGTCCTCAGCGAAACGCCGGTGCAGCAGCTTCAGCGCGACGTCACGGTCGAGCTGTTCGTCGCGCGCCAGATAGACATCCGCCATGCCGCCCGCGCCGAGGCGGTGCAGCACCCGGTAGCGCCCGTCGATGATGGTCCCGTCATCAAACTCGCTCATTGCTTCTCCGCCAGCAGGGTCTTTAGCATTTGCGCGGCGATCGGCGCCGCGTAGGTACCGCCGTAACCGTTGGGCTCATCTGAGAGCTCGACCGCCACGGCGATCGTGGGATGCAGCTCCGAGAATGCCACGAACCAGGCGTCGTCGATAGGGACGCCCTGCGGGCAGGTGTCGTTGATGCGCGGCCCGTGCGTGCAGCGGTTGATCGAGGCGGTGCCGGTCTTGCCGACGACCTCGAGGCCGGGGACGTTGGCCGCGGTCCCGGTCCCCGATATGACCACGCTGCGCATCATCGCCTCCTCCTCCTTGGCGATCGCTGGGCGCATCACCTGGTGGTAGACCTTCGGCGCCACGGTCTGCACGGTCTGCCCGTCGCTGTTGACGATCTTGGTGGTGAAACGGGGCTGCATCAGCGTGCCGCCGTTGGCGATCGCCGCACCCACCATCGCCATCTGCATCGGCGTGACCTCGAGGTCGCCCTGGCCGATCGAGCTGCGGCCGAGGTCCATGTTCGGGTTGGTGATCGGCACGAACCTGCCACCGTAGAACTCCCCGCTCGGGCGCATCTGGGCGGCCGGATAATCGATCGGCGGTACCGAGTAGAAGCCAAACCGCTTCATGTACTGCTGAAGCAGCGGCGCACCCACGCGCTGGCCGACCTGGGCGTAGATGGTGTCGATCGAATCCGTGAGCGCCGTCGTCAGCGTCGTACCGGGCGGGTAGCTGATGTTGGCGTCGTTGTGCAGCGGCGTGCCGGAGACGATCAGCGGCGAAGGGCCGGCAAAGGTCGAGTTGGGCGTGAGCTTGCCGCTGTTGAGCGCAGCCGCGGTCACCACCAGCTTGAAAGTCGAGCCGGGCGCCAGGCCGGCCTGGGTGGCCATGTCGAACTGGCAGCCGATCCCCTCCGGGTTGGGCGGGCAGGGCGCGCTCAGGTTGTTGGGGTTGTAGGTGGGGTTTGAGTACATGACCCTGATCGCACCGGTCTGCGGCACGATCGCAACCACCGCGCCGACCCGCCCGGCGAGGAGTTTGCGGGCCAGTGCCTGCCCGGTCGGATCGAGCGTCGTGTAGACGTCGTTGCCAGCCGCGGTCGTGCCGTTGAGGGAGCCGAACAAGCTCGTCTGCGTGTTCTGCACGCCAGACAGCGCCTGGTTGCGTGACTGTTCGATGCCCGCGATGCGGTTCTGCTGCGGGTAGTAGTAGCCGACAGCCTGGGCAAACAGCGAACCCTGCGGATACACCCGCGACCAGGTGCCGTTGCTGTTCTTGACCGACTTGGCGAGCACTTCGCCGTTGTCGGCCAGAATCTCGCCGCGCTTGACCTCGAGCGAGGCGTAGTACTGGAGCTTGTTGAGCGGATTGTGGTCCAGAGCCGAGGCGCTGAACACCGTCCAGCGTGAGGTCCAGACGACCAGCACCGCGAACATCAGCACGACAACCGAGAACAGTCTCAGGATCGAACGGTTCACCGGCCGCTCACCCACTCACCGTCTGGCTCTGCGGCCGCCGGGCGCGATCTGAGACCAGCAGCAGCAGCGCGACCAGGACGAAGTTTGCGAGGATCGACGACCCGCCGTAGGAGACGAACGGCAGCGGCACACCGGTCAGCGGTATCACCCGCGTCACGCCGCCGACGATCACGAACACCTGCACCGCGATCACGGTGGAGAGCCCGACCGCCAGCAGCTTGGAGAACGAGTCGCGAGCGAGCATCGCCGCCTTGAAGCCGCGGGATACGAACAGCATGTAGGTGACGAGCAGGCCGACGGCGCCGAACAGCCCAAGGTCGCCGGTGATCACCGAAAACACCATGTCGGTGGACGGGAATGGGATCAGCGCGTTGGTGGTGCCCGGGATGAACAGCAACGACTGGCCGAAGCCCTGGCCGAAGAGCCCGCCCGCAGCCATCGCGAACTGCGCGTTCGCCACCTGGTAGGAGCCCAGAGGCGCGTAGTAGATGGACGGTTTGAACGGATGCAGCCAGTCCTGGAAGCGAGCGTCGATGTGCTGGATGTGCGTGGCCAGGAACCACGAGCCGACGGCGAACAGCAAGATCCCCACAAGCACGAACGAGATCCGGTCGGTCGCCACGTACAGGATCGCCAGCAACGCGGCGTAGAGCATCAGCGACGAGCCGATGTCACCGATGACGACCAAGGCCAGCATGGCTGCGCCCCACAGGACCACAAGCGGCCCGAGGTGCTTGAGCGGCGGCAAGCGGTAGCCAAGGATCTTGTGTCCCGCGGTCAACACCTGTCGGTGATCACGCATGTATGAGGCCAAGAAGATGACGACCCCGATCTTGGCAAACTCGGGCGGCTGGAACGTGATCCCGGGCAGGTGGATAGCGAGGTAGGCGCCGCCCGAGTAGACGCCGAGGCCAGGCACGCGCGGCAGCAAGAGCAGCACCACCGAGCCGGTCATGATCAGGTAGCGATAGTTCTCGAGCCGCCGGTAGTCCCTAAACAGGATCACGGTCGCCGCAAACAGCACCACGCCGAGCACGAACCACTGCGCCTGAGTGCGCGCCAGGGCGGCGCCGTCGATCCGGTAGACCATCACCAGGCCGTAGCAGGCCAGCACCGCGACCAGCGGGAAGATGAACGGGTCGGCGTGGGGCAGCGTGACACGGATGAAGAGGTTTGCGGCCACGCAGAGCCCGAGGAAGATTCCGCCGTAGATCAGCGACACGGACTCGAGCTTGTTGGCCTGCACTATGTAGACGGCGGCAAAGCCCGATACCACCAGCAGGGACGCCGGGATCAGGCTGACGAGCTCCCAGTTGCGCGCCCTCATCGGCTGATCTGGCCCAGCTCCAGAGCGTTGACCAGGCTGATTGCGTTGTTCTGGGCGCGCATCGCATGGTCGAGCAGCGTCGCCCGCCGGTCAACCGGGATCGTCGACGCCGGCACGCCCGAGACGTAGAAGGTTTCATACATGTGGATGCCGAATGGCAGCACGTAGGGGAAGCCCCGGTAGACCACGACCGTTCCCTGCGAGTCCGTGCCCAAGAAGAACAGCTGCCGGCTGGCCAGGTACCCGCCAGCCGCAATCAGCGACAGAACGACAGCCAGCGCAGTGAACGCAGCGACCGTCTTGCCCAGCAGGCCAAAGTGGCGCTCGTGCTCGGCCGGCTG
>JAJYHG010000169.1 GCA_021784895.1 Actinomycetes bacterium
CGCCCTGAGGACGCTCGGTGGCGGGGCTTTCACGATCCTGCCCGCGTAGCAAGCGCCCGCACCGGTCAGAGCCGCTCATAGACGGCGAGCCCGCTCTCAGCGTCGACCAGGCGCGACAGCGGCAGGACGGCACCGAACGAGCGCTCCTCGCCGCTGAGCACGTCGCGCCAGTGGCCGGCTGGCAGCGCGCGCACCAGCGGGTCGTCATCCGCCGCCGCGCGCGGCAGCGAAACTGCGACCAGCAGCTCGCACTCGCCACGCAGGAACACGCAGCCGCCGGCGCCCGCCTCGAGCGGCTCATAGCGGCCGGAGAAGATCCCCGGGCGCCGCTTGCGAAGACCGAGCAAGTTCGCGGTCAGCCATAGCTTGCGGTCTCCGAGCGTCGCCGCCGGGAGCGCCCCGGAGAGCAGACGCGCAAGCCGCTCGCGCCGCAGCGCAAAGTCGACCGGCCGGCGGTTGTCCGGGTCAACCAGCGCGAGCAACTCATGCTCGTCGCCCTGGTAGGTGTCGGGAACTCCGGGACAGGTCAGCTTCAGCGCCAGCTGGCCCAGCGTGGCGCGCAGCGCAAGCGGCGCGATCTCCGCCAAGAAGGCATCGAACGCTGCCCGGAAACCCGGATCCGCCGCTAGCTCACGGGCATAGCGCTTGACCGCGGCCTCATATGGCGCGTCTGGCTCAACCCAGGAGGTGTGGCGCTTTGCCTCGCGCAGGGCCTTTTCGAGGTAGCGGTCGAGCCGCTCGGGCTCCACAGGCCAGACCCCGACCAGCGTCTGCAGGATGAAGTAGCGCTCCTGTGGATCCGGCGCAACACGACCGGCGACCTGGTCGCAGTGTCGTTCGCTGCGCCCGAGCCAGCGTTGCGCCAGCTCACGCCAGCGCTCCGGCACCTGCGACAGCACCGCGATCCTTGCGCGGGCGTCGAGCGAGCGCTTGGTGTCGTGTGTCATGGTCGCCAGCAGCGACCGCGGGTGGCCTGCGGCCCGCTCCGCATTGGCTGCGTGAAACTCCTCCACGCTGACGCCGAACCGGCCGGGATCCGCGCCCACTTCGTTGAGTGCGAGCAGCCGTGCGTAGCGGTAAAAAGCGGTGTCCTCGACACCCTTGGCAACAACCGCCGGCGAGGTTTGCTGAAAGCGCGTGAGGAACTCACCGGCGCTGGGCGGCGCGTAGGTGCGGTAGACCGGAGATGAAGCCAGCGCCAGCGCCAGCGCCTCGGGTGAAATGGGTCCGCCCGGCACCTCGCCGGCACGCGCCAGCCGCTCCAGCTCTGGCGCGAACGTCGTGGATGCCTGCTCGAGCTTGGCCTCGAGCGCGTAGGCGCCGAACGGACGCGGGTCACCGCTCACCTGCAGCCACAGTTCGCCCAGCACCGTCTCGCCGGCCGGGTCCACGAACAGCCCCATGACGTCATTGAGGAACTCATAGCCCACGGAGCCGGCGACGGGCCAGCCGGCAGGCAGGCGCTCAGTCGCAGCGAGGATCTTCTCGACCCAGGCAAACCGCACCCCGGCCTCGCGCAGACGGCACAGATATCCAAAAGGGTCGGCCAGCCCGTCGGGATGGTCGATCCGCAGCCCATCCACGATCCCTTCGCGCACGAGGCCCAGGACAAGCCCATGCGTCACCTCGAAGACCTCATCATCCTCGACCCGGACACCGGCCAGGTCGTCGATGTCAAAGAAGCGGCGGTGGCGCCCGCTGACCGGGTCGATGTCGAAGAAGCGCTGACGCAGCGCAGGGTCCGCCCAGAAGCGGTTTGCGTCGTCCACCGCCATGTGGTTTGGCACCAGGTCGAGCACGATTCCCATGCCTGCAGCGTGCAGCTCCTGGGCCAGCCGCCGCAGCGCCGCCTCGCCGCCGCGATCCTCCGAGATCCGGGTCGGATCCACAACGTCGTAGCCATGTGTCGAGCCCGCGCGTGCCTCCAGAGACGGGCTCAGGTAGAGGTGTGAGACGCCGAGTTCGCTCAGATAGGGGATCAGGCGGGCGGCGGCGTCGAAACCAAAATCGGGCGTCAGCTGCAGCCGGTAGGTGGCGCGCAGCTCCCTCATCACGCGCGCTTGAGCACGAGCAGCGAGTGTGCCGCCACTGCCGCGACCGAGTGGGGCTCATACCTGACGCTGCCCGCCGCGGCGTCCGGCGCGGCGGTGGTGAGCTCGAGCACCCAGCCCGCACCCATGTACCGGCGCGGGAGCGTGAACTCGCACTCTTCGCCGGTGGCGTTGAACAGCAAGAGGAACGAGTCGTCGGTGATCTGCTGGCCCTGGGGGCCGAGATTCGGGATCGTCTCGCCGTTCAGGAACAGGCCGATCACCGAGTCACGTGACGACCAGTCCTTGGTCGTCATCCGGTGGCCGTCGGGGCGAAACCACCAGGCGTCGGGTAGCGCCTCGCCGTCAACCGCGCCCTCGAGGAAGCGCTCGCGGCGGAAGACCGGGTGGCGGCGGCGCAGCTCGATCAGCCGCTTGGTGAAGGTGTGCAGGTGCTGATCGCAGCGATCCCAGTCATACCAGGAGGTCTCGTTGTCCTGACACCAGGCGTTGTTGTTGCCACCCTGAGAACGCCCGATCTCATCGCCGCCCAACAGCATCGGCGTGCCCTGCGAGACCAGCAGGGTCGCGAGGAAGTTGCGCCGCTGGCGCGCACGCAGGGTGATCACCTCCTGATCGCCAGTCTCACCCTCGGCGCCGCAGTTCCAGGAGCGGTTGTCATCGGTGCCGTCGCGGTTGTCCTCACCGTTGGCCTCGTTGTGCTTGTCGTTGTAGGCGACCAGGTCGGCGAGCGTGAAGCCATCGTGCGCGGTGATGAAGTTGATCGAGGCAAACGGGTCACGGCCGTCGTGCTCGTAAAGGTCGGACGAGCCCGACAGCCGCGAGGCGAAGTCCCCGAGACTCGCCTGACCGCGCCAGAAGTCACGCATCGTGTCGCGATACATACCGTTCCACTCCGACCAGAGCACCGGGAAGTTCCCCACCTGGTAGCCGCCGGGACCGACGTCCCACGGCTCGGCGATCAGCTTCACCTGCGAGAGCACCGGATCCTGGTGGATTATGTCGAAGAAGGACGAGAGCCTGTCAACGTCCCAGAACTCCCGTGCCAGCGCGGAGGCCAAGTCGAAGCGGAAACCGTCCACGTGGCATTCGATCGCGAAATAGCGCAGCGAGTCCATGATCATCCGCAGGACGCTCGGGTGCAGCGGGTTGAGCGAGTTGCCGGTGCCGGTGAAGTCCATGTAGTGGCGCGGGTCGCCGGCCACGAGGCGGTAGTAGGCGACGTTGTCCACGCCCTTGAACGACAACAGCGGGCCGAGGTGGTTGCCCTCGGCGGTGTGGTTGTAGACGACGTCCAGGATCACCTCGATGCCGGCGCGGTGCAACGCCTTGACCATGCCCTTGAACTCACGCACCTGTTCGCCGCGCCGTCCGGTGGCCGCGTACTCCGAGTGCGGCGCCAGGTAGCCGATCGTGCTGTACCCCCAGTAGTTGGTGAGCCCCCGCCCGGCCAGGAAGGACTCGTCGCAGATGTGGTGGATCGGCAGCAGCTCGACTGCCGTAACGCCCAGATCCTTGAGGTACGCGAGCGCCGGCTCAGAGGCCAGTCCCGCGTAGGTGCCGCGCAGGTCGGCGCGCACGTCGGGGTGGGTCATCGTGAAGCCGCGCACGTGCGTCTCGTAGATCACGGTGTCGGCGAACGGCGTCCGCAGCGGCTCGTCGCCCTCCCAGTCGAAGCTCGGGTCGACCACGACCGACTTGGGCACCGCGGCGGCGTCGTCCTCGTCGTCGCGTTCGAGGTCGTCCTCGTCGCCACCGCCGTCAGGCACGTAGGGAAAGACGTTGGCGTCGGCGCTGAAGTCGACCGTCCCCTCGATCGCTTTGGCGTAGGGGTCGATCAGCAGCTTGGCGGGGTTGAAGCGGTGGCCGGCGGGCGGGTCGTAGGGGCCATGGACACGGAAGCCGTAGCGCTGCCCCGGCCCGACACCCGGCAGGTAACAGTGCCAGTTCTGGGCGCGGCGCTGGGTGACCGGGATCCGGCGCTCGGCGCCGTTCTCGTCAAAGAGGCAGAGCTCCACCGACTCGGCGTGCTCAGAGAACAGCGAGAAGTTGGTGCCGTTCCCATCCCAGCTCGCGCCCAGCGGGAACGGTCTTCCTGGCCAGAGTTCCATCAGCCCGCTGTCCCCCGCGCGAGCAGCAGTGCGCCACTGAGTGCAGGCAACCTCAGGCGACCCTCCGCCAGGATCGCCGCCCGGGAGGTGGTCAGCCTCACGCGTGCGCCCATGGCTGGCAGCTCCAGTTCCTGCAGGCCGAAGTTGCAGCACAGCTCGTAGGCGCCCCGGCGCGCGCGCAGCCAGCGCCCGGCCTCGTCGAAGGTGACCGCCGACACCTCGCCGGCGGGCAGCTCTCGGCGCACCGCCAGCAGCCTCCGATAGAGCTCCGCGAGCCCTGGGTCGACCACCCGCGTGAGCTTCGACGCCGCGAAGGTGGCCGGGTCCTGCGGGTCGGGGATCTCCCTGCCAAACGAGGCAAAGGCCGCGAACTCCGCCCGCCTGCCGCGGCGCGTGGCCTCGGCGATGCGCTTGTCAATGTGGTCGGCGAAGAACTGAAAGGGCGCGTCCTCGCCGTACTCCTCGCCCATGAAGAGCATCGGGGTAAACGGCGCCAGCAGC
>JAJYHG010000052.1 GCA_021784895.1 Actinomycetes bacterium
CAGCCGCAGTCTGTCGAAAACGGGCCGTGTTTGGGGCCGTAGCTCACAAACTGGCGGCGGCGGCGGTAGTTTGTCAGGGAGAGCCGGTTGCGGTGGCTCGGGGGCGGCTGGGTGGCGGGGTTGCGGTCGCGGCGCTGGCATCAGCCGTCGACTATGTCCGAGTTTCGGTGGCCGGTCACGGAATGTGGCGGGATTGACACAGTTCGGCGAGCAGAATCTCCCGGCCAGCGGCAGGCAGGCCGGCCCGGTGCCCGCCCGGGGCCGCTTACGCGCTCTCCTGGGGCGCCTCTCAGCCGGTGGCTGGCGCTGGGTTTGCCAGCTCGTAGCCCTGCAACTCGGCGGCGCGCAGCGTGTTGCGCATCAGCATCGCGATCGTCATCGGCCCGACGCCGCCGGGCACGGGGGTGATGAGGTCGGCGACCTCCACGACCTCATCGAAGACGACGTCGCCGGTGATGCCGTGCGCGGTGCGGTGGATGCCGACGTCGATCACGGTCGCGCCCGGTCTCACGAAGCTTGCGTCGACGAGGCCCTGCTCGCCGGCGGCGACGATGAGGACGTCAGCGTGGCGGCAGACGCGGACGAGGTTTCGGGTGCCCTTGTGGCAGCTGGTTACGGTCGCGTCGCGCTGCAGGAGCATCTGCGCGAGTGGCCAGCCGACGAGGTTCGAGCGGCCGACGACGACCACGTCGGTGCCGGCCAGCTGGACGTAGTAGGAGTCGAGCAGCTCCATCACCCCGAGCGGGGTGCACGGGTACAGGCCGGGGACGTGCTTTGCCAGGCGTCCGCCCGAGAGGATCGAGAGCCCGTCCACGTCCTTGTCGGCGGGGATCAGCTCGATCAGCTGCTGCGGGTCCAGGTGCTTTGGGAGCGGCAGCTGCAGCAGGACGGCGGTCACATCCGGGTCTTCGCCCAGGCCGATGATCAGGCTGGCGAGCTCCGCCTGGCTGATGTCCGCCGGGACGTGGCGGTGCAGGTCGCGGATGCCGAGCTCTGTGCAGGTCCGCCGCTTGGAGGCGACATAGATCGCCGATGCCGGGTTCTCGCCAACCAGGATCGTCGCCAAGCCCGGCTTGACCGGCATTCGGGCGATCGTGCGGGCCACCTCGTCGCGGACCCGGGCCGCGACCTTCTTGCCGTCAATCAGTTCAGCCGACATCCCACGCTCCTCATGTGCTCGCTCTGGCCGGTCACTGCCGTCAGAAGACGATCGTACGGTGACCCTGCAGCAGTACGCGGTCCTGCAGGTGCCAGGAGACGGCGCGGGCGAGCACCAGTCGCTCGACGTCGGCCCCGATCCGCTCGAGCGCGGCGGCGCCATCGCGATGGGTGACGCGGATCACGTCCTGCTCGATGATCGGGCCCTCGTCGAGGTCTTCGGTGGCGTAGTGCGCGGTCGCACCGATCAGTTTCACGCCGCGATGATAGGCGCGCTGATACGGGCCGGCGCCGGCGAAGGCCGGCAGGAACGAGTGGTGGATGTTGATCACCGGGCAGCGGATGCGGCGCAGGAAATCGTCGGAGAGGATCTGCATGTAGCGGGCCATCACCACCAGCTCGACCTCGCCCGCGAGCAGGTCGATCTGAGCCTGCTCCGCATCGGGCTTGGTCTCCTTGCTGACCGGGATGTGGTGGTAGGGAACGCCGAAGCGAGCGACCTCGTCGCGGAGATCGGGGTGGTTGGAGACGACCGCGACGACGTCCATCTCGAGCTCACGGCGCCGCCAGCGCCACAACAGGTCAAGCAGGCAGTGGTCGTAGCGGGACACGAACAGGGCGACGCGCTTGCGGCGGCGCGCGTCAACGAGGCGGTAGTCGAGCTCGAGCTCCGCGCCGATCTCGGCCAGGCGCTGCTCCAGTTCCGCGAGCCGCTGGTCGGGGTCCGGCACGTAGAACTCCATCCGCAGCGAGAAGCGTCCCCCATAGGGGTCTGAGGAGAACTGGTCGGAGGTGATGATGTTGGCGCCGGCATCGCGCAGAGCGCTCGACAGGGACGCGACGATCCCCTCACGGTCACGGCAGGACACAAGCAGCCTGGCGACATTCGATCGGTTCATCTTCAGGATTCCTTGCTTTCGCTGTGGGCGTGGCCAGCCGTGGTCTCCTGCGCGGCCTTTGCGTTGTGGTCACGGCCCAGGAAGGTGTTGGCCCAGGCGCTGGTGCCGCGCAGCGCGTTGTTCTTGATCACCACCGGGCCCCGGACGAGCTGATCCTCCTCGCCGAAGGCCTTCAGCCGCTCGTAGGCCTGGGACCAGATGCACTCGCTGTCATAGACCTCGCACAGGCCGTCGCGGGTACCGCCACACGGCCCATTGCGCTGGTTCTTCGCGCACGGTCCCTCGGGGCACACGTAGGCGATGTCAGGCAGCGAGCAGTCGCCGCAGTCCCTGCAGCCAAACATCGGCACCTTGACCGCCTGCTCGACCAGATGCGCTGCGCGCTGGACACCCTTGGATGAGCCCTCGAGCCGCTCGTACACGCGCGTGCCGAGCGCGAACAGCGGCGCATCCTGCGCGAACACGGCGTTGTGCATCGCGCGGCTCACGCGGTAGCTGGCGGGAACCTTCAGTTCCGTCCGACGCCGCCGCTGGCTCGCCAGGTACTCCTCGCGCGGACGGCCGTCCGACAGCGACGTCTCCGGATCACGCCCGTAGAGGTAGAACTCGCCCGGGCGGCCGAACCTGATCTCGGCCGCGGCCTCGCGCCACTGATCGCCCGGGATCGCCGCCGCCCGGTCGAGGATCTCGTCGTAGCGCTCGGCCGGCATGTGGCCACCAATGTAGACCCCGGCAAAGCCGAGCCCGCGCGCGACCGCGACCTGCCTGGCGGCCAGATCGGTGAAGAACTCGCGCCCGCCGTCCGCGCCCGCTCCGTAGCGCTCCGCCAGCGCCAGCAACTCGTCTGATACGACCACCCCGGGGATGCGGCCGGAATGAAACACGCGCGCTACGCCGCGCGTGAGCAGGTAGACGTTTGCGATCAGCGCCACGCGCAGGCCGCGCGCGCGCGTCCACAGCAGCAGCTCGCTGTCCTTGCGGGCGTTGAAGCCGACCTGGTTGATCACAAACCGCGCTCCGGCGCGCACCTTCTTCTCGAGCTTCAGGTACTGGGGAATCACCTCGCGCTCGTGCAGCTTGTGGTTCGTGACCACACAGCCCAGGTAGAAGTCCGTCGCTGCCAGGCGGCCGTCTGGAGCTCGTGCCTCCTGCACGCCGGCGTTCATGTCGCTGAGCAGCTGCAGGAGCCCGACCGAATCGATATCGAACACCGGTGCCGCGGTCCCCGACTGGCCCGCGACCGGATAGTCGCCGCTCAGCGCGAGCACGTTGTCGAGCCCGGCCGAGGCGGCCTTCCAGGCGCGCGACTCGAGGCCGTTGCGGTTCATGTCCTTGCACGAAAAATGCAGGATCACCTCGTGTCCGGCTTCGCGCATCTGGTTCGCGAGCATGTCGGGTGCAACCATCGGATTGCCGCCCGGATTGTCGGTCAGCGACAGCACGTCCACCCTCGGGTTCTCCGCCAGGCGGTATGCCAGCTCAACCAGCGCGCGCCCACCGCGCTGCTCGAGCAGGCCGCGGCTCGTGACCAGCTCGGCTGCCACCACGAACGCGTCTGGTGCAGCCAGCCGCTCACGCAAAGTTGCCATCGACGTCGCCTCCGGGTCGTCTCTTCCGCCGCAGATTACATTTCGCTTCCCGGCGCTGCGTGCACCTGTTTGCGTGCAGGTTGCCACTTCGCGGCTCGGCTTTCGGGCCGTTCGGAGATCACCTTGCTAGGCTCTCGCTCCTCACACGCCCGTGCGCGGCGCCGCATCCCACGCAGGACACAGGCAGCGGCCAAGGCCGAGCCGAAGGAGACCAGGATTCACATCAAACCCAATCATGGCAGGCAGGAGCGTTCTCTGTGACCGCCGCCGCCGAAGGCCTGACGACGCTCGAGCAGGAGATCCTCGCGCGCCCCGTTGAGGAGCGCGAGGCCGCGCGCGCCTTCTTCGCCGCGCACCCGCCTGGTGAGGGGGCGCCGATTGCGATCGTCATCCCCGCCTACAACGAGGAGCCAACGGTGGCCAGCGTCGTCAGCGGGATCCCGCGCGAGGTCGGTGGCAAGGCGGTGGAGGTGATCGTCGTGGTCGACGGCTCCGACGACCGCACTGCTGAGGAGGCCCGCTCCGCGGGCGCGCTGGTCTGCGACGTCCCGGTGAACCGCGGCCAAGGGCTGATCTTCATGCTCGGCTACTGGCTCGCCTACAAGCGGGGGGCGGACATCATCGCCACCACCGATGCCGATGGACAGTACGACGAGCGCGAGTTCGGCCGCGTGCTCGAGCCGATCCTGGCCGGCCGAGCAGACTTTGTCAACGGGTCTCGCCGGCTGGGCACCGAGCTCACCACCGACCCGGTGCGCCACATTGGCGTGATCTTCTTCGGGGCCCTGATCACTCTGCTCTTACGCCAGCGGATCACCGATCCTGCCTCCGGCATCCGTGCTTTCCGGACGGTGGTCCCGCGTACGGTCAAGCTCGAGCAGACTCAGTACCAGACCTCAGAGCTGCTGATCGCGACGGCGATGAACGACTTCCGGATCACCGAGGTTGCGACCACGATGCGCGACCGGCCCGACGGGGCGACGCTGACCAAGAAGGGCCCCAACCTGCTCTACGGGATGCGCTTTGCGCGGGCGATCCTGATGACCTACGCGCGCGAACTCCGGCGCCGGCGCCGCGGCTAACCGGCCGGCGTAGACAGGACTGCTTCGCGCTCGACGGCCGGCTCGCCCGCGGGCGCCGCTGGACGCTCCGTGCGAGAACGGGGCGCTGCGCTGTGGCGCACCGCACCGAGCCGCCGCTCGCGCCCACGGAAGATCACGAACTCGTAGATCGCAAACTTCACAAAGAACAGGACGACCGTCACCATCACGAAGGTGCCCGTCACGATCAGCAGCCGCAGGCCCGTGTGGTTCGGGATGTTGTTGACCAGCACCTCGTGATTTGCGAGCCCAGTCGTCCACGAGGTCACCACCAGCACGACGGCGGACACGGCCGCATAGGCGACTATCTGCTTGACCGGGGCGCGGCCCGTCTGCTGCCAGGCCCAGCGGCGGTTCATCAGCCAGTTCGGGATCGCAGCGGCGATGAAGGCGATCACGGAGGCCGCGGTTGTGCCCAGGTTCAGCCAGTAGCAGAAGGCAAAGGCGACGTTTGAGAGCATGAACGCGATCACCGAGCTGAGCGCGTACTTGGTGACCTTCGCCGACAGCGGGGTGCGTGTCAGCCACTGCCACCAAGGGTGCCTGCGGATGAACTCCGCGAGCATTTCCATTGAGGGCTGGTAGCGAGTCGGAATCACGGTCTATCTAGTCGGGTTGCCGGCGGTTGTGCGCTCGCGCGGGAGCGATATCGGCACTGCCTGGCATCAAACAAACCCTAAACCACATGGCCGTGAACTCGTCGCGATAGCACTGCACTTTCAAGCATCTGGGCTGCCCCGCTGATCACCGCCAGGGCGATTGTAGCCGGGCAATGAACCTGACCTCAGCCTAGCCATGGTGGTGTCAGATCCGCGTAAGCAGCGCCGCCGGCCGCCCGGCGTGCCAGCATCGGCGTGATGGCCAGCCTCAGCACACGGCCGCTCGGGCACAGCGGCATCCAGGTGTCGGTCCTCGGCCTGGGCTGCAACCAGTTCGGCAGCCGCCTCGATCTGGAGGGCACGCGCGCGGTGCTCGACCGCGCGCTGGCGCGCGGGATCACATTCCTCGACACGGCCGACCGCTACGGCCTGACCAGGAGCGAGGAGCTGATGGGCGAGGTCCTCAAGGGCCGTCGTGGCGAGGTCGTGCTCGCCACCAAGTTCGGACTGGACACGGGTGACGGCTGGGCCGGTCCGCGCGGCACGCCCGCGTACGTCCGGCACGCCGTCGAGGGTTCCCTGAGGCGCCTGCAGACCGATGTGATCGATCTGTACTACTACCACCGGCCCGACGGTGTGACGCCAATAGCCGAGACGCTCGCCGCGCTCGACGAACTCCTGCGTGAAGGCAAGGTGCGCGCCATCGGCGCCTCCAACTTCAGCGCCACTCAGATCCGCGAGGCTGATGCGGCGGCACGCGCGCACGGGCTCACGCGCTTCACGGCGGTGCAGAACGAGTACAGCCTGCTGCACCGCGAGCCGGAGGCTGAGGTGCTGGGACTGTGCGAGCAGCTCGAGCTCGCCTTCATCCCGTTTTTCCCGCTGGCCTGCGGTCTGTTGACCGGCAAGTACCGGCGTGATCAGCCGGGGCCCGAGGGGGCACGCCTCTCGGCGCGCGGGCGGATCGCCAGTGATGAGCAGTGGGTGGCGGTGGAGGCGCTGACCGCCTACGCAGCCGCGCGCGGCCGGGCGCTCACCGATGTGGCTATCGGTGCGCTGCTGACGCGCCCTGCGGTGGCGAGCGTGATCGCCGGGGCGACGCGCCCCGAGCAACTGGACGCCAACGCCGCGGCAGCCAGCTGGGAGCCGGACGCCGCGGACCTGGAGGCGCTCTGGTCGCTGCTTACGTAGGGGCATGGTGGGCGCGGGCCAGCGGGCCCGCGCCCACCACGTTCAGGCGGCCCCGATCAGATCAGCGGGCAGCCTGGGACCGCAGGCGCGTAGATGGTCGATCAGGCGCTCGGCGGTGGCGCGCTCCCAGCGGCCGCTGTGGACGAGTACGTCGCAGAGCAGCTCGGTGTCCTCCAGCGAGTCGCGGGCCGCGTCGTCCTCGAACAGGTCGGCGCAGAGGATCAGGTTGTCGGCCGCATAGCGGATGCGCTCCCGTTCGGCCGGATGCAGCTTCACCGGCCCGAGCTCGGCGAGGGTGTGGATCACGTGTTGGTATGCGAGGGTGCGTTCTGGGCTCATCGTCGCTTCCCGTGGTCGTTTGGCGCTTGTGCCATGGTGGCGGTCACAGCGGCGGGTGGCTTTGGCCAGGTGTCCAGATTTCGCGGCTCGCCGCTGGCCAGTTGTGACATGGAGCGGTGGATTGTGGCCGCCGTGCCTCGATCCGGGCGGGCGGGGCGCTACGGCGTTGAGGGCGCCGCGGGGACGGTTTGGGCCGGGCTGCTGACCGCGTTGATCAGCAGTGCTGAGGCGTAGATTTCGCGGCCGTCGGTCGCGGTGAGCCAGCGGCGGGGGCCAGCGCCCAGGATGCGCACCGGTCCCGGCTGGGCCGGAACGCGAAACTCGAGCTCGGCATCCACCTGGCTGAGGGCCGGCATGGATTCGATCAGCTCATCCTCGAGCGGCTCCCAATAGGCCGCGTTGTTGACGTGATCGGCGATGTCGACCTCGGTGCGGCGAAAGTGCCAGGCACGCCCGATCTCAGTCGCATCGGCGCCTGGGCGCGGATGCCGCAGGCGCGACGAGATGCTGCGGTTGCCAGCGGCGGCGGCGTAGATCTCCCGCTCAGCCTCCGTGATCGGGCTGGGGAGTCTGTGCTCGGGATCGAGGTGGACCCACAGTCCGACCGTCTCCACCAGCGGAGAGCCGGCTTGCGGATTTGCTGCCGTCACGGGGCTCTGGTCGCTCGTGTCCTCAGCTGTAGCTGCTGGGGATGCCGGCGCGAGCGTCACGGTCGTGCGGCGCTCAGCCCACATCCGGCCGATACCGCTGCAGAAGGTGCGTACCTCGCAGCGCTCGCCGAACACCGGGAAGCGCAGAACCCTGATGCGGTGGCGGCGCAGCACCCAGATGGCGAGCCGGTCCAGGCCGGCGGCCTCCATATCAGCGTAGGCGACATCCTGGACCCAGCGGGCGAGCGCGTCCAGGCGGGCTCGGCCGGATGGCGCACAGTCGGCCAGCTGCGGTCGCCGGTGCAGAGCGAACACCCGGCCATACGGGTGGGCGCTGACCATGCGGTCAGCTTCGGCTGGGTGCTCTAGAGTCTCCACGTCTACCGCAATTTAGAGGGGATCAGGACGCGAGGTGTCTGCCACGGAAGCACATGGCATGGAAGTCGGCCAGTACCGGGTAGCGCTGCGCTGGGGCGACATGGATGCGCTCGGTCACGTGAACCAGGCGGTTTACCACGAGCTGCTGGAGGAGGCGCGCACGGCCATGCTCGAAGCACTGCCGACGCCGCCCAAGGGCGCCTTTGTGATGGCTCGTGTCGAGCTCGATTACAGGCGCGAGATCCCGCTCGCGCACCGCTACGTTGACGTCACCCTGAAGGTCGAAGCCGTCGGGCGGTCGAGCATCACGGTCTTCCAGCGGATCGTGCGCTCAGACGGTGTGCTGGCCGCTGATGGCAGGTCGGTCATGGTTGCCTGGGACCGACAGCGCCGCGGGTCAAGGCCGCTGAGCGACGGGGAACTGGTGATGCTGCGCGAGCTCCAAGCGCAAGCCGGGGGGAGCACGGCGGACGAGTAGTTTGGTGCAGCCGGTCTGCGGGTTCGGGACGATTCGCCGCGCACCCGTAACGGTCAGCGTGGGGATGACATGCCTGCCACCACGCCGAGCCCAGCTGCCGGTCCATGGCGCGGGTGGCGCTGCGGTATATGCGGCGAGCGGATCGGGGTCTATGAACCGCTCGTCCACGTCACCGGCGAGGGGCCGGTACGCACATCGCTCGCGGCCGAGCCCGCTCTGGCGGAGCTGCCTGATGCTGGCGCGGCGTGCCTGTTTCACGCCGACTGTCACGCGCGGGTGCTGACCCGCGCCTGAGTTGCGCGTCAGTTGCGCACGCGGGCTCCGGCGGGTGAGCGTGGCGGGTACGGGACGCGCGCAGCGCAGACGGCGGCGGACTACTGATCGGCGCACGGGCGGCGCCCCGATGGCCGCCGCGACCGCCGGTCATACGCTGACCCGATGAGCGGCACACACGGTCCGTTTGAGGTGCTGATTGTGGGCGCTGGAGTCGCCGCCCTCGAGGCGGCGCTCGCGCTGCGCGAGCACGCCGGGGACCAGGTGCAGATCTCCCTGCTGGCGCCCGATAGCGAGTTCCGCTACCGGCCGATGCTGGTCGGCGAGCCGTTCGGCCACGCGCGCGCGCGCGGCTACCCGCTGGCGCCGATTGCGCGGGATCTGCGGCTGCATCACCACGTCGACCGGCTCAGGTGGGTCGACACGGACGCGCAGCAGGTCCACACCGAGGCGGGCCTCGCGCTTCGCTACGACGCGCTGTTGCTTGCCCACGGAGCCCGGACGCACGCCGCAATGCCGCACGCGCTGACGCTCGATCCCGATCGCATGGACGAACAGCTGCACGGCTTGGTGCAGGACCTCGAAGCCAGCTGGATCCGCAGTCTCGCCTTCGTCGTACCGGCCCGTGCGGCCTGGCCGCTACCGCTCTATGAGCTTGCCCTGATGAGCGCTCTGCGCGCCTACGAGTGCTACTCGGAGACGGTCGTGACTCTGATCACCCCCGAGGACAGCCCGCTCGCGATCTTTGGGAAGGCGGCCAGCGATGCGGTGGGGCAGTTGCTCACCGACCGGGGGATCAAGACGATCTCGTCAGCGCATGCAACCGTCCACACACCCGGAACGATCACGCTCTATCCAGAGCTCGGGCAGGTCCGTGCGGAGCGGATCGTGACCATGCCCGAGCTGTATGGCCCAGCGGTGCCGGGCATACCACACCGTGGCGAGCACGGATTCCTGAGCGTGGATCGGCACGGCCGTGTGATCGGGCTCGAGCGTGTGTTCGCAGCCGGCGACATCGTTGACTCGACCGTCAAAACAGGCGGCTTGGCGGCACAGCAGGCCGACGCCGCTGCGGAGTCAATCGCCGCCCTGGCTGGAGTTCCGATTGAGCCACGGGGGCTTGTGTCGATGCTCCACGCGGCACTCTGGGATGGCGAGAAGTACCTGTACCTCCAGGGCCGCGCCACCGGCGCGCATGGAAGCAGCTCGAAGGCAACGCTGACACCACTCTGGCCATCCACTGCGAAGGTCAACGCACGCCTGCTGGGGCCCTATCTGGACGCGCTTGACGGGCGAGTGGATCTGCTGCCCTTGATCGCGTCCGCGAGCTGAGCGCAGCGTCATCGCAGCGCCGATGCGCTTTGGTCCCCCCGGCGCGGCGCGGTAACCGGCCGCTTCGCCGGCGATCCGGTGCCGCGCCGCCAGATTCCGCGCCGTCAGGCGCGGGCGTGCGTCGCGGTTCGCAAACGCGAGCAGTCAAGGCAATGCGCTAAGATTTTGACAACGGTACAAACAAGCAGTGGTAAATGTCAAAGTGGGACGCTGGACATGTCGAGTCGTAAGCGCGCCGTCATAGCTGCTTCGAACTTTGCCGGTCCGACAGCCGCGCCGCGCTCCACGAGTTGCCTGCTTCCAAGCCGGGCGCCAGACAGTCCGAGCGCTCGCTGGCGCGAGTGCTTGATCGTCCTGCCGTCACGCGTGCCAAGAGTGCCACGATCCGAGTCGTCCGTGACGGTGAGCTTGCGCTCCGGCTGGGTCTCCAAAACCGGCCAGATAGCCGCGGCGATGGCGAACGGTGGCGCCCGCAAGACCGCCGCGGGCCCTGCTGGGCGGTGGCCGTGCGCCTGCCGCTCCCCGAGTCGCGCTGCCGATTGGCACTGGTCCACTGAGCAGCACGACCGCCGTAAACCGAACTTGAGCCGCCGCCCGAGCGGTCACCGATAGTCCGTAAAGGAGTCCACCATGAACAGCCCCGTCGCAACTCACCACTTTCAGCCGCTCGATCGCACGCCGGCGCAGGGCGGTGAGCCGATGCGCGTACCGGCGCTGCTCCCCGGAACCCCGGGGCGTGCCGTCGTCGATACCACCTGGGGCACGATCCAGCCGATTCAGCTGCATCCCGACGTCCGTACCGTCGGCGAGCTGGAGGTGATCGAGCAGCTCCGGTCGGGACTTCCGCTGATAGATACCAGGCGGCCAGCTGCGTTTGCTGCCGGGACGATCCCGGGCGCGCGCTCGCTTCCCCATACTGAGCTCGGCGAGCGCATTGGCGAGCTCGACCCGATGGCGCCAGCGATCCTCTTCTGTAATGGGCCGCAGTGTGCGGCCACACCGAATGCGATCAGGCTGCTGATCGACCGCGGTTATCCCGCATTGGCCCTGCGCTACTACCGAGGCGGCATGCACGACTGGGTGACGCTGGGTCTTCCGATCGCTCCGGGCGCATCCAGCCGAGCCTCCCACTGACCGTAGAAAGCTGGGCTGGGGCCGTGGCAAGCCGCGGGCCAAGTGACGGCAGACACGCATGCGCACGCGTAGTTTGCGGACGTCACACCGTGGCAAAGACACGGTTTGACGTCCGCCGTGAGTGCTAGCTTCCCCACCGTGGCAGCAATCTTCAATCTCAACCACCCAGCGCCGTACGTGCATTGGCTCTTCATCGACGTCTCACTGTCAAACGTGCTGGCGGTGGTGGTGATGGTGGTTGTGTTCGTGGCTGCGATCCTGCTGCCGTTCCCGCACGGACGGTCACAGGGAGGCGATGAATGAGCACGGCTGCTGGGCCGGCGCGGCAGGCATCACGTTCGTGGACCGTGCGTATCCGGGAACGCATGGTCGGGGTCCTGCCGCCGGAGAAGCTGCTGCCGAATGGTCAGCCCGCATACGTCGCATCGTGGATCTACGTCTTTGGCGTTCTGAGTCTCAGCTCGCTGGTCGTGATCATCACGTCGGGCTGCATTCTCGCGCTGAAGGGGCCGCAGTGGTGGCATCTGAGCAGTCTCGGCCACTTCTTCAACAGCGTGCACCTGTGGGGCGTTGAGTTCTTCTTCTTCTTCATGGTCATTCACCTCTGGGGCAAGTTCTGGATGGCGGCATGGCGCGGCGGCCGCGCTCGGGTCTGGATGACCGGGGCGGTCACATTCGTGGTCGCGATTCCGTGCGCGCTGACGGGCTACGTCTCGCAGCAGAACTTCGACTCACAGTGGATATCGACGCAGGCCAAGGACGCTATGAACGCCGCTGGAATCGGCGCGTTCTTCAACCTCATGAACTTCGGCCAGATGTACAGCTATCACGTGCTGTTGTTGCCAGTCGCGGTGGTACTGCTCGTCACCGCGCATGTACTGCTTGTCCGTAAGCACGGCGTAGTGCCGCCGTTTGAACGCGAGCGGATACTGGCGGGTGCGGCCGCGCTCGGCGGTGTGGCGCCGGCGGCCAGCGCAGCACAGTCTCTGGTTGACGACTCGTCATCGGGCCAGCCGGCCGCGGGGCAGTGACGATGGCGTCGAGCCGGCGCCAGCGCCGCGCGGCCGAGGAGGAGCGCTACCGGGTCTGGACGGGGGCGTACCGCTCCTACGACATCATCAAGGAGGCGGTGATCGCGCTCTGCGTGGTGACTGTGTTGGTGATCCTGCTCGCGGTGCTCTTCTCCTCGCCCGATGAGCGGCCCTCGACGATCCGGCGGTGGTCGCAGAGCATGCCGGTCAACTTTGTTGCGACCGCTACCGCGGAGCTCGACGGCAGCAGTGAGACGGCCACCTACGGCCCTCCCTACAACGACCAGACCGGTTACGTCCAGCACCTCGCGTTCATCCACATGCAGCAGTGGCTCGGTGTCAGCGTTCCGATCAACGCCGCGCGCGACTTTGTGATCGACCCGCTGCGCTTGATCCCGGATCAGCCAGCCCTGCAGGCGGCCGTGAACAGCTATATGCACGCGCCCGTGCGTGAGCAACGCGCGTGGACTGCCGCCTACACCCAGGCGCTTGTCCATGCGCGTGTAAACGCAGGCGGCTCGGTGTCAGTCGTGCCCGGAGACTATGGGCCAGTCGCGTTGATGATGACCAAGCTGCTGGCATTTGCGCAGGCAGGCGGGCTGGATGGTGCACTGCTAACCAGTAATCAGTTCTACCAGACTGATTACACCAAGGCCCTGATGTTCATGGCCGACGGTAATGTGCTTGCCGACCGCGCTCAAGCTGGGCATCTGCTAGGCAACCAATGGGGCATGATGAACGAGACCGGCAGCTATCCAGGTCAGGTGTGGCTGTGGCTCTACACGTTCTGGTACCAGATCCGGCCGTTCTCGACCTCGCACAACGCGGACGCCGACGTGATGGCGATCATGACGGTGCTCAGCTTCGCTCTCATCCTGGTTCCATTCCTGCCCGGTGTCAGGGATCTCCCGCGCCGGATCCCCATCTACCGCCTCATCTGGCGAAACCATTACCGGACCCAGGCCTGAGGCCACTACGCCCTGCCTGCCTCTCGGCCATCGGTATGGCGTTCGGTGAGGGCGCGTTGAGCACTGAGGTGACTGGGCGCGCGTCTGACGCGTGGTGGCGTTTGGCCGCCAGCTGATGCCGCGCGGGCGCGCTCCCGGGAGGCGCTCCCGGCGCTTCGATCAGTGGCTGCGGTGACGATTGCCGGATCCCCGGTCGCATGATGCACGACCGCGAGGCGTCGGAGCAGTGGACTATGGCGGCACCTGAACGCTTGCGACGCGATCATGGGGTCGGTGGGCTTGCCAGCCACAATGCGGCGCCCTCGCCGAACGGCGCCGGCGGTCACTGGTGGTGATCGTCGTCGGTCGGATCCCCACCATGATCGCCGGCGTACAGCCCCAGGCCCGCAGCAGCCCGCTCTGCCCGGCGACAAACGCGCGACCGAAGCGCGAGCACACCGCAGCTTCTCGGCCTGGCAGGCGCCGCCTTGCTACACCCAATAACCTTGACCCGTTCGCGGTGGCCGAGCTGCTTAGGACCTATCCCGATAGGCCGTTCTCGAGTCGCCAGGTGTGAGCGCGCTTCAGCGCGATCAGGCCGCAGGCGAACTGGAGCAGCGCCTGGTGGTTCTCTTCTTTCTTTGACCAGCGGATCAGGATCGCGCGGTTGCGATTCAGCCAGGAGTGGCAGGCCTCGACGACCCAGCGGCGAGCCTTCCAGTCAGGGTTGACGGCTTTCTCGTCGATCTCCTCCCCACGGGTGCGGATGTGAGGCACAAAGCGCTGGGACAGCACCCAGGGCTCGACCGCGGGATAGTCATAGCCCTTGTCCAGGCACAGGCCTTGAGGCGTCTGCGGGGTCGGGATCGGGAGTGCGATCAGCACGGACTCCAGCGTCGCTTCCAGCAGTTTGTGATCGTTGCGGTTCGCGCCGTCGATCGCTATCCCGAGAGGGACACCAGCGGCGTCGGTAACGACCGAGCGTTTCGCCCCTTTTTGCCGCGGTCTGTGGGATTCGGGCCGGTGCTTTGGCCGCCCAAAGGTGCCTTGGTCATGGCACCGTCGACGGCCAGAAACGACCAATCGATCCCGACGGTCGCGTCCAGGTCGAGCAGACCCTGGCGCCAGATCTCCTCAAACACGCCGGCAGCGCGCCACTCCTGGAAGCGGCGGTGAGCCGAAGAGGACGAGCACACCCCGCAAACGTTCAACGCGTTCCACTGCATGCCGGTCCTCAACACCAAAAGGATCGCGTTCATCGCAGCCCGATCCGGCACCCTCGGGCGGTGACATCCCCACGGATGAAACGGCCGCGCAGGAAGCAGCACCTTGATCCTCTCCCACAGCCAGTCCGGCATCCGCCAGCCGTCATCACGATCCACAAGCCCCATCAAGAACCTCCCGATCAGTGTTGACCGAGAGATTCGTCGCCGTTCACATAACCCTGCTACCGGGATAGGCCCTAAAGCGGATCGTCTGCCCCACCCGGACCGCGAGACTTACCGATGGCCGAACCCGACCTCCCGACTCTTACGCGACTCGTGTACGTCTGGACGCGGGCTGGCTTCGGTGCTGCAGTGCCCGTACATCCGCTGGCCGGCGGCGGCGACACGGCGTTGGCGGCCGGCTACGACCCGCCCCAGCGAGACCTGCGAGTGGACGCGGTGATCGTCCTGTCCGGCGCCGAGGCCCTGTTCCTGCCGCCGTTCCTGCCGGCGTCGTTCTGGATCCCCATGGGCGGACCGCCCCTGCTCGCCTCGCGACGACTCACCTACGACCACCCACGGAGCCCCGAGCATTCGCAAACTGCGGATCGCGGACAGTTGTCGATCCTGTTCCTGCGCCACTGCCTCGAGCACGTCGCTGGCTCGCTGCGGTAGTGGAGAGCGACGCTACCCGCTTGGAGATCGTCGCGCCCACACACCGAGCCGTGACACCCGCTCGGCGTGTGGGCGTCCGCAGTATCCGACACGTTCTCTGACACCGGCCATCTCATCTCCGGACGGGAAAAGGCAGTGAGCCGGCAGGTCTCAACCGCGGCTTGAGCAGTTGGGTGGGTTCGCCAGTTACCGTGTTATCGGTGCGACGGTCCCGACCCGGTCTCTCCTTTCGCCGAATCGCCGACCAGCGATCACGACTTGGTAGAAGATCAGGACGCCGATCACGCCGTATCCGATGAGGGCAATGGCGACGATCGGGCCTACCCAGGCTGTGTTGGAGGTTGAGGTCAGGAACGTTACGACGCCCGCCAGCGAACTTTGCGAGGTCGCCTCGACCCCAAAGATCTGCGGAACCATGTAGAGAGCGACCCCGACTGCCAGCAGAACTGTCTGTAGCCGGTAGGCTTGAAAGTCCTCGTCGGCGTCGTAGAGCAACTTCACGTAGAGGCTCGCGAACAGCAGCAACGCTGCCAGGGGCGCCGTCAACGGAACCGGGACCGTAATCAACAGATTGGGGAACAGAAAGATCGTGCTCAGCGCCAAGGTGAGCAGCACCACGCCGTCGCGCATGAGCACATAAGCAAGCCACCACACGTCAGCACCGAACCTCAGGCTCAGCTTTTTCAGCGTGCGGAAGACGTAGGGCCGGGCGAGGTGGAAGAGCACAGTCAGTACCCACAATCCGGGCATAAAGGCTGAGATCGTGCCCACTACCCAGCGGCTCCCGCCCTGCAGCAACGACTGGTTTATTGCGTTGGTCACCTCATGTGCAGTCAGAGTGGCCATCTCCACTCCTTTCTTGTCTCAACATCAAACCTCGCGGTAGCGGACTTGCGACACCGTCGTGTGCTCAGGCGCCCCAAGCGAATACCAGAGCGCCACCAGCCCCATGACCGCGATCGCCCCGATCGAGATCCAGCACAGTGCCACCGCCGGACCAGGGTCAGTCTTGGTAGTCAGCGCCCTAGCGACGTTGACCCACGCATGACCCCACACACGCGACGTCAGTTGCACTCCCAGCATGGTCGGCACGAGGTAGAGAGCGCTGCCGGTGCCGAGCAGCACGGACACGAGCCTGAAGGCTCTCGGATCGTTGTCAGTGTCCGCCAGCAGCTTGACCAGGAGCACCCCGAAGAGTGCGACGGTGGCCAAAGAGCCACCGATCGGTAGCGAATCGGCGAGAACGACGTCCGGGTACAGATACATGACGCTCATGATCCCGACGACGGCCAGCAGGAGATCGCGGATCATGATGTAGATCACCCACCAGAGGTCGGCTCCCAAGCGCAGCGAAAACTTCTGCGTGGTCCGCACCATGTACGGCCGCGCTAAGTGGAGCGCCAGGATGAGCAACCACAGCAACGGCAGCAGCGCTGCCATGGTCCCCTCCAAGAACCCCTCCCCTCCTTGCAGGATGGCGTTGACAATAGAGTTAGCAAGTTGGTGCTGGGTCATGCCGGCACCTCCCTCTTGACCTTGATCAACTGACAGGATGTGTTCACGTCGCAGCGAAGGCAGCGCTGCCCCTCTAGCTGGGCGCTCGGCTCGGTGAAACCCCGTGAGGTCTCCTGAAAACGACGCTCGTTCTCGATCTCGGCACGAGGGGCAAAGGAACTATGCGCACGGGTGCGATGACGGACGTCGACCACCACCTCGCTGGTTTCGAGGAGTGCGGGCCGCCGCCGCCAGGGTGGAACGTAACGTGCAACCGGGAGGTGGCGGAGATAGCGATCAATCGCCCAGGCTGCCCGCTGACCTTGGGCTACCCCTTCGATAACGCTCTTGGGGCCCGTTGCGATGTCGCCGGCGGCAAAGATGCCGTGCTGAGCAGTCATCAGGGTCTCGGGATCTGTGAGGAGGCCGCCCCAGTCAGCGACCTGAATGCTCGAGCCCTCGGGTAGGATGGACGGGTCGGGCGCCTCGCCAATCGCGACCAGCAGTGTTTGCGCAGGGATGTCGAACTCGCTTCCGGGCACATGCGCGACTTTGCTCCGTCCCTGCCGATCGCGGCCGGTCACAACGAGCCGCCGGCAGCGGACGTGGGTCATCTTGCCTTCTCGGCCAAGGACCTCGATCGGAGTGACCAGCGGCTCGATCTCAACCTGCTCATGCTCGGCGGCTCGGACCTCCTCGTCTTGCGCCGGCATGTCCGCCCGTGTCCGTCGGTAGAGAACGCGGACTCGGGTGGCGCCCGCCCTCCAGGCGGAACGTGCAGCATCCATTGCTGTCGAGCCACCACCGACGACGATCGCGTCACCCGTGAGATGCACGCTCTCACCAAGGTTGGTGCTCTTGAGAAAGGCGGTTGCGGGCCAGACGCCCTGCAGATCTTCCCCGGCGACGCCGAGCGGCTGACTTTGAGATGCACCGGTCGCCAACAGGATCGCATCGAACCTCTCACGCCGGAGATCCTCGAGCGTAAGGTCTCGACCGAAAGGCGTATTGAGCCGTAACTCGACACCGAGATCGAGAATGCGATCGATCTCAGCCTGGAGCACCTGCTTCGGGAGGCGGTATTCGGGGATGCCGATGGCCATCATGCCCCCAGCAACCCGCATTGCCTCGATGATCGTCACCGAGTATCCACCTCTGATCAGCGCGTAGGCAGCGCTCAGGCCTGTTGGGCCAGCCCCGATGATCGCCACTCGCTCAGACCTGCGCCGGGCAGGCGCAGGCACGCTCGGGTAGCCAGCCATCCCGTGATCTGCAGCAAAGCGCTTGAGGTCGCGGATTGCGATCGGCTCGTCGACCTCCCCACGGCGACACTCGGTTTCGCAGGGAGCCGTGCACACGCGACCGCACACCGAGGGGAATGGGTTGTACTCGGCGGCGACGGCGAGCGCCTCCGCATACCTTCCCTCCCCGACCAGGGCCACGTAGAGGCCGGCATCGGTTCCGACCGGGCACGCTTCCTGGCAAGGGGCGAAGAGACGGCCCGCGCCATCCAGGCCGGTGTCCCAAGTGCGCCACACCTGCCAGGTATCGGATCGCTTGGCAGCCTGCCAGCGCGCCAGACCACCCCACGGGTCGGAATGGACCTCTTTCAGTGACTCGCGCGTGTACGGGGCGAGCGGCGCCCAGCGGGTACTTGACTCCGGTTCGTGATAGATCGGTCCCTGCAGAGGCGCCAGCTCGACGGGGCCCGCCACGGCCGTGACGTCGATAGCTGAGGTGGGGCACTCGATCGCGCACAGCTGGCACCCGATGCACTCCTTGGACTGGATCGGGAACTCCATCATCCACCGCTTCTGGTCCTGCCGCGCAGTGCCCTCCGCGCCTGCTTCGATAGGGGGAGTCAGGGTCCGTGTCATGTCGAGCGCCTGCACTGGACAGACATCCATGCAGATGCCGCAATTGATGCAGTGAGATCGATTGACATCGAGCTTGTAGCTCACGCTCTCGCCCCTTCACGCACCCGATGAACCCGAGTGTCACCTAGCTCGTCGTAATTGGGGCGGCGTGGCGCCAAGGTAGGGGCGGCATGTCACAAGAACTCCCGTTCCCCTTCTCAGCGCCCGGCGCCCCGTGTCCGGCTCCCCGCCCCCGACGCCGCCTTGGCGCGGCCTGCTTGTCGACCTGTGGTTGCGGCGGCCCCCCCGGGTCCGAGCAACCCGGCTAGGAAGGCGTCGAGCTCCTGCTCGATCATCACGTCGAACTCCTGCTCGATCGGCTTGCTGCGTGCGTCTTGCCAGAGCGTCCAGCCCACCACGGCCAAGAACGCGACGGCGTACAGAGCGAGAACCCCCAGCGGGGCGACCATCAAGATCCCAAGCGCGATCCGGAGCACTTCCATCATGCAGCCAACGGTAGGTCGCTTCGACCCAGCGAGGAACCGGGAGAGCACCGAAATTCGCTCCGTGATCCCACGGAGGCTCCGTGGGATCACGGAGACGGATCCGAGAGATCCCCGGCTTCGCGGGGCGGTCTTCGGGCACGCCCAGCCGCCCGGGTGGTGGCGCCGGCGGATGTGGGGTGCACACTATGTGTGGAGCATGTGTGGAGCAAACACCTCAGGATGCACACTAGGACAGAGATGACTAGCGAGATCTCGGACGACCACGACGCGTCGCCTCCGCGAGGCGCTGTGCTCGGCGGCCAACGAACTCGGTCCAGCGCGCCCATCAGGGTGCTGCTCATCGACGACCATACGCTCGTGCGGGAGGGCACCGCCGAGCTGCTCGGACGAGAGCCCGAGCTCGACGTCCTCGGCCAGGCCGGTACCGCTGCGGAGGGACTGGGGCTGCTGGGCCGGCTGCGCCCTGACGTGGCGTTGATCGACGTAAACCTCCCGGACCGGAACGGGCTGGCGCTTGCCAAGGAGGTGGCCGCCCGCTACCCGGAGGTGCGAATCCTTATCTTGAGCGCCTACGACGACTACGCCTACCTGGCCGAGGCGCTCGAACTCAGAGTAGGAGGCTACCTGCTGAAGACAGCCTCCGCCCGCGAGCTTGTCGACGCGGTGCGCGCGGTGGCCGACGGCGTATTCGTGCTCACTCCCGCCCTGTCGACCCGCCTCGCCCGCCGCCTGCGCCATGACCGGCCCACTCCCCCCGGCGGTGCGCTCAGCGCGCGAGAGTCCGAGGTGCTTGCCTCACTCGCCCTGGGGCGCTCGAACAAGGAGATCGCTGCGAGCCTCCACCTCGGGCTGCGCACGGTGGAGACCCACGTTTCGAGCCTGCTGGCCAAGCTCGGGGTGTCCTCGCGTGCCGAGGCCGTGTACTACTCGCTCAGCCACCATCTCGTGGCTCCCGGCGACGATGGCGAGCCAAGCGTCACGCCCTGAGCTCGCGGCGATTCTGCGCCGTGCTGCACACCCGCCGATTGGTGACGTGCGCTTCTGGGTCATTCAAGCGATGGTCGTGCTGATCGCAGGCGTCCACCTGGTGGTGGACTTGCACCCTACGCTCGAGACGCAGGGGTTTCCGGTCGGGATCCCCGTGGCGCTGTTGATCGTCCCCGTCGGTTATGCCGCGCTCCACTATGGCCTGTCGGGCTCGGGCGCCACTGGGGTCTGGGCGACGCTGCTGTGGCTGCCGGACCTGCTGCTGCCCCACGGCCGCGGTCACAGCGGTAGCGACCTGGTCGACCTGGCGCTGGTCGATGCGGTCGCCGTCTTCGTGGGCTCGCGCTTCGAGCTCGAGCGCGTCATCCATACACGAGCGCTGCGCGCGAGCGCGGCGCGGCTGGCGGCAGAGGCCCGCTACCGACAGCTATTCGACGCCAACCGCTCCCCAATCCTCGTGCTCGACGATCGTGGGGAGGTCACAGATGCCAACCCGGCAGCGTTCGCGCTGTTCGGAGACACGGTCGTCGGCCGCCCCGCCCACGCGCTGCTCGGCGGAACGCAGCTCGGACTGGAGTCACTCAACGGCACCGTGCTGGCGCTCCAAGACGACCACTACTACCGCATGAGCCTGGTGACACTGCCGGGCGACGTCGCGCAGAGTTCCAGGCAGGCGATTTTGGACGACGTCACCGAGGAGCGACTCGAAGGGGTGCGAGCCACTCGCTATGCGCAGCTGGTCGTCTCCGCCGACGAGGACCAGCGCCGGCGGCTATCCCGAGAGCTGCACGACGAGCCGCTCCAGTTGTTCCTCCACCTCGCGCGCGCCCTTGAGAGCATCGGGGAGGAAGAGGCGATCCCCCCTGAGGCGAGGCGTGGCCTCTCCCGGGCAAGAGACCAGGCGCTCGAGGCGGCGGTTCGCCTCCGCAACCTTGCCACGGCGCTGCGACCGCCCGCCCTTGACCACCTGGGCCTGGTGCCGGCGCTGTCGAGCCTGCTCGCAGAGGCTGAAGAGGAGGCAGCCTTCGCCACGCGCCTCGAGGTGAGCGGCCACGAGGCACGCCTTCCCCCTGAGTTAGAACTCGGAGCCTTTCGGATCGTTCAGGAAGCGGTCCGCAACGCCACCCGCTACGCCCACGCTGAGCACCTTCGGGTCGGAGTTAGCTACGGCGAGCAGGAGTTGGACATATGCATCGAAGATGACGGGCGTGGCTTTGACCAGGAGCTGCTCGCCACGGCGGAACCCGAGCATCTCGGGCTGCTTGGCATGCGAGAACGAGCACACCTGCTCGGCGGAGAGCTTGTCCTGCGCTCCGCGCCGGGGATCGGTACGAGCGTCGCCGCCAGACTACCCCGGGACGATCGAGGCCTTCAAACCTGAAGATCTGGTTACGGGAGCGACGGGACTCGAACCCGCGACCTCCGGCGTGACAGGCCGGCGCTCTAACCGACTGAGCTACGCCCCCGTGGGGTCTCCAGTATGACAAGCGCTCGGTGGTTACGCGGCGCGCGGCGCT
>JAJYHG010000261.1 GCA_021784895.1 Actinomycetes bacterium
CTGTCTCGGTGATCGACCTGCCGGTGATCGCCGATCCTGGTGACGCGCTCTCGCAGCCAACCCGCGCGCGGCTGTTCGCGCTGCTCTCCAAGCTCAGGCGCCCAGCAGGAACTGCTGAGCTGGCCGCGCGGCTCGAGCTTCACCCCAACGGGGTGCGGCTGCATCTGGAGCGGCTCGCGCAGGCGGGGCTGGTGGAGCGCGCCAAGGCCCGCGCCGGGCGTGGCCGGCCGCGCGACGTCTGGACGATTGCCGCCGGCGCCCTGCCCGGCGGGCACGCGCCGCACGCCTACCGGGACCTCGGCCGCTGGCTGGCGCGCGCGCTGCGCGCCCTGCCCGGCGGGCCGCGCGGCATCGAGAGCACGGGCCGCGAGATTGGACACGAGCTTGCGCCCAAGGATGCGGCTGGCAATGCGGATGCGCTCGAGGAGGCGCTGGCCGCGCTGGGCTTCCAGCCGGTGATCGAGCGCGCCGAGCCCGATCGGCTGACAATCCGCCTGAGCAACTGCCCCTACCGCGACGCGGTACATGAGAACCAGACCGCGATCTGCGCGCTCCACCGCGGGATCACCCGTGGCCTGCTGGAGGTGCTCGAACCCGACGCCATACTGGCCGCCTTTGTCCCGCACGACCCCGATCAGGCGGGCTGCATCATCGAGCTGCGTCGCGCCGTGCCTGCCCCGGACCAGCAGGCCTCGACGCACGCGTCGCAATCGATGTCAGTGGTTGGATAGGAGCAAGACGATGACCACCGCCCCCGTGACTATTGACGATCTCGAGCGATGGGTGCTGTCGGGCGCCCACTGGCGGGTCGTCGAGATCTCGTCGGACCACGCGGTCGTCGAGCTGTGTGCTTGCACAGGTGAGCCAATGGATCTGGTCCAGACGGTCGACCCGGCGGTGATTGAGTACCTGCGCACTGCTCACCCTGAGCCGAATGGAGGCTGACCGACGTGGCGCTTGATGTGCAGATCAAGCGGATCTACGACCCGGCGTCGCCCGATGACGGCTACCGCGTGCTGATCGACCACGTCTGGCCGCGCGGCGTTTCGCGCCCCCGCGCGCAACTCGGCGAATGGGCGCGCGAGCTGGCGCCGAGCGACGAGCTGCGGCGCTGGTTCGGCCATGTTCCGCAGCGCTTCGACGAGTTCCGCGCGCGGTACCGAGCCGAGCTCGCCGATCACGTCAAGCAGCTGGACAGGCTGCGTGAACGCGCGGCCCGCGGCCGGGTGACGATCACCTATGCGGCGCGCGACCGCGAGCACAACAACGCCGTCGTGCTAGTCGAACTGCTGTGCGATGACCGCGGGCCGGACCAGGACAAAAGTGCCGGGCCCGAGCTCTAGCTGACCGGCAGGGTGGCCGCTCGGCTGTGGGCCGAGCCAAGCTCGAGCGGGATGCTCACGCTGACCGTGGTTCCCCGCCCGGGCGCGGAGCTGATCTCGAGTTCGCCGCCGAGCAGATCCACACGCTCGCGGATGCCTGTGAGCCCGAACCCCGCATTCCTTGACGCAGGGTCGAACCCATGGCCGTTGTCCTGGACGGTGAGATGGATCTGGCCGTCACCCTCCCAGAGGTCGAGTTCGGCGCGTGTGGCGGCGCTGTGCTTGCGGGCGTTCGTGAGTGTCTCCTGGGCGACGCGGTAGATGCCCGTCTCGAGCTCCTTGGCGAGGCGGCCGCCGGCCTCACGGTAGTCGCGGTTCAGGTCGATGCTGAGGCGTACGGCCAGGCCTTGCTGCATGGTCCGCTCGGCGAGCGCGTGGATCGCCGCCTCGAGTCCGAGGTCGTCGAGCGCGGCCGGCCGGAGCTCCGCTATGAGTGTCCGCAGGTTCTGGATCTCGGTGCCGAGCTGCTCAGAGGCCTCGGTCATGAAGCGGGCCATAGACTCCGGGTCGCGAGCGCGCAGCTGACCTGCGATGGCGATCTGCAACGCGGCTAGGTTCTGGAGCGTCTCGTCGTGCAGCTCGCGGGCCCAGCGCGCTCGCTCCTGCTCGGCTGCGGCTAGGCGCTGGGCGGCCCGCTGCGCCTGCACCGACACGGCGGTTGCGATCGCTGTGGCGGCGCTGGCCGCGAAGGTCTCCAGCATGCGCTGATCGGCAGCGCCGAAACGCGGCCCCTGCTCCAGGCGGTCGAGTGCGATCAGGACGCCGAGGCCCTGCCCCCGGAACAGCATCGGTACCACCAGGCCCGTCCTCGCTGTGACGCCGAGGCGGCCCGCGCCGTCGTGCTCGAAGCGAGCCCAGTTGTCGTTCTCTTCGAGCCGTAACGTGCGGCGCTGCTGTAGCGCCGTCCCTGCGACGCTGCTGATCGGGTTGAGCGTCTGCCCGATGATGCCCTCCGGCAGCTCGCCGCTGACTGCAGCAATGACCATTCTGCCTTCGATCTCGCGCTCGATCACCAGCGCTCGGGCTGCCACCAGCAAGCGGGCTTGGCTGGCCACCAGCTCGAGCACGCCGTCGAGGTCGCTCTGCTCGCCGACTGCGCGCGCGATCTCAACCGTGGCGTCGAGTGCGGTGACGGTGTGCTCGAGCTCGGCGCGCTGGTCCTGCAGGAGCGCGTAGCGCCGGGCGTGGTCGACCGCGATCCCGGCCAGCCTGGCGAGTACGGTGACGGCCTGCTCGTCGTGCCGACCAAAGGCCTGTCCGTCAGCCTTGTCGGTGAGATAGATGTTGCCGAAGGGCTCGCCGTCGACAAGGATCGGTGCCCCCAGGAAGCTCGTCATCGGCGGATGCCCGGACGGGAAGCCATAGGAGAGCGGGTGCGCGCGAACGTCGTCCAGACGCATGGGTCGCGGGTCGCGGATCAGTTCGCCGAGCACGCCGCGGCCACGCGGCAGCAGCCCGATCTGGTCGTGCGTCTGTGGCTCTACGCCGGCCGTGAGGAAGCGCTCGAGGTGGGTGCGTGAGGCGTCGAGCACGCCAACTGCCGCGTAGCGCGCCGAGGTGAGCTCGCGGGCGGCTTCGACCACCCTTCGCAGCACGACCTCGAGGTCGAGCTCAGCCAGGACGCTCTCGGCGACGTCGAGCACCGCACGCAGCTCTGAAGGCGACTGATCTGGCTGTTCTTGAGCCATGGGTTCACTGCCTCTGCCAGTGCGCCCGAGAGGACTCGAACCTCCACGAGCTAAGCGCTCACAAGGCCCTCAACCTTGCGCGTCTACCAATTCCGCCACAGGCGCCTGGGGCCGCGCAGTATAGCCCGCGGAGAGGGTCCGTCATCCCGGTGGTCTATCTTTCGAACGCGTGTTCGCCGACGCCGAGCGGAAGCGCCCGACAGAATTCAGACAAGGAGCAGGGTGATGGAGCTGACCAAGCGCCAGCAGGAGATCTTTGACTACATCAGGCGCTACTCAGAGCGGCACGGATACCCGCCGACGGTGCGTGACATCGGCGGTGCGGTTGGGTTGGCATCGTCCTCGACGGTGCACGCTCATCTCGCGAGCCTGGAGCGCATGGGGCTCTTGCGGCGCGACCCCGCCAAGCCGCGAGCGCTGGAGCTGCTGGACCGTGCTGGGGATGCGGCGCGGCGGGCGATCAAGCCTGGCCTGCCCCTCTTGGGACACGTCGCGGCAGGACAGCCGATCGTGGCTGAGGAGAATGTCGAGGAGTACATCCAGACGCCGTCGGTGTGCGGCGGGGACAGCGGCGAGTTCCTGCTGCGCGTGCGGGGCGAGTCGATGAAAGGCGCCGGGATCCTCGACGGCGACCTTGTGGTCGTGCGGCCCCAGGAGACCGCCCGCGACGGCGAGATCGTGGTTGCGCTGGTGGAGGACGAGGCGACCGTCAAGCGCTTCTTCCGTGAGGGCGATCACATCCGTCTGCAGCCCGAGAACGATGCCATGGAGGCGATCCTCGTGCGCGAGGTCAGCGTGCTCGGGCGCGTAGTTGGGCTGATGCGCAGCATGTGAGCGGGGCCGCTATGCTCGCGGACGCAGGCTGAGCAGCCGCGGGGGTGTCACAACCTTCGAGGAAAGTCCGGACATCACAGGGCGAGGTGGTCGGTAACGCCGACCCGGGGAAACCCGCGGGAAAGTGCCACAGAAAAGACACCGCCTAAGTCCGGGGCCGCTGCAGCGCCCCAGACCGGCAAGGGTGAAATGGTGCGGTAAGAGCGCACCGGCGTCGCGGTGACGCGGCGGCCAGGTAAACCCCACCTGATGCAAGGCCGAGCAGAACCGTTTGCAGGTTGCCCGCCAAGGTTCGGGTAGGCCGCGTTAGATGGATGGCTGCTCCAGACAGGATCCGGCTTATAGGTCTGCTACGGAGAGCCTCCCGGCCCCAGGCCGGGAGGCTCTCTAGCACCGGCTGCGGCTGCGACCGCCGCGAGCGCCGCGCCGCTCAGCCGGTGGTTGGTCCACTCATCGAGGACGGTGGCACCGAGCTCGCGGTAGAAGCGCAGCGCCGGCTCGTTCCAGTCGAGCACGGTCCATGCCAGCCGGGTGTAACCGCGCTCGAGCGTGATCCTGGCGAGGTCTGCCAGCAGCTTGCCGCCGACGCCGCTGCGGCGCCACTGTGGCAGGACGAAGAGGTCCTCGAGCCATAGCCCCGGCTGGCACTCCCAGGTTGAGAAGGTGGCATGAAAAAGCGCGAAGCCGGCTGTGGTGCCGTTCACCTCCGCAAGCAGCGCCTCAGCCGCCGGT
>JAJYHG010000025.1 GCA_021784895.1 Actinomycetes bacterium
CGCTGACCGCCGCCTCGGTCGCGGCGCTGACGGTCTATGACATGGTCAAGGGCGTCGAGCGGGGGGCCGTGATCGAGCGCGTGGAGCTGATCGAGAAGTCGGGCGGCCGCTCGGGCCACTGGACGCGCGATGAGTGAGCCGCCCGCCGACCCGCTCGGCGTCCTCGGCGACGCGCAGGCCCGCGCCGGCGAGGCGCTCGGCCTGGCGGCCCGCCACCTGGACCCCTCGCTGGTCGACGTGCTGCGGACGATCGGCTTTGACCGTGACTACGCGACCGCGCGCGGCTCCTACATCTACGACACCGCGGGCCGCGCCTACCTCGACATGCACGCCGGCGAGGGCTTCGCCAGCCTCGGCCACTCACACCCGGATATCAAGGCGGTGCTGCACGCGATCATCGACGCCGACCTGGTGGACGGCGTGCAGATCCACTACAGCGTGCTGGCCGGGATGCTTGCCCAGGAGCTCTCCGCGCGGCTGCCGCCGGGACTGGACGCGACCTTCTTTGCCAACGCCGGCGCCGAGGCGATCGACAGCGCGATGAAGTTCGCCCGCGCCGCCACCGGGCGCCCGCGGCTGATCGCCTGCGAGCGCGGCTACCACGGCGTCACCCTCGGGCCGCTGTCGATCGTCGGCGACGAGTTCTTCAAGGAGGGCTTCGAGCCGCTGCTGCCCGGCTGCGGCCTGGTGCCCTACGGCGACCTGGACCGCCTCGAGGCGGAGCTGCGCAAGCGTGACGTCGCCGCCTTCATCGTCGAGCCGGTCCAGGGTCAGGTCGTCAAGCTGCCGCCGGAGGGCTACCTGCGCGCCGCCCAGGATCTGTGCCGCCGTTACGGCACGCTGTTTGTCACCGACGAGATCCAGACCGGCCTCGGCCGTACCGGCCGCTGGTTCGCGTGCGAGCACTGGGGTCTTGAGCCGGACATCGTCACGGTCGGCAAGGCGCTGAGCGGCGGCTACATGCCGGTCGCGGCGATGGTCACCCGCCGCGAGATCTTCCAGCGCGCCGTCGGCACGCTCGAGCGCAGCTATGTGCACCAGTCGACCTACGGCCGCAACCGCCTGGCGATGGCGGCCGGCCTGGCGTCGATGCGCGTGATCGAGCGTGACGGCCTGGTGGAGCGCTCGGCCCAGCTCGGCGCCAGGCTGATGGACGGCCTGCGCGAGCTGCAACGCCGCCACGAGCTGATCGGTGATGTGCGCGGCATCGGGCTGATCGCCGGCATCGAGCTGAAAGCCCCGCGCTCGCGCAAGGGCCAGCTGGCGGTGCGCCTGATGCGCATGGCCAGCGAGGGGCTCTTCCCGCAGCTGGTCGTGATCCCGCTGCACCGCGAGCACGGCGTGATCACGATGGCCGCCGGCAAGAACGACGTGATCAAGCTGCTGCCGCCGCTGACCCTCGCGGATGCCGAGGCCGATGAGTTCCTGACCGCGCTCGACACCGTCCTGACCGACTGCGAGCACGACGCCGGCAAGAACTGGGCCGTCGTGCGCGACATCGCGCTGAGCACGCTGCGTCGGCGTGATGTCCCCGGCTCCGGGCCCGCTGGCCCAGAGCCGGGCCCGGCCGTCCTGCGCCCCCGCCCGGTCGACCCCGACCAGGACAACCTCTGCCTGATCACGGGTGCGAGCGGGTTCATCGGCGGCCACCTCGCCGCCCGACTGGTGCGGGAGGGCTACCAGGTGCGCTGCCTGGTGCGACCGACCAGTGCCACTGCTGCGCTCGCCGGGCTCGATGTCGAGCTCGTGCGCGGCGACCTCACCGATCCCGCCACGCTGCCGCGTGCCGCCGAGGGCTGCCGCTACGTCGTTCACTGCGGCGCGATGGTCTCCGACTGGGCGCTGCCGGCGGAGATCGAGGCGGTGAACGTGGGGGGCACCCGCGACCTGCTGGCGGCGAGCGCGCAGGCGGCGGCGCAGCGCTTCGTGCACATCTCCTCGACCGATGTCTACGGGCACCCTGGCAGTCTTGAGGTGGCGGAGACATACGGCTCAAAGCGCTTTGCCAACTGGTATGCGCAGACCAAGCGCGCGTCTGAGGACCAGGTGCGCCGCGCCGGCGCGGGCGGGCTGGAGACCGTCATCCTGCGGCCCGCGACCGTCTACGGGCCGGGCTGCCGGGAGCTCGTGCTCGAGGTGGCTCGCGCGCTCCGCAGGCGCCAGATGCTGCTGATCGGCGGCGGGCGCTCGCTGGTTGGCCTCTGCTATGTGGAGAACCTGGCCGACGCGGTGGTGCTCGCGCTCGGCCATGAGAGTGCCGCTGGCCAGGTGTTCAACGTCGCCGACGGCCTGCAGGTGAGCTGGCGGCGGTTCGTCGACGACCTGGCGGCCGGGCTCGGCGCGCCGCGCGCACGCCTCAACATCCCCTACCCGGTGGCCGCCGGCCTCGCCCTCGGCCTGGAGCAGGGCTACCGCGGGCTGCGCCGCGCCACGGGCCTGAAGACGCGGGCACTGCTCTCGCGTCAGGCGGTCCAGCTGATGGGCATCGACCAGAGCTTCTCAACCGCCAGGGCGCGCGAGCTGCTCGGCTGGGAGCCGCGCGTCGGCTACGAGACAGGCCTGGCCGAGACGCTCGCGTGGCTGCGGGAGCAGGGCGTTTAGGGCCGGGCCAGATGGCGGCGCTCGCCCCGGGCGCCGTGAGCCTGTAGGCTCATGGCCGTGATCCTCTACGTCTGTGCCTCCGGCACCATCGGACCCGGCGCCCTGCACCCCTGCGCCAAGGCTGCCAGGGCGCTTGACGGCGCCGGCCACCGCTATGAGACGCGCCGCCTGAAGACCAACCGGGCGATGTTCTGGACCTGGGGCTCACGCTCGCGCGACCGCGCCGAGGTCAAGCGCCTGAGCGGCCAGGAGTCGGTCCCGATCCTGGTGCTGGACGACGGCTCGGTCGTGACCGGCTCGGGCGAGATCGCCGCCTGGGCGCGCGCGCACCCGCACGCCGGCTGAGCGCCGCGCTGGTGCTCGAAGCACCGAGGCTGCCGCGGCAGGGTCGATCGAGATCGGCCCGTTGCCTGCGGCGGGTCAGATTCCCATCGCGAGTCGCAGTTGCGCCACCAGATTGTCCCAATCATTCCCTTTGCCTGCTCGAACTTCGTCGATGGCAAACCACTGCTGTGTGGTCGGAGATTCGGCACGCAGCAGCGGTAGGTCGGTGGTGTTACACGCGATGATCGTCCAGAACGCATTCGCCCCTCGGCCCTTCGCCTTCTGATGCGACTTCTCAGCTTCCCCGGCCCGGTTGTGGACGTTCGCGTTGTCGGACCCACCCTTAATCTCGATGGCAGCGCGCAAGTAGTCGCGATCACCCAGGCGCTCACGGATCTCGACGTCGGGGTCAGGTGACAGTGCGATCACGACCTCGCGCCCCGACGAGTTCGTGACCGTGAGCGAAGCGCCGACATCGGTGTATGACTGACCTGACGCGATGATGACCTGCTTCAAAGCGTTGTAAACCTCGAGGGTCGCTCGCTCGCCAATCCGGTTCCGCCATGAGCCATCTGCCTGCGCGCCCAGCGTGATCAAGGGAAGCTGTTCCACATCCGCGCGAAGCGTGCCCGTGGGAATCGCGGCAAGGAAGGCGCCGATCGCGTCGTTCATGGCACGGCATAAGTCAGGGATGTCGGCGTCGGCGCCCTTCCGGATCACGCCTCGGTCTTCCATTGACTTGAACTGAGACAGTCCCGCGGACGTTGCGTAGAACTGCTTTTGACTAATGCCCAGTAGAAGCCGGTAGTAGCCAACGATCGACGGTGAGGCACGTAAAGCAGACGGGACTGCGAAGACTAACTCGTCTCTCACAGTCGTTCCTTGAAGCATGGCGAGACCAGTAGCGGGGGCGTAGGCCTGAAGTTCCGCGGACAGCGTGGCTGGCGGGACTGACCGCACAGCATTGCGCACCGCGTCGTGGAGCACGGTCGGGCGTGCAGCATCGAGAAAGGCGTGAATGTATACCTGCCGGTCAGGGGGCGGGAACGTGTATTCAGGCACTGATCGCCACGTGCTCGTCGGCAACGCGGTCCTGAACGAACCCATGCTTCAGCAGTCGCTGCCGCGTCATCTCGAGATAGTCGGGGTTCAGCTCGATCCCGGCGAAGCGTCGCCCCAAGAGTCCTGCCGATAGAGCTGTTGTGCCCGATCCCATGAACGGGTCGAGAACGACATCTCCCACGTTTGACCCCATGAGGACGCACGGGTCCACCAGCGCGGTCGGAAACGTGGCGAAGTGGCCTGATGCTTCGGGCACAGGCTGGGTCTTCACGTCCCACACCGTGCGAACGCGACGGTCGTTCGGCCCACGGACTGCATCGACGTTGTACAGATACCTCTCCGAACGTGAGAGTAAGAACACATACTCGTGCGAGCGGGTCGGACGGTCTCGCACGCTTTCAGGCTGGCAGTTCGGTTTGTTCCAGATGATGTCCGAGCGCAAGAACCATCCGCGCTCCTGAAGCGCGAAGGCAAGTCGCCACGGCACACCGATGAGGTCTTTGGGCTTCAGTCCCTCGGGAGTCGCGGGTCGCTGGTCCATCGCGCGCGCGGCATTCTTCTTGTCGGGGGCGCGCCACGTCCTGCCGCCGCTCGTGTAGGAGTCGCCGATGTTCAACCACAACGTGCCGTCGTCCTTGAGCACGCGCTGCACGCTGTCGAACAGGTCGGCAAGAGCATCAATGAAGTCGTAGACGCTTGCTTCGAGCCCAATCTGACCGTCGATGCCATAGTCCCGCAACGACCAGTAGGGCGGGGAAGTTATCACCGTCTGGACGCTTTTCGCTGGCATCGCATCCAGTACCGCGTGTGCGTCGCCCATGATGAGGACGCTTCGCTCCATCACGGTCAGGTAGTCCTCGTCTCGCGGGTGCTCAAAGACTCCGAAGTGCGGATAGGACAGACGCGCGACTGACATGGACGTGAGAGTAATGGCGCGCCCTGACGTAGCGACGAAATACCTGCCAATCCAGCGCTAGCGATGGGCTGTCGGCTGAGCGTGGCGGTCAGGTGTCTTGCGCGTCGTTGATCGTGAGGGCGCTATCGTGATGGCGCTCACGACGGTGCCGCTCACGGACGCTTTCGGGCCGTGATATCCCTTCCAGCACCAGCCACCCCTGTAGAGCTTGCCGGAGCCCGTGGCCATCGTGCGGCCAGCGGCGGGCGTCGCGAAGACGCGCGTGTCGTGCCGGCTCGGCGGTGCGGTAGAAAGGTGGGTGCATGCGCACCGCGTGGGGTGTTCTGGCTGTGTTGATCGTGACGACCGCAGCGGCGGTCGCCGTCAGGATCGGCGTGCCGTCGCCGGCGACCAGGCTCCCTGGGCCGGTCACGATGCCTGCCGCCAGCGCAGGAGGTGGCCCGCCCCCGCGTCGCGGGCCGCGGCAAGCTCCGACACGGCAGCAGGTACCGGCCGGCCGGTGGACGTGGTGACACGCCTGATCGCCCGGTGTTGAGTCTTCCAGCGCCCATCGGGAGCGACTCCCGGGAGGCTGAGCAGCTGAAGGCGGGGCCGCCCCCGGCTACCACCAGCCCGTCCACGCCGTTTGCCGCCGACCGGTGACCGGCAGGCGCCAGGTCCGCTCTGGCCGCGCCCGGCGCGGGGTCGCGCGCCGGTGGGCAAAGCCGAGGCTGCGGCGGGCGGGCGGGCGCCAGCGCCGGTGGGGAGGTGCTGGCTTCGCGCCCGGCGGTCGCTGGGTGGCTGGCGGCGCCGCCGCTGCGCTCCCAGCTCAGAGACGTCCAGGCTGGCGCGGCGGCCTTCCTGGTCCTGGCCAGTCCGATCCGCACTGCCAGCGGCTCGACGATCGGCGTGCTGGTCGCGGCCGCCAGCTTGGCAGGCCTGCACGCCCAGCGTAACCAGGTGCTGCTGCTGGCAGCGGCCGAGGCGGCCGTCGCGCTGGCAGCGGCCTTGCTCAGCTCGTTCCTGGTGATGCAACGGCTGCTGCGCACCGTCGGCGCGGTCACGCGGGCGGCGGTGGAGGCGAGCGCGGGCGACCTCGGCACGCGACTCGGCACCGAGGGCTGGGCCGATGACGAGGTGGGCTGGCTCCGGGCCGCCTTTGATGGAATGCTGGAGCGCATCGCGGCCGGTCTCGATGCCCAGCGCCAGCTGCTCTCTGACGTCTCCCACCAGCTGCGGACTCCGCTCACCGTCGCCCGCGGGCACCTGGAGGTCCTGGAGCGCAACCCTTCCCCCGAGCGCGCGGAGGTGTCGGAAACGACGGCCACGGTGATCCGGGAGCTCGGCCAGATGTCGACCCTGGTTGACCGGCTGCCGCTCAGGCCGCGGTGTTCGACCGGTTCCGCAGCGCCGGGCCGGTCAGCCAGAATGGAGCCGGGCTTGGCCTCGCGATCGTCAAGGCCGTCACCGATGCCCACGGCGGCCGGGTGCGGCTGCAGAGCGTCGAGGGCCTGGGGACCACGGTCGAGGTGGTGCTCCCGGCGAGCTGTGTGCGTTCCCTTGCTGCCGATGAGGGGAACGTCCGATGATCCTCATCGTGGAGGACGACGAGGGCATCGCCGCGTTCTTGGCCACGGGCCTCAAGGCCGAGGGCTACGCCACCGCCGTCGCCAGGGACGGCGACGAGGCGATCGCCCTGGCCGCCGCTGGCGGTGACGACCTGGACCTGGTGCTGCTCGACCTGACCCTGCCCGGCACCGACAGGCTGTCGGTGCTGCGGCGCTGGCGGGCCGAGCGCCTCGGGGTGCCGGTCATCGTGCTCACTGCCCGCGGCGAGACGGCCGACAAGGTCCGTGGCCTCGACACTGGCGCGGATGACTACGTGACCAAGCCGTTTGCCTTCGAGGAGCTGCTCGCCCGGGTCCGGGCGGCGCTGCGAAGCGTCGAGCAGCGCAGCTCCACCGAACTGGTCGTGGACGACCTCCGCCTCGACCTGCCGACCAACGTGGCATGGCGCGGCGAGCGCCGCGTCGAGCTGGCCCCCCCAAGGAGTGGGCACTGCTCGAGCTGTTCGTGCGCAACGACGCCACCAAGTACAAGGTGGGCGTCGACGCCGTGACCGGCGCCGTCACCCAGGTGCGTCTGAGCTGACAGCCCCGCGGTCGCGAGAGTATCGGGGTCGGCCAGGCCGGCCGGCTCGCTCGCCGGCCTGGCCCTCACCCGAGACCGAGCTCGTGGATGGTGACCTGGCGCATCTCGAACTTCTTGATCTTGCCGGTGACCGTCATCGGGAAGGCGTCCACGAACCTGACGTAGCGCGGGATCTTGTAGTGAGCGAGCCTGCCGTCGCAGAACTCCCGGATCGCTTCAGCTGTGGGCTCGGCTCCGGGCCGGGCTCTGACCCAGGCGCAGAGCTCTTCACCGTAAGCCCGGTCCGGTACGCCGATCACCTGAACTTCTGAGATGTCGGGATGGGTGTAGAGGAACTCCTCGATCTCGCGTGGGTAGATGTTCTCCCCGCCGCGGATGACCATGTCCTTGATCCGTCCGACGATGTCGCAGTAGCCGTTTTCATCCATGACGGCCAGGTCACCGGTGTGCATCCACTGCGCGTCGTCGATCACTTCCGCGGTCTTGTCGGGCTCGTTCCAGTACCCGCGCATGACGCTGTAGCCGCGGGTGCAGAACTCCCCGGCCTCACCGCGCGCAACAGGAAGCCCGGTGATCGGGTCGACGATCTTGACCTCGATATGCGGGCCTGGCCTTCCCACTGTCCGGACGCGCAGCTCGACCGGATCGTCCGCCCGCGTCTGGGTCGAGACCGGGGAGGTCTCGGTCATGCCGTAGCAGATGGCGACCTCGCCCATGTGCATCTCACTGATGACGCGCTGCATCACCTCGACGGGGCACGGCGAGCCGGCCATGATCCCGGTCCGGAGGCTCGTGGTATCGGCGTTGGCGAAGCCAGGATCTTCGAGCTCGGCGATGAACATCGTCGGTACGCCGTAGAGCGAGGTGCACCGTTCCGCCTCGACCGCGGCAAGGGTCGCGCCCGGGTCGAATGTGGGCGCCGGGATGACCATGCAGGCGCCGTGTGAAACGCACGCGAGGTTCCCCATCACCATCCCGAAGCAGTGGTAGAACGGCACCGGGATACAGACGCGATCCTCCTGTGTGTAGCCGACCAGCTCGCCGACAAAGAAGCCGTTGTTGAGGATGTTGTGGTGGGTGAGCGTCGCGCCCTTGGGGGAGCCGGTGGTTCCCGACGTGTACTGGATGTTGATCGGGTCGTCGAACGTCAGGCCCGCCATTCGCTCAGCCAGCGAGCCAGCCGCCACGCCCGCGCCGCCCGCCAGGAGCTCCTCCCAGCTCGGGTCGCCGATGTAGAGGACCCGCTCGAGCGCCGGGCACTCGTCTCGGACCTGCTCGACCATGGCGCGGTAGTTGCTGGTCTTGTAGGCCGTCGCTGATACCAGCAGCCTCAATGAGGACTGGTTCAGCACGTAGCTCAGCTCGTGTGTGCGGTAGGCGGGATTGACGTTGACGAGGATCGCGCCGACCTTCGCGGTCGCGAACTGGGTGAGTACCCATTCACCGCAATTCGGAGCCCAGATGCCAACCCGGTCGCCCGGCTCGATCCCGGCGGCGATCAGGCTCAGGGAGAGGCGGTCGACATCGGCGCCCAGCTCGCGGTAGCTCCAGCGCCTGCCCGACTGGTGCTCGACGAGCGCGTCGCGGTCTGGAAAGCGTGCAACCGCACGGTCCAGGTTCTCTCCGATCGTGTCGCCTAGCAGCGGCACGCTTGACGGGCCCTGAGCGTATGACGACAACATCTCTGCCTCCCCATTGCCTGGCGCAACTTGTGGTGTGCGCCGGTCGCGGCGCGGAGCACAGTCTACGGCGGATCCCCGCTCGCGCTGCCGCCGGGTGCGGACGGTCGTTGGTAGTTAAGCGACACTCCCCGCACTTCACAACGATAAAGCTGTATACTAGTAGCATTGTTCGCTGGGGAACCGCGCACACTGCGCGCGCTCGCCCCGCCGCACCGGAACCGAGACAGAAACGAGACGACGATGGATGTGAGAACTGAAGACTTTGAGCGGGCGGTGATCGAGCGCTCGCGCGAGCTGCCGGTGGTGGTCGACTTCTGGGCGGCATGGTGTGCGCCCTGCCGGATGCTGGGGCCGGCCCTGGAGTCCGAGGCCGGCAAGCGCGCGGGCCTAATGGAGCTCGTGAAACTGGATGTCGACGCCGAGCCCGAGGTGGCCGCACGCTATGGCATCCAGAGTATCCCCACGGTCGTGGCCTTCCGCGACGGTGAGCCGCTGACCGGCTTCATCGGTGCGCACCCGGCGCGCGTGATCGGCGAGTTCTTTGACCAGCAGGTCCTCGGCCCGGCCGTGGAGGTGGCGTCATGAGCGCCGCTGCGCAGGCGCCTTCGGCCAAGCGGGCCGAAGGCGCCAAACGCCAGCCGCGGGTGGTGGTCTTCAGCACCCCCACCTGCCCGTGGTGTGAGCGCGCCAAGGCCTACCTGCGCCAGCAGAAGGTTGCCTTCAGGGAGGTCGACGTCTCCCGTGACCAGGCGGCGGCGCGGGATCTGGTGAGACGGACTGGGCAGATGGGCGTACCGGTTGTGGAGATCGGCGGCAAGCCGGTCGTCGGCTTTGACCGGGCCAAGATCGATCGACTGCTCGGGCTGGGTCACTGACCAGCCGGGTGCACTGCTAAAGCAAAGGAGCAACAGGCATGAACGAAGAGATGCAGCCGCTGGGCGCCAGGGTGCTGGTGCGTGTGGTGGAGGAGGAGACCGTCACCCGCAGCGGGATCGTGCTGCCCGACACCGCCAAGGAGAAGCCGCAGCGGGGCGAGGTGGTGGCGATCGGTGACGATGAGGAGATGATCAAGGTCGCCCCCGGTGACCTCGTGCTCTACCCGAAGTACAGCGGGACCGACGTCGTCCTCGATGGAGACGAGCACCTGATCCTCGACGCGAGTGATCTGCTGGCAGTGATCCGCCCGGTGGCGGCCGGGGTGCGCTGAACCCTTGAGCGGCTATACCGGCAGATAGCGCAGGTGCCCGGTGGGCTTCAGGCAGTCCAGATAAGCTCGCCGGGCGATGCGCTGCGCGATTCTCACCGTCTCAACCTCGGCCGCGGCGGGCACTGGCGATGACCGCTCCGGGCCGGCGCTCGCCGCTGCCGTCGAGGCTCTGGGGGCAGAGGTCGTGACGCGGTCAGTCGTCAGAGACGACCGTGCTGCGATCGAGGCCTGGCTTCGGGCGCAGGTCGACGCTGGCATCGAGCTGGTCTTCACCACCGGCGGGACCGGCCTCACGCCTGACGACGTGACGCCCGAAGCGACGCTGGCGGTGATCGACCGGGAGGTGCCGGGGCTGGCCGAGGCGATGCGGGCGCGATCACTCGAGCACACTCCCATGGCCATGCTCTCGCGTGCGGTCGCGGGCACCGCGGGGCGGTCGCTGATCGTCAACTTCCCGGGCAGTCCCAGAGCGATCGCGCAGCTCTTTCCCGTGGTCGAGCCGGTGCTCGGGCATGCGGTTGCCACACTGCACCGGCGAGATGCAAGACGCGGCGATCACCCCTGACCCGGAGGGTCCGACAGCGCCCGCGCTGTCACTGGTGGTTGAGCTCGACGGCCTCACGCGCCACTTCGGTGAGCGCACCGTGCTGCGCGGGATCTCGCTCGGGCTGGATGCCGGGCAGACGCTGGCGGTGCTCGGCCGCAATGGCGCCGGCAAGTCGACGCTGCTGCGGATCCTGGCGACGCTGCTGCGCCCGCATGCGGGGAGCGTCAAGCTGTTCGGCGAGCCGCTGCCCCGCCAGGGCTGGGCGGTGCGCGGGCGCATCGGGCTGCTCGGCCACGAGCCGCTGCTGTACCGCGACCTCAGCGGGCGCGAGAACCTCGCGTACCACGCGCGCCTGCACCGCGTGCCGCAGGGGCGCGTCGATGAGCTGCTCGAGGCGGTCGGCATGCTGCAGCGCGCCGACGACCCGATCCGCTCGCTCAGCCGGGGCATGGTGCAGCGGCTGACCGTGGCGCGGGCGGTGCTACACCGGCCCGCGCTGCTGCTGCTCGACGAGCCGCGGTCGAACCTCGATCCGGCGGCCGGCGATCTGGTGGAGCCGCTGATCGGCCGCAGCGCGGGCGTCACCCGCGTGCTCACCAGCCACGACCCGCAGGCGGCTCTGGCGGAGGCCGACCTGGTGCTTGCACTGGCGAGCGGGCGGGCCGCCTATGTCGGCCCGCCCGCCGGGCTTGACCAGGGCACAGTCCGGAGCCTCTACGCGTGAGAACCGCGGCTGCGATCCTGCGCAAGGACCTGCTGATCGAGCGGCGCACGCTGGAGACGCTGCCGGGGATGGCGCTGCTGTCGGTCATGACCTTCGTGATCTTCCACTTTGGTCTGGGCCAGGACAGCCTCTCAGGCCAGCTCGCGGCTGGCGTGCTCACCGTCACGCTGCTGTTCGCCGCGATGCTGGCGGTCAACCGGCTGTTCGTGGCCGAACGCGAGCAGGGCGGCTTTGACGCCTTCCTGCTCGCCCCCGTCGACCGGACGGCGATGTTCACCGCCAAGGCCACGGCCCTGTTCTTGTTCATGGTTGCGCTCGAGCTGATCGCCGTGCCCGCCTTTGCGCTGCTGCTCGCGCCGCCTGGTCTCGGGCGGTCGCTCCCGGCCTTCCTGCTGATGCTGGTGCTGGCCGACGGGGCGTTTGCGGTGATCGGCACGTTCGTGTCGGCGATCGCCGTACACACCCGCGCCCGTGACCTGATCGGGCCGGTTATCGGGCTGCCGCTGCTGCTGCCGGCGCTGATCGCGACGGCCAGCGGAATCGGGCCGTTGCTGACCCTGCGTGCGAGCGGCTCCCCGGAACCGAAGTGGCTGGCTGTGCTGGCGCTATATGATCTGTTCACCGCGCTCCTAGCGATCGGGCTTTTCGATTACCTGCTAGAGGAGTGACGCGGACAGAGCCCATGAGCACCCACCTACGTCATCTGCGTGGACTCACGATCGCCACCGCCGTGACCCTCACGGCGGGGCTGGCGCTCGTCTTCTTCTACGCGCCGCTCGACGCTGAGCAGGGGTTCGTCCAGAAGATCTTCTACGTCCACGTGCCGCTGGCGATTGTCTCACTGGTCGGCTTCTGCCTCGGCGGCGTGTTTGGCTTGGTCTACCTGCGCACAGGCAAGCGGGTCTGGGACATGCGCTCCTACTGCGCGATCCACATGTCGCTGATCTTCTCGGTCGGGGGGCTGCTCGCCGGCTCTATCTGGGCCAAGGCGTCCTGGGGGCACTGGTGGGTGTGGTCGGAGCCGACGCTGGTCTCCTACCTGATCGTGATCCTGCTCTACTGCACCTATCAGCCGCTGCGCTTCTCGATCGAGGATCCCGAGCGCCAGGCGCGCTACGCCGCCGTCTTCTCGATCGTCTGCGGCGCCTTTGTGCCGATCAACTTCATCCTCGTCAACCTGTCGGTCCAGTATCTGCACCCGCGTGTGCTCAACCTTCAGGGCGGCAACATGCCGAACTCGATGAAGCTCGCTTTCTACGTGTCGCTGCTGGGCTTCTCGCTCCTGTTCGCGACCCTGATGAAGTATGAGATGGCCTCCAAGGAGATGCGGATCGAGACCCGCCGGCTGCGGCGGATGCTGCTCGGTGAAGACCCCGCCGGGCCGCTGGTGCGCAGCGCCTCGCCCTCATGATCTTCCCGTTCGCCGAAGCGCCGGCGCTGCCGCTGAACGCCGCCGGGCCCTACGTGGCGGCCGCGTACATCGTCTTCCTGCTGATCGTCCTGATCTATGTCGGGATCATGGCCAGACGCCTGACTCGCAACAGCCGTGAGCTGCGTGAGCTGCGGGCCCAGCTCGAGGCGCGCCAGCAGAGCCAGGCGCAAGAGCAGCACGGCGCAGCGCCCGGCGCCCGTGAGGACTCAGGCGCTGAGGGCCAGGAGGTGCAGCTTCCGTGAGCGAGCTGCTTGCGATCGGACTGTCCCACAAGACCGCTCCGGTCGAAGTGCGCGAGCGGCTCGCCCTGAGCGATACGGGTGCCATGGAGTTCGTGGATCACCTGCACGCGGTCCCGGAGGTCCAGGAGGTGGTGGCGCTCTCCACCTGCAACCGCACCGAGCTCTACCTGGTCGCAGGCGACCCGGTCGCGGCGGAGAGCACGCTCTTGGGGATGCTCGCCAAGCGGGCGAGCATCCAGCCGACCGCGCTTGCCCCGGCGATCTACTCGCACCGCAACTGTGAGGCCGCCCGCCACCTGTACCGCGTCACCGCCGGGCTCGAGTCGATGATCGTCGGCGAGGATCAGATCCAGGGCCAGGTACGCCGCGCCTACGAGGCCGCGCTGGAACAGGGGACCAGCGGACCGCTGACGGGGCACCTCTTCCGGGCTGCGCTGGAGACGGGCAAGCGGGTCCGCAGCGAGACGGCGATCGGTGCTGGCCGCATGAGCCTGCCGTCAGTGGCGGCGATGCTCGCAGGCGAGGTTCTGGGTGATCTCGCGGGGCGCCGGGTGCTCATCATCGGAACCGGTGAGACGAGCGAGCTGGCTGCCCAGGCGCTGGTCCAGGCGGGCGGCGAGCTGGTGTTCGTGGCCACCCGGCGCCGGGCCCGCGCCGTCAGCCTTGCCCGCAGGTTCGCCGCCCAGAGCGTCGCCTTTGACGAGCTGCCAGAGGCGCTGGTCGACGCCGACATGCTCGTCTCCGCGACGTCATCTCCGCATCAGCTGATCGAGGCCGAGGAGCTCGATCTGGTTCAGCGCCAGCGCGCGTACCGGCCGCTGATGATCATCGACCTCGCTGTCCCGCGCGATGTGGACGCCTCCTGTGCCGATGTCACCGGCGTTTCGCTCTATGACATCGACGACCTGCAGGCGGTGGTGGGTCGCAACCGGCGGGTGCGCCTGAGTGAGGCCCGTGTCGCCGAGGAAATCATCGAGGAGGAGATCCAGAACTTCGCCACCTGGCTCGGATCGCTCGAGGTGCTGCCGACCCTGGCAGCGCTGCGCAACCATGCCAACCAGATAGTCGCGCAGCTCCTCGCGGAGAACGACGGCCACTGGGAGACCGCGTCGGAGCGCGACCTCGAGCGGGTCGAGGCGCTGTCGCGCGCGATCGTCAACCGCCTCCTGCACAACCCGACGCTGCGCATCAAGGAGCTGCGCGACGACCGCGTGCACGCACGCCTGGCGCTGGTGCGCGACCTCTTTGCGCTGCGCGCTGACGATGAGCGGGCGCTGCGCGGCGCGCCCGCCGACGTCCGCGATCTTGCCGAAATTCGCCGGCTACCGGAGCGCGAGGGCGCGGCAACACGCCTCAAGACGTGATCCGCATCGGGACGCGCGGCAGCGCGCTGGCGCTCGTGCAGGCTGAGTCGGTCGCCGCCGCGCTCGCCCGGTCGGGCCTCAAGTCAGGGCTGGTGACGGTCACCACCTCCGGCGACCGTGGCCAGGATGTGGGCGACAAGGCGCGCTGGACATCGGCGCTCGAGCGGGCGTTGCTGGCCGGTGAGATCGACCTGGCCGTGCACTCGGCCAAGGACGTGCCGGGCGAGCTTGGCGCCGGGACTGCGATCGTGGCCATACCCGGGCGCCAGGATCCGCGCGACGCGCTCTGCGGCTGCGCTGGCCTCGCGTCGCTGGGAGCTGGCGCCCGGGTGGGCACGAGCAGCATCCGCCGGGCTGCTCAGATCCGGGCGTTGCGCGAGGATCTGCAGATCGTCGAACTGCGTGGCAACGTCGATACCCGCCTGCGCAAGCTCGCGGAGGGGGAGGTCGGCGCGCTCGTGCTCGCCGCCGCCGGCCTCGCGCGCCTGGGCCGAGAGAGCGAGGTTGGCGTCGTGCTCGACGCGATCGTTCCAGCGCCCGGCCAGGGCGCGCTGATCGTGCAGGCGCGCGCCGGAGACGAACGAGCGCGCTGCATCAACGACCCAGACGCTGAGCGTTGCGTCATGTCCGAGAGGGCCCTCGCGAGCCTGTTGAACGCCAGCTGCGGGACGCCGCTGGGGGCGAGCGCGGTGCTCGCCTCAGCTGCGGAGGTAACGCTCAGGGCCTGGATCGGCCTGCCCGACGGCTCGCACTGGATAGAGGACGAAGTCACAGGCCCGAGCACCGAGGTCGGAGCGCTTTTGGCAGAGCGCATGCGCGGCGCGGGAGCGAATGAGTTGCTGCGACGGGCCGAGGAGATGGCGGCCGCATGACTGTCTATCTCGTCGGCGCCGGGCCGGGTGACCCGGGGCTGATGACCGCCCGGTCGCTTGAGCTGATCGCGGCCGCGGAGGTGATCGTCTACGACCGGCTGATCCCTGCCAACGCGCTTGACGGCGCCCGTCCGGAGGCGAAGCTGATCTACGCCGGCAAGGAGGGCGGCGGCCACCAGGTCTCGCAGGCCGAGATCACCCGGCTACTGGTGGAGCATGGGCGTGTCGCCGAGACCGTCGTGCGGCTCAAGGGCGGCGACCCGTTCGTGTTCGGGCGCGGCGGCGAGGAGGCCGAGGCGCTGATCGCCGCCGGCATCCTGTTCGAGGTGGTGCCGGGGATCACCGCCGGGATCGCCGCCCCGGCCTACGCTGGCATTCCGGTCACCCATCGCGACGGTGCGAGCGCGGTCGCGTTTCTCACCGGTCACGAGGATCCCGACAAGCCCGGCTCGGCGCTTGACTGGGCAGCGCTGGCGGCCTTCCCGGGAACGCTGGTCGTGTACATGGGAGTCCGGCAGCTGGGGCCGATCGCCGCCCGCCTGATCGCAGCTGGGCGTGCCGGTGATGAGCCGGCAGCGGTGGTACAGCGCGCCACGCTGCCCGGCCAGCGCACCGTTCAGGGCACGCTGGCGACGATCGCGCAGCTCGCCGCAGACGCTCATGTGAAGGCCCCTGCGATCACCATCTTCGGGTCAGTCGCGGGCCTGCACGAGCAGCTTCGCTGGCTGGAGCGCAGGCCGCTGCACGGGGTCACGATTGCGGTCACACGCGCACGAGAGCAGGCCTCGCGCCTGGCCGAGCGCCTGCGCGCGCTCGGCGCCGAGGTCGTGGTCGCACCGGTGATCAGGACCGAGATGCTGCCCGGGCCCGTGCCCGACCTGGGCGCCTATGACCTGATATGCTTCACCAGCCCGACCGGCGTCGAGGCGTTGTTTGCGCGGCTCGACGCGGCCGGCCTCGACGCGCGGGCGTTCCCCGCTCCGGATCGCGCGCGCATTGCGGCGATCGGCCCGGCCACGGCGCGCGCGCTCCAGACGCGCGGGATCCGCGCCGACGTGATGCCCGCGCAGGCGGTGGCTGAGGCGCTCGCCGAGGCGCTCGCCGGGGTGTCAGTGAGCCGCGCGCTCATAGCTCGCGCGCGCGAGGCCCGCGACGTGGTTCCCGAGGCGCTGCGGGCGCGCGGGGCCGAGGTCGAGGTTCTGGCGGTCTATGAAACGGTCGTGGAGCTGCTGGATGAAACACAGGCTGCGGCTGTGGCCGCGGCGGACTACCTGACCTTCACCTCGGCCTCGACGGTGCGCAACTTCCTGGCCGCCGTCGGTGGCGCCGAGGCATGGCTCGCGCGCGGTCCCTCGCGCCCACGGGTCGCGAGCATCGGCCCGGTCACCAGCGCCGAGCTGCACGCGCACGGCCTGGCACCCGACGTCGAGGCCACGAGCTACGACATAGACGGGCTGATCGCTGCGATCATCGGCGCGTGAGCGCTCCTGACCGCGCCCCGGTGGTCACGCTGCTGACCGACTACGGACTTGCCGACGCGTTCGTCGGCGTACTGCACGGCGTGATCGCTGGCATCTGCCCGCAGGCGCGCGTGATCGACATCAGCCACGGTGTCGCGCGCCACGACATCTACGGCGGCGCGGTGACCCTGGCGCAGGCCATCCCCTACATGCCGGCCGGCGTGCATGTGGCGATCGTCGACCCGGCCGTCGGCTCTGAGCGCCTGGCCGTGGCGGTCCAGGCCGGCGAGCAGCGCACCTTCGTCGGCCCGGACAACGGTCTGCTGTGGCCGGCCGTCGCGGCGAGCGGGGGCCCGCTGCGGGCGTTTGAGCTCTCGCGCTCACCGTGGCGGCTCGAGCCGGTGTCGGTGACCTTCCACGGGCGTGACATCTTCGCCGCGGTGGCAGCGCATCTGGCTGCCGGGGAGGATCTCGGGCTGGCGGGGGAGGAGGTCGACGTGACCGCGCTGGTGCGGTTGGACATGCCGGCGCCGCTCCTAAAGGACGGTGCGCTGGTCGCGGCCGTCAACAGCGTCGATGGGTTTGGCAACGTCCAGCTGGCGGCGGCCAGGGCAGAGCTGGCGGCGCTCGGAGTGCGACCGGGCGACCAGCTCCGGATCGGGCTCGGCTCCGGCGGGTTTCAACTCGCAACCTCCGCGGCCAGCTTCGATGCTGTGGCCGAGGGCGAGCTGGTGGTGCTGGAAGACTCAGCGCAGCTATTGGCAATAGCCGTCAACCGCGGCAGCGCGGCGGCGAGACTCGGCCTGCGGGCGCCTGATCTGGTCCGCCTGAGCCTGGTGCCCGCAGGGCGGTGAGAGACTCCCGCAGGTCCGCACCGATCCGCTCGCGGCCAGGTTCGATAGCTTCGGCACCATGCGGCTCGGCGCCCAGCCACGAGACCTGGCCAGCCTCGGAGCGGAGCCTGGCCCGCGCCCGGGGTGTGGGCTTTGACCACGCTCGGCAGGCCCAGGGTTCATCTGCGGCGCACGGAATCGACCAACAACGTCGCGCGGGATCTGGCTGCCAGGGGGGCCGTGCACGGGACCATGGTCACGGCTGAGCAACAGACGGCCGGTCGCGGCCGGCAGGGACGCAGCTGGCACGCGCCGCCAGGGGACGCGCTGCTGTGCTCCTGGGTGGTCCGTGATCCGCCGCCGCTGCTTTCGCTTGCCGCCGGGGCCGCCGTGGCGGAGCTCTGTGGCACGCAGGCGCTCATCAAGTGGCCCAATGACGTGCTGCTCGGCGGGCGCAAGGTGGCGGGGATCCTCGTCGAAGCGCGTCCTGCGGAGCGCTGGGCGGTGCTCGGGATCGGCGTCAACGCTGCTGTGGCGCTGGAGGACCTGCCGGCGGAGATCAGTGGCGCTGCCGCCACGCTGGGGCTCGGCGCAGCCGATCTGCAGCCGGCGCTCGAGCAGCTGTGTGCGGCGCTCGGCCGCTGGCTAGCGGCTTCCGGGGATCAAGTCCTGGCAGCGGTGAGGGCGCGTGATGCGCTGTACGGCCGGCCGCTGCGCTGGGCTGAGGGCAGCGGCACCGGCGCAGGCATCGACGCCGCTGGACGGCTCATCCTCGCCGGCGACGACGGATCACGCACCGTGCTCGACGCTGGTGAGGTGCACATCGGGGGGCTCGCCTGACCGGCGCCTTGCGGGCTCTGGGCGCTGGCTTGCGGCCGCCGCAGACCGTGATCAGCGTGGTCATGGTGCGGGTCAGAGTCACCAGGCGGGTTCGCCGTCCGGGCCGGCTGAGCTTCGACCTGACCAGCTCGCCGAAGAACGCACGCACGATCAGCCGGTAGCGGCCCGGGCGCAGACCCCGCAGCGAGAAGCGCTCCGTGACGGGTATGCGCCGCGCGAGCCGGCGCATGCGTCCAAGCGTGAAGGTCGCATAGCGCAGGTTCAGGTGCTTCCCTCGGCGCAGCATGCGCCGGGTCAGGCGCACGCCGATCACCGATCCGGGTACGCGGCAGACCGCGGCGTGCCCGGCGGCCTGCGGCCAGCCAGGGAGCGTGAGGGTGAGCTGCTGGTTACCGACCGAGAGCGGTGCGGCGGCGCGGTAGGCGGGCGTGGAGCCTCCGCCGCCCCCGCCCCCGTTGGCGGTGCCACCGCTCTGTGCTCCACCTGTGCTGCCGCTGCCGGTGGTACCACCGCTACCGCTGTTGGTGCTGCTGCCGGTGCTGGTGCTGCCGCCGCTACCCGTGCCGCTGCCGCCGCCAGCGGTGACTGCGCCCGCGGGCAGGAGCGCGATCGCGCTCAGCTGCGCACTTCCGTCGATGAGCTTGCCGTCGACACCGCTCGGCACCGCCACCGGCATGATCCCGCCAGTCGAGTTGGTCACGTACGCCGTTGATCCGTCAGCTGAGATGGCGACCCCAGATGGATAGCTGCCGGCGGTGTAGGCGTTTCCCGAGACGCCGGTCGTGAGGTTCACGCTCGTCAGCGCGCCCTCGCTGCTGCTGGTCACGTATGCGGTCGGGCTGCTGCCCACGATCGCGATTCCATCAGGGGTGGCGACGGTCAGGTTGATCGGCTTGCCAAGACCTCCGCCGGTCAGTGACAGCGGCGTGACTGTGCCGTCGGCGACGTTTGTGATGTAGGCGGTCGTACCGGTCGCGTTGATTGCGATCGCGTCAGAGTTGGTCGGGATCCTGATCGGCGTGCCGACTTTGCGGGTTGCCAGGTCTATCGGCCACGCCCGCCCGGCGTCTGAGATCACATAGGCGGTGGCACCGTCAGGGGGGATCGCGATCGCGTTGGGCTTGTCGCTGAGCCGGATCGGCGTTCCCACGGCCCCGGTGGCGAGTGCCACGGGAACAATCTCTGACGACCCGTGGTCTGCGACGTAGGCGGTGGCACCGTTTGGGGTGATCGCAATCGCGTCCGGCTCAGACCCCACCTTGATCGGCGTGCCGGCCGTCTGCGTGGTGAGGTTGACGCGGCTGATCGTGCCTGCGTTCTCGTTAGTTACGTAGGCAAACGAGTCGCTGGCCTGGGCCGCTGCCGCGAACGCCCCCGAACCGAACCCGGTCAGCGCGAGCATGGCCACAGCACATGTCAGCAAGCGCCTCACCCGGTGGTGATCGGCAGCCGATCACAGCTCCAACAGGGTCAAGCCTGCGAATCGAACAAATGTTGAGTATTAGTCCGCGCTCAGGCGGCGTCACGATCCAGCTGATCGTCGCCGGACTCTTCGTCGTCGCCGGACTCTTCGTCGTCGGCCGGCTCCGATACCTCCCCAGCCGGCTCGAATTCGTCGTCGCACTCGGGCTCATCCGCGATCCCAGCGGCCACCAGCGCGTCGAGCGGCTCGGCTGTGGCGGCCGTGCTCTCACCCGGCTTGCGCGAACGCCTGCGGTTCTTGCTGCGCTTGCCCTTGGGGAAGTTGCGCAGCAGCTCGCGGGCCAGCGCCGCAGGCTTGCGCGCCATCCGCGCGCGGGCACCGTTGATCGCCTCTGCCGCCTCCGGGGTGTGGGCCAGTGCGGCTGCGAGCAGGGCGGCGGAGAGGCGCCGGTCCTCGCTGCGCGTGGCGTGCACGAGCCGGCGGGCGTTGCGGGCGTGGGCTTGGCCGCTCGAGTTGACCAGCAGCCCGAGCAGGCGCTTGGTCTCGGGCCAGCGCTGGACCGCGTACTCCTCGTGTACCTCCCGGGTGTACTCGGCCATCCGCCAGATCCAGTTGTTGGCCTGGTCACGGCGCCCCACCCGGCGTTCCGCGAGCGCTTGGAGCATGATCTTGACGCCCTCACGGCGCTCGTCCCTTGGCCAGCCGGCCATGATGTCGATCGCGGTGTCAAATGCCTCGGCGTCGCGCGAGGCAGCGATCTCCTGCAGCGCTCGCAAGCGCAGCTGCGCGCTGCGGTTGCGCTGCAGTGCCGTCACCATGAACAGCCGCCGCAGCTCCCCCTGGCGGTCAAAGTGCAGCATCGCCTTGGCTCGCCGCCAGGCGTTGGGTGCCACCCGCGCACCGGCGAGCTGTGCCCAGACGCGCTGTTCGCCATAGTCGAGGTTCTCGACCGCGATCCGCCAGAGCTCGCGCTCAAAGACCTCTGCCCGCCGCTCCGGGTCGGGTGTCACCGGCAGCACCCGGCGTTCGACGCGGATCCGTCGGCCGCGCCCACGCCGCACCGGCCCGACGACGATCGCGCCGCCGCGGTAGACATCGCGGTCGAGCAGCGAGTGGAGCGTGACGACCGGGTCGTCGTGCCGGGTGGCCGGGTGCACGAAGTCCACCACGATCCCGGCCTCCTTGCCGGGGTGGCGTCGGGTGACCCGCCCGACCCGCTGCTGGTAGATCCGCTTGGAGGCGGTTGGCGCGAGGTGCATGCAGACGGTTGCACGCGGGCTGTTCCAGCCCTCTGCCAGCAGCTGCGCGTTGATCAGCACGTCGACCTTGCCCGCCTCGTAGTCGGCGAGGATCCTGGCCAGCTCGCGCTTGGGGGTCTCGCCAGAGACGGCCATGGCCTTCATGCCCAGCGCGCGGAAGGATTCAGCGACGTTGTAGGCGTGCTTGACGCCAGCCGCA
>JAJYHG010000202.1 GCA_021784895.1 Actinomycetes bacterium
GTGTTCGCGGCTGCCGCGCTCACTGGTCCCGCCGCCAGGGTCTCGGGCTCGGCGCGCCTGACCCTGGCGGCGACATCAGTTGCGCCCGCGGCACGGGCGACGGCGGTGCTCACCACGAGGCCCTGGGGAACCCAGATCAATCTCGTCGCGGACAACCTGCGGCCCACGGCCGGGAGCCAGGTCTACGAGGTGTGGCTGGTTTCGGCGAGCGGACGCCTCAGCGCCGGAACCTTCACCGTCAGTCGCGCACACCGGCACATCACCGTCACGCTCGCCGCCGGCGCTCACCCGGGGCAGTACCGGTCGATCGGCGTCACGCTTCAGCCCAGCCGCAACGATCTGGTCCAGCGCGGCCCGCGGGTTCTGGGCGCTGTGCTCCCCAGCTGAGCCGGTAGCAGCAGCCCCTTTGATTCCTATTTGGAATGCTTGTCGCGCGATGGCGCTGGAAACGGCGGCTTGCCTCGGCGATCCTGGGAGCCGTAACTGATGAAAGACACGGGACTGATCAATGTTTGAACTGAAAACCAACGGCAGCCCGAGCCGCCAGAGGCGAGCGCTCTCGGGCCTGCTCGGATCCCTCGATTCACCGCAACAGGCGCTTGGATTCATCGGCCCCAACTGGTACGCCTCGATCATGGGAACCGGGATCATCGCCACTGCAGCAGCACGGCTGCCGATCCTGAAGGGCGCTCTGCATCCCTTCGCGCTCGCAGTCTGGGTTCTGGCAGCCGCGATGCTCGTGCTGGTAACTATCGCGGTCTCAGTCCACTGGCTGCGGCACCGGGAGGTAGCCATGGGGCACGCGCGAGACCCGGTCATGGCCCAGTTCTACGGCGCGCCACCGATGGCGCTGATGACGGTCGGCACGGGGACGCTGCTGGTCGGGAAGTCGATTCTCGGCTTGCCGGCCGCGGTTGACGCCGACTGGGTCCTATGGACCCTGGGAACGGTCACTGGGCTGCTGGCCGCCGTGCTGATCCCCTATCTGCTCTTCACGCAACACGAGGTGCGGCCTGACGGGGCGTTCGGGGGCTGGCTGATGCCGATTGTCCCGCCCATGGTCTCCGCCGCAAACGGCGCCTTCCTGATTCCCCATCTGGCGGGCGCATCGGCACGGGCGACGTTGCTCTATGGCTGTTACGCAATGTTCGGGATGAGCTTGGTGGCGGCGCTCATCATCATCACCCTGATCTGGAGCCGGCTCGCCCATCACGGCAGCTCCGGATCGGTTCGCGTTCCCACGCTGTGGATCGTGCTGGGTCCCCTGGGCCAGTCGATCACGGCTGCCGGTCTGCTGGCGAGTGAGGCACACGCAGCTGTATCAGGCCCGGTGGCCTCTGCGATGAGCACGATGGCGGTCCTCTACGGCGTCCCCGTCTTTGGCTTTGCGCTCCTCTGGGCGGCGCTCGCTACAGCGCTCACAGTCCGCGCCCTGCGCCGCGATCTACCGTTCGCGCTGACCTGGTGGAGCTTCACATTCCCGGTCGGGACGTGCGTCACGGGGATCTCTGGGCTGGCGATCCACACCGATCTGCCGGCCTTCCGCTGGATCGCGGTACTTGCCTACGGGGCGTTGTTGGGCGCCTGGCTCACGGTGGCGGCCCGAACGCTGCGGGGCACCCTGAGCGGGCAGCTGCTCGGTCGCCCGCTATCGGCGCCCCAGTTCGCGGCGGCCAAGGGATGACCGTGCGCGCTAGAGCATTCCAGACCGGAATCATCCCACCCGAATTGGAATGGAACTCGGCCTGCTCGTACGCCAAGGTGCGCGCGTGACCCGGTTCGCGTTTGCCATCGATCAGCGCTCCTGCATCGGCTGCCACGCCTGCACGGTCGCCTGCAAGGAGGAACACGGGGTTGAGCTCGGTGTCTTCCGGACCTGGGTGAAGTACATCGAGCAGGGAGAGTTTCCCGACACGCGCCGGTTCTTCTCGGTACTGCGCTGCAACCACTGCGAAGAGGCGCCCTGTGTGACGGCCTGCCCCGTGACGGCGCTCTTCAAGCGTGAAGACGGGATCGTTGACTTTGACTCAGAGCGCTGCATCGGCTGCAAGATGTGCATGAACGCCTGTCCCTACGACGCGCTCTACATCGATCCGAAGACGCACACGGCGGCCAAGTGCAACTTCTGCGCGCACCGGGTCGACGTCGGGCTCAAGCCGTCTTGCGAGGTCGTCTGCCCAACGGACGCGATCCTCTCCGGTGATCTTGATGACCCCGACTCGGAGATCACGCGGCTGATCAACACCGAGGCAACGCAGGTGCGTGCCCCCGAGCACGGGACCAAGCCGAAGGTCTTCTACATAGGCGCCCAGGAGGCGGCGCTCAACCCGACGCTGGTCGGCGGCGGCGACGCCTTCCTGATGAGCGAGGTACCGCCTACGCAGGCGGAGAAGCTCGCGCCGCTGACCGCAACCGCAACTGCGCGGGCGATGGGGGACGTCGCTCACCCAGCGCCCTGGGGCTGGCGCGTGTCCAGCTACTTCCTGTCCAAGGGGGTGGCGGCCGGAGCCATGATGCTGGCAGCGCTGCTGCTGGTCGTGGGCGCGCACGGCTCGCACTTGGCTGACATCGTCCCCGGCGTGCTGGCGCTGGCGGGCATCGCGCTCACCGGCGTGTTTCTCGTCGCCGATCTCAAGCAGCCAAAACGTTTCTACTACCTGTTCATCTACCCGCAGTGGCGTTCCGCGCTGTCGATCGGCTCGCAGATCATCAACCTCGCGGGTGCCGTGGCCACCGCGTTCCTGGTGGCGAGCATCGTCGGGGCCGACGGCGTGCGCGAGGCGCTGCTGTGGCCGATGGTCCCCGCCGGCATCATGCTCGCCGGCTACACCGGTTTCCTGTTCAACCAGTGTGAGGGCCGCGACCTCTGGCAGAGCCCGCTGCTCGTGTCCCACACGGTCATCAACGCGCTGATCGCTGGTGCTGGATCGCTCGGGATCGTGGCGCTCTTCGTGCACGCCCCAGCAGGCGATATGCACGCGCTCGGCTGGACCCTGACGCTTGGGGTCGGGGCGAGTGCCGTGATCATCGTGCTTGACCACTTCGGGCTGCGCCACCTCACGCGCCAGGCTGAGATCGCCTCGCGCAACCTCTGGCGTGACCGCTTTGCCAAGCGGTTCTGGCTGGGCGGCGTGGTCACCGGTGTACTGCTGCCCACTTGCCTTGGCGTCATATATCTCGCCGCTGGTGGCGGCCTTGTCCTAGCGCTCGCGGGCCTGTTTGCGCTCGTTGGTCTGTGGTTCTACGAGGACGCCTGGGTGCGGGCCGGCCAGTCGGTACCACTTAGCTGATCGGAGCGAGAGCAACATGAAACCGTCCGGAATCGATCGCAAGGGCGCCAGGCGCCCAACGGGCTACGGCCCCCGAGACAAGACCCTGCAGAGCTATCCGCCGATCGAGCGCTGGGATGACTGGACCGAGTACGACCCGGCCCAGTGGCCCAGACGGGTGCCGCGCGAGTACATGCTTGTGCCGACTGTCTGCTTCAACTGCGAGTCCGGGTGCGGCCTGACCGCATTCGTGGACAAGGAGACGCTCGAGATCCGCAAACTCGAGGGCAACCCCTATCACCCCGGCTCGCGCGGGCGCAACTGCGCCAAGGGTCCGGCTACGGTAAACCAGGTCAACGACCCGGACCGGATCCTCTACCCGCTCAGGCGCAAGCCCGGTACGCCGCGCGGTGGCGGTCAGTGGGAGCGCGTGAGCTGGGATAACGTGCTGGACACGTTCGCCGAGCGGATGCACGAGGCCTTTGCGGCGAAGCGTCCCAACGACGTCCTCTACTTTGTTGGGCGTCCGGGCGAGGATGGCTTTGCCGACCGTTTCCTGGAGACCTGGGGCTCTGACGGCCACAACTCACACACCAACGTCTGCTCGTCTGGTGGTCGCTGCGGGTACGGCTTCTGGTCGGGTACGGATCGCCCCTCAAACGACTTCGCCAACGCCAAGTTCATCCTGCTGATCTCCGCCCACCTGGAGTCGAGAAACTACTTCAACCCGCACGCGCAGCGGATCACCGAGGCTCGCCACCACGGCGCAAAGGTGGCGGTGATCGACCCACGCCTCTCAAATACGGCGACGACCGCCGACTACTGGCTGCCTGCCTGGCCCGGCACCGAGGGTGCCGTGCTGCTCGCGGTCGCCAAGATCCTGCTCGACGAGGGTTGGTACAACCGCGAGTTCGTCCACCGCTGGGTCAACTGGCGGACCTACCTGAAGCACCGTGCTCCCGAGGCTGAGCCGACGTTCGGGCGATTCATCACTGAGCTGCGCTCAGAGTACGCGCGCTACACACCCGAGTTTGCAGAGGCCGAGTCAGGCGTGCCGGCGCAGACCACGGTGCAGCTGGCGCGGGAGATCGCCCAGGCGGGCACGCGCTTCAGCGCTCACATCTGGCGGGCCGCAGCGGCGGGCAACCTCAACGGCTGGCAGATCACGCGCTGTCTGGTGCTGCTCAGCGCGCTCACCGGCGCAGTGGGAACCGAAGGCGGCATGTCACCCAACGCCTGGGTGAAGTTCATCCCGGCGCCGTGGCGCCGGCCCGAGCCAAACGAGCAGTGGAACGAGCTCAACTGGCCGCGCGAATACCCGCTCTCCTGTAATGAGATGAGCATCCTCTACCCGCACTTCCTGCTCGACGAGCGCGCCACACAGCCAGTCTTGTTCACGCGCGTCCTGAACCCGGTCTGGACCTTCCCCGACGGCGGCAGCTGGATGAAGGTCCTGCGCGACGAGCAGAAGGTTGGCCTGCATGGCGCGCTGACCCCGACCTGGTCAGAGACCTCCTGGTGGGCCGACTACGTGCTGCCGATGGGACACGCGCCAGAGCGCCACGACACCCACTCCTACGAGACGCACTCCGGCCGCTGGCTCGGCTTCCGCCAGCCGGTGCGGCGGGTAGCGATGGAGCGGATGGGCAGGCCAGTCGAGTTCACCTATCAGGCCAACCCGGGAGAGGTGTGGGAGGAGGGTGAGTTCTGGATCGAGGTGTCGTGGCGTGCGGACCCCGATGGGTCGCTCGGCATACGGCAGTACTACGAGTCGCCCTACAGGCCCGGCGAGAAGATCCGGATCGACGAGTACTACCGCTGGATGTTTGAGAATTCGGTTCCGGGCCTGCCCGAGAAGGCTGCCGCCGAGGGACTCGACCCGCTCGCCTACATGCGCCGCTACGGGGCCTTTGAGATCTCCCGCGACGACTACCACGCCCAGGAGGCGGAGATCCCCGCCGAGACCCTCGCGGATACCAGCCTGGAGGGACCCGAGCGGACCGTGCGGCGCTTGGGCCCGCACGGCCACCACCTGCCGCTGACCGGAGATCCGGAGACCGCCGGCATCGAGATCGATGGCACTGTCAGGCGCGGGTTCAACACCCGCTCGGGCAAGCTCGAGCTCTACTCCGAGACGCTCGAAGAGTGGGGCTGGCCCGAGTTCGTCGTGCCCACCTACGCACGCACGCACGTGCATCATTCGCTGATCGATCATGACCAGGGCGAGTACCTGCTCCTGCCGACCTACCGGCTGCCGACCCTGATCCACACGCGTTCCGGCAACGCCAAGCACCTCAACGAGCTCTCGCACACCCATCCGCTGCTGGTCTGCCCCCAGGACGCCGAACGCATCGGCGTAGGCACGGGTGAGCTGGTGCGCGTCGAGACGGAGATCGGCTACTTTGTGATCAAGGCCCTGGTCACCGAGGGGATCCGTCCTGGCGTGATCGCCGCTTCACACCACATGGGTCGCTGGCGCCTGCAGGAGAACAACGGTGGCGAGCGCTGGTCGACGGCGCTCGTAGACCTTCAAGAGGATGGCGACACGATCCGCTTCAGGCGCATACACGGAGTCCGTCCCTTCGCCTCAGACGATCCGAGCTCCAGCCGGATCTGGTGGTCGGACGCGGGCGTGCACCAGAACATCACCTTTCCCGTGCACCCCGACCCGGTCAGCGGCATGCACTGCTGGCATCAGAAGGTCCGCGCCGCGCCCGCGCGCGAGGGCGACCAGTACGGTGACGTCTGGATCGACCTGTCGCGCTCGCGCTCCGTCTACGAGAAGTGGTTGCGGATCGCACGCCCTGCAACGGGGGACATGCGGCGGCCGCTGTGGATGTTCCGGCAGGTGAAGCCGACGCGGGCCGCCTACCAGCTGCCCCAGGACGAGCAGACCGAAGCCGCCCGCCGGGCGGCAGTGTCCGGTCCTCCGATCGAAGCGCTCGAAGCTATGGCACGGAGCGTCGACTGGTCTCCGCAGGAGGCGTGGGGCCCGCTGCCCGAGCGCCTGGGCGAGCCGGCCGGAACTTCCACCGCGGCGGCGAGAACTGCGCGATGATTGGCGCTGCACGATGAGCGATCAGAGCCCGTTCAAGCCCACGTGGCCACGCGGTGATGGGTCCCCGGTACGCGACCTAGATCTGAAGCGGCCCGGCCTTGTCGACCAGACGGTGACCCAGCGGGTCGCCAACGGCGCAGTCCCGGGACCGCCAGCGCGTCCGCCGCGCCGCCGGCCCCGCTGAGCTAGGGGCGCGCGATGCGAATACGTCGTCCCAGCGAGCGTGAGCGCTTCCCTGCGCCCCTGATCCCAACGCGTATCCCGTCTGGCCGCCGGGCGATGGAGCAGCCCAACGTCACGGGCGACATCCATGCGCCCCTGACCCTGCGTTTCTGGGTGATCCTGGTGCTCACCGGAATCGCCGCCGGCCTGTTCGGCGACCTGATGATGGTGGTCCTGTTCACGACCGAACACGTGGCATTCGGCTTCCACAGTGGCTCCTTCCAGGCTGCGGTCACGCGTGACTCGCCGGCGCGGCGGGTCATCTCGCTGGCGGTGGCGGGCGCCATGGGCGGTCCCGCCTGGTTCCTGTTGCGCCGCTTCACCAAGGGCGAGCCGGCGGAGATCGATGAGGCGGTGTGGAACGACGAGGGCCGGCTTTCGTTCCGCCGCTGCCTGGGAACCTCGGTGATCTCGGAGCTCGTGATCGGCATGGGTGCCTCGATCGGCCGCGAGGCGGCGCCCAAGCTGCTGGGCGGCGCGGCTGGGTCGTGGCTCTCTGACCGCGCCAAGCTGACCCCTGCCCAGCGCACGCTGATAGTCGCCTGCGGGGGCGGCGCCGGACTCGCAGCTGTCTACAACGTGCCGCTCGGCGGCGCGCTGTTCACAGCCGAGATCATGATTGGCTCGCTGGCTTTGCCAGCGGTGCTCCCAGCGCTGGTGTCTGCGGTGATCGCGACGCTCACCGCCTGGATCTACCTGCCAGACCACGCCACCTACCTGAACATCGGCGCTCATCACGACACGGCCTCGCTGATCGCCTGGGCGGTGCTCGTCGGCCCGCTGCTCGGCGTCGGCTCGGTCGTCTACATCCGGCTGATCGCCTGGGTCTCGCACCACCGTGCGCGCGGCCGGCTCGCGCTGATCGCGCCGCTGATCGCGTTCACGACGCTCGGCGTAATCGGCATCGCCTACCCGCAGCTGTTCGGCAACGGCAAGGATATGGCGCACGCCGCCTTTCTCGGCGGCGGCACGATCGCGCTTCTGCTGGCGCTGGCGGCACTCAAGCCGATCGTCACCTCCCTGTGTCTCTCCAGCGGCGCCAGCGGCGGGCTGTTCACACCGGTGATGAGCACCGGCGCCGTGCTGGGGGCTGGGTTGGGACTCGCCTGGTCTCACCTCTGGCCCGGCGCTTCGGGGAGCGCCTGTGCTCTGATCGGTGCCGCGGCGATGATCGGCGCGGCCATGCAGGCGCCACTGGCCGCCCTTGCGCTGGTGCTCGAGCTGACCCATAGCGGCTTCAGCGTGGTCGTGCCGATGGTCATCGCCACGGCATCGGCAACGATCGTGACCCGCTACATCGATGGCTACTCGATCTATACCGGCCGCCTGCCGGAGGCACCGGACCTCCCAGGGCATGGCGGGCGCCTGCTGGGCTCCGAGCCAGCCGCCTGACGGGCCCGCCTGACCGGCCCGCCACGCGTGCCCCGCGGCTGCCCTCAGCGGCTGGGGTAGGACGCGTCTTCGGGCCCGATCACGCTCATGGCCGAGCGGATCACGAGCGCAAGGCAGCCGACCAGCAAGGGCACGCCGATGATCAGGCCCGCCGTCAGCGACACGAACTGCACCACCGCGAGCACCACGAGCATGAACAGGATCATCAGAAACATCAGCGTGCCCGTCGAGAAGGCAGCGGTCTCGGTGAGCTCCCCCGGCTCGGCAGGCGCGTCGTCAGTTGTGAATTTCATCCTCGGCTCCGTCGCTGCAGACATCACGGTGCCGCTCCTTTGATCGACTGTGTGGCAGCTTAAATCCTACCGCAGCCAGGGCCGGCACTCAGGTCAGGCACCCTCCAGGCTGCCTGGAACCACGTGCTGCTCGAGCCAGCGCCAGAACGCCTTGGCCGCATCGCCATGCCGGTGGGCGTGGCTGCGGACCGCGCGCAGCTCACGCTGGATCTCAACGCCGTCGAGCCGCAGCACCGAGAGCGTGCCCGCCGCGACCTCGAGCTCGATCGCCACCCGCGAGAGCAGCGAGTAACCGCCCTCGGCGACCAGCGTGCGCTTGACGCTTTGAACGCTCGCGGTCTCGATCGACGGAGTCAGCCGCAGGCCGTAGCCGGAGAGCACGTCGTCGGCGACGTCACGAGTGCCGGAACCGCGCTCGCGAGCCACGTAGGGCTCGCCGGCGAGGTCCCGGAGGCCAACGCTCTGCCGTCGGCACCACGGATGGGTGCTGCTCACGACGACCTCGAGCCGGTCGTGATGCACGGTCAGCACATCGCAGCCCCGGAGATCATCGCGCCCTTCCACAAAGCCGACCTCGACCTCGTGGTCGCGCAGCCGGGCGAGCACGGCCACCGAGTTGGCGATTTCGACCTGTGCCCTCGTCTCGGGCTCGCGCTGGCGAAAGGACGCCAGCCAGCCGGGCAGCAGGAACTCCCCGATTGTGTAGCTCGCGGCGATTGTGAGCGCGTGGCGAGCCAGCTCGCGGTGTCCGCCCAGTACTGCCTCAGCCCGCCGCAGCGCCGCCAGTGCCTCCTTGGCATCCGGATAGAGCAACCGTCCGGCGGTGGTCGGGCGCATGCCAAAGCGCCCGCGTTCAAACAGCGTCACGCCACCACGCCGCTCCAGCGCCTGCAGCCGCTTGGTGACCGCGGACTGCGTCAGGCCGAGCGCGTCCGCGGCGCCGTGGACGCTGGCGCTCTCGACCGCGGCCACGAACGCGATCAGTTCGCCGGAGGAGAGGGGGTTGGCGCTGTTGCTGGTCATCCCGTCTTCATTCTCTCGGATCGACCTGACCGGGCGGGCGGAGACTTGCAGCGGCCACCACGGCGATACCCTGGCACCTGTGGTGGTGAGCCAGACAGACCCTGAAGCCGCGGTCAGGGTCCGGCCCGCTGCGGGCCTGGGCGTGCTCGCCTTTGGCGACTCGATCACCAACGGCGGCGGCGAGCTGCAGTGGGGCGTAGCGCTGCAGTCCTGGGCGCTCTGGGTGGCGCGCGGGCTGGGATTGCCCTACAGCCCCTACGCCGCTGACGGAGCCACGGCCGAGGATGTCATCGCCACCCAGATCCCACTCATGCAGCGCACCACCGCCCCGGGCGCTCGCTACGAGCTGGGGTGCCTCTATATCGGCACCAACGACGTCCGCCGGCCCGGCCTTGACGCCCGGGCCTTCCAGCGGCACCACAGCACCGCGATGCGATTCCTGCGCGAGCGCTGCGACCAGCTGCTGACGCTGACGATCCCGCTCGACATGGGCCGCCCGCGCAACCGGGCGCTGGTCGAGTCAGCCAACCAGGCGATCGAGCACTCGGCGGCGCTTCACGGCGCGAGCGTGCTTGACCTGCGCCGCTTTGCCGGTCGCGGCGTGATGATGGCCGACCACGTCCATCCCACGGCGCTCGGCCAGGTGGCGATCGCGGAGCTGGCGCTCGACACGCTCGCCGCCGCCGGCCTGCAGGCGGTCGTCAGGCCATCGGCACTCGTCAGCTACCGCACAACCCGCGTCGGCCGGCTGCGCGGTGATCTCACCTACGCCTACCGCCACCTCAAGCAGGACCTGCGCCTGCTGGCCAGCACCGGCCGCTGCCGCTGAGCAGCTGGGACGCCTGCCCTGGGGTGCCCGGCCCGCTGGCTCGGGCACCCCGCCCAAGGCTCGCCTGCGCCGCGCCCCATGCCGCGCCGCCGCGACCCCACCCGGCCTGGCCGCTTCAGAGCCGTGCCGCGGCGGCGGTCGCCTCCCGCAGCCGCTGCGCCAGGGCCGGTGTCAGCTGACCAGGCTCGAGCCGCCAGCGCCAGTTCCCCCCGCGCCGCCCGGGGTGGTTCATGCGCGCCTGCGAGCCCAGCCCGAGGATGTCCTGCGCCTGCACGATCGAGACCGCGGCGCGCGAGCGCAGGCACAGCTCGACCAGCTGCCACCACGGCTCCGCCGCATCTATTCCGGCCGCACGGCATGCCCGCGCGACCCGCGCCCGCACCGGCGCCGGCGCAGCCGCATACCAGCCCGCGGCCGTGTCGTGGTCGTGGGTGCCGGTGTAGACCACGCGGTGGCGGCGGTGGTTTGCGAACGCGTGCGGGCTGCGGGCTCCGGCCGGGCCGCCGGCGAAACCGAACTGAAGGACCAGCATCCCCGGCAGCGCAAAGCGGTCGCGCAGGGCCTCGACCGCGGGCGTGATCGCGCCGAGGTCCTCCACCACCAGCGGCAGGTCGGCACCGAGCTCGCCGGCAAACGCTTCAAATAGCCGCGCCCCCGGCCCCCGCCGCCAGTGCCCGGACCGCGCATCGGGCGCCCCGGCGGGCACCGCCCAGTAGGAGACGAAGCCGCGGAAGTGGTCTAGGCGCACTGCGTCAAACAGCGTCAGGTTCCGGCGCAGGCGCTCGATCCACCAGCTGTAGCCCTGCGCCCGCAGCACCGGCCAGTCATAGACCGGGTTTCCCCACAGCTGCCCGAGCTCACTGAAGGAGTCGGGCGGCGCGCCCGCCAGCAGCGCATCGTTGAACAGCTCCGGGTGGGCACGGTGGTCGGCGCTCCCGGCCGCGACGTAGATGGCCACATCCCCCATCACGCGCACGCCGCGCGCCGCGGCGTAGCTGCGCAGTGCGCCCCACTCACGCGCGAAGCGGACCTGGTCGGCGATCAGGTCGCCGCGCCTTCCCGGGCCAAAGCGTGCCCAGGCATCGATCCAGTGTGCTTCACGCTCGCGGAAGTCGGTCAGCTCGGCGCTGCTGACGCGCGCCCGCGGCGCCGCGAGCAGCCCGCGCCAGCCCGCGAACGCCGAGGTGGCCTTGTAGGGCGAGCCGTAGCGGTCCGGCGGTGAGATCGGCAGCACCTGCCACCAGGCCTGCCCCGCAGACGCCAGCCAGTCGACGAAGCGATAGGCCCCGCGGCCGAGGTTTCCCCCGGGCAGCGAGGTGATGTGGAGCAGCACGCCGCTTTTGCGCTCGAGGCCGTTCACCGCCGCTAGTCAAGCAAGTGTTCTGCCGCTCCCAGGCGCCGGGCAAGGTTTACTTACAGGCGCGTGGCAAAACGACCCCCCAGCCGCATCGTCATCCAGTACCCGGAGCCGGCCGTCGACTGCGGGCGCTATGCGGTCAAGCGCTGCGCCGGCGACACGCTCACGGTGTCCGCCGACATCTTCCGCGACGGGCACGACCTGCTGCGGGCGGCGGCCCGCCTGCGCCGGCGGGCGCGCGGCAAGGCCAAGGCGGGCGGCTGGCGCGAGGTGCCGCTGCAGCCCGTCGAGGGCCGGGGCGAGTTGGTGCGCTTCACGGGTGAGATCGAGCTCGACGCGGCCGGCGACTGGGAGTACGAGCTGCGCGCCTGGGTCGACCGGCTCGGCACCTGGCAGCAGGAGCTAGCGCGCAAGCTGGACGCCGGACAGCAGGACCTGGCCGGCGAGCTCGCCGAGGGGCGGCTGCTGCTCGAGACGATCCGCCAGCGGGCCCGCCGCGACGAGGACAGCGCCGCGGTGGAGGCGATCGACGCTGCGCTGGCGACGCTTGACACCGATCCCCGGGCCGCTCTGGGGGAGGAGTTCCACCGGCTCGCAAGCCCCCACGAGCAGCGCGCCGGGCTGGGGCGGCTCGGTCCGCTGCCGGTCCGGGTAGACCGGCAGCGGGCGCGCTTCGGCTCGTGGTATGAGCTCTTCCCGCGCTCCTGGGGCGGTCTGGCCGGGGTGCGCCGGCAGCTACCGCGCCTGGCCGAGCTCGGCTTTGACGTGCTCTACCTCACCCCGATCCACCCGATCGGGCACACCAATCGCAAGGGCGCTGACAACGCCCTGCAGGCGCAGCCGGGCGACCCCGGCTCGCCGTGGTCGATCGGCGATCAGCACGGCGGCCACGACGCGGTCCACCCCGAGCTCGGGACCGAGGCGGACCTGCGCGAGCTGACGGCGGCGGCGGCTGCGCTGGGCATCGACATCGCGCTCGACCTGGCGATCAACTGCTCGCCCGATCACCCGTGGCTGACAGAGCACCCGGAGTGGTTTCACCGCCGCCCGGACGGCACGCTCAAGTACGCCGAGAACCCGCCCAAGCGCTACCAGGACATCTACAACGTCAACTGGGACTGCGAGGACTGGCGCGGGCTCTGGGAGGCGCTGCTCGCGGTGGTGCTGCACTGGGTCGACTGCGGCGTCAAGGTGTTCCGGGTCGACAACCCGCACACCAAGCCGGTGCCGTTCTGGGAGTGGCTGATCGACGAGGTGCACCAGCGCGACCAGGAGGTGCTGTTCCTCGCGGAGGCGTTCACGCACCGGGCGATGATGCGCCACCTAGCCAAGGCCGGCTTCAGCCAGTCGTACACCTACTTCACCTGGAAGAACTCACGCCACGAGCTGACCGAGTACGTCACCGAGCTCGCGCACGGCGAGGAGCGCGAGTACTTCCGGCCCAACTTCTTTGCCAACACGCCGGACATCCTGCACGAGTACCTGCAGCAGGGCGGGCCGCCTGCGTTTGCGGCGCGGCTCGTGCTGGCGGCCACGCTCAGCCCGAGCTACGGGATCTACTCGGGCTTTGAGCGCTTTGAGAACACACCGCTTAGGGCCGGGTCCGAGGAGTACCTGCACTCGGAGAAGTACGAGCTGGCCGAGCGTTCGCTCGACGGGCCGCTGCTGCCCCTGGTCCAGCGCCTCAACCTGCTGCGCCGCGAGAATCCAGCGCTGCAGCAGCTCGACGACATCACCTTTCTGGACACCGCCAACGACGTGCTGATCGCCTACGTCAAGCGGGCCGCTGACAACACCGTGATCACGGTCGTGAACCTCGACCCGCACTCCTTCCACGAGGGCCTCGTCACGCTCGGGGACGAGATCGGGCTGCCGGCCGCCTTCACGATGCACGACCTCATCTATGACAGCCGCTACGCCTGGCGGCGGGGCGGCAACTACGTCCGGCTGGGGCCGGGCGGCGCGCACGTGGCGCGGGTGGAGACCGCCTGATGGCGGGCCCGGCTCCCGGCCAGGCGCAGACCAGCCAATGGTTTGAGGCCGACCCGCTGTGGTTCAAACGGGCGGTCTTCTATGAGATCCACATCCGCGGCTTCTACGACGCCAATGGCGACGGCTCGGGGGACTTCCGTGGCCTGAAGGAGAAGCTCGACTACCTGCAGTGGCTCGGGATCGACTGCATCTGGCTGCTGCCGTTCTACGCCTCGCCGCTGCGTGACGGCGGCTATGACATCTCCGACTTCTACGCGGTGCATCCCGACTACGGCACGGTCGAGGACGTGCGGGCGCTGATCGACGCGGCGCACGCCCGTCAGATCCGGGTGATCGCGGACCTGGTGATCAACCACACCTCCTCCGAGCACCCCTGGTTTCAGGAGTCGCGCACGGGCGGGCGCGGTCCGCAGAACCCCAAGCGCGACTGGTACGTGTGGTCGGACACGCCCGAGCGCTACCAGGACGCGCGCGTCATCTTCGTCGACACCGAGGCCTCCAACTGGACCTTCGACCCGCTTTCGGGCCAGTACTACTGGCACCGCTTCTTCTCCCACCAGCCCGACCTCAACTACGACAACCCGGAGGTCCAGGAGGCGATGCTCGACGTGCTGCGCTTCTGGCTGGAGCTGGGCCTCGACGGCTTCCGGCTCGACGCCGTGCCCTACCTGTTTGAGCGGGAGGGCACCAACTGCGAGAACCTGCCCGAAACGCACGCCTACCTCAAGCGCATCCGCCACGAGGTGGAGACGCACTACCCCGACCGGGTGCTGCTGGCCGAGGCCAACCAGTGGCCCGAGGACGTGGTCCAGTACTTCGGCGCGGGCGACGAGTGCCAGATGGCCTTCCACTTCCCGGTCATGCCGCGCATGTTCATGGCTGTGCGCCGGGAGGAGGCTACTCCGCTGTATGAGATCCTCGACCGCACCCCGCCGATCCCGGAGGGCTGCCAGTGGGGCCTGTTCTTGCGCAACCACGACGAGCTGACGCTCGAGATGGTCACCGACGAGGAGCGCGACTACATGTACGCCGAGTACGCCAAGGATCCGCGCATGAAGCTGAACCTCGGCATCCGCCGCCGGCTTGCGCCGCTGCTTGACAACGGCCGCGACGAGATCGAGCTGATGACCGCGATCCTGTTCGCGCTGCCCGGCTCGCCCGTGCTCTACTACGGTGATGAGATCGCGATGGGAGACAACGTCTTTCTGGGCGACCGCGACGGGGTGCGCACGCCGATGCAGTGGTCGGTGGACCGCAACGGCGGCTTCTCACGCGCCGACTTTGCGCAGCTCTACGCGCCGCCGCTGATGGACCCGGTCTACGGATACCAGGCCGTCAACGTCGAGGCGGCGCTGCGCACGCCCACGTCGCTCCTGCGCTGGCTGCACCGCTTCATCGACCTGCGCAAGCAGCATCCGGTGTTCGGCTTTGGCAGCTACGAGCCGCTGCGCACCGCCAACCCGCGGATCTTCGCGCTGATCCGCAGGTTCGGGGACGACGTGGTCCTGTGCGTCCACAACCTCGCGCGCTCGGCACAGGCGGTGGAGCTCGACCTCGCAGCGCACCAGGGCTCCCATCCGGTCGAGCTGTTTGGCAACTCCCGCTTTCCCAGCGTCGGCGAGCTACCGTACCTGCTCACCTTCCAGCCGCGGGGCTACTACTGGTTCTCCCTGGCGCAAGCGCAACCGGACCCCATTGATGGCTGAGCGCCCGGAATCTGAGCTGGCCGCCATGGCGCCGGAGATCGACCCCGCCCGCCTGCTGCGCTGGCTCGCGAGCCAGCGCTGGTTTGGGGCCAAGGCCCGGGTACCGAGCGGCGCTGAGCTGATCGAGCGGGCGCAGATCGCCCCGGGGGTGGAGCTGGCGTTCGCGCAGGTCCAGTTCGCCACCGGCGCCCACGAGCTCTACCAGCTCGTGCTGGCACCCGGGAGCGACGGGGCCGGCTTCGACGTCCTGCCCGCGCCCGCGCCCGCCACCGCGCTGCTGGCGGCGATCGCCGGCTCGCGCGATCTGGAGGGCCGCCACGGCCGCTTCTCCTTCCGGCTGGTCGGCGCCGACGGCGTCCCGGCCGGCCTCGAGCCCGGCGCCGAGGTCAGGATGATGGGGGCCGAGCAGTCAAACAGCTCGGTCGTGTTCGGTGAGCGCATCGCCCTGAAGCTCTTTCGCCGGCTGGAGCCCGGGATCAACCCGGACCTGGAGATGCACCGCTTCCTGACCGCTCACGACTACCCCAACATCGCCCCGCTCCATGGCTGGTATGAATACGAGGGTGAGGCGCTGGCGGCCACGCTCGGCCTCGCGCAACGCTTCGTGGCCGGTGGCGCGGACGGCTTCGAGCTCGCGCTCGAACAGGTCCAGCAAGACCCCGAGCTGCTGCTGGAGCGGATCGCGGCGCTCGGCGCCGTCACCGCAAGGCTGCACTCGGTGCTCGCCAGCGATCCAAACGACCCCGCGTTTTCGCCTCAGGACCCGAGCACGGAGTTCCTCAGCATCATGCGCGCGACCCTGGATGACCAGCTCGAGCGGATCTTCGGTGAGCTGCCCGACCACCCTGGCCTGGCGCCGCTTGCCGGGCTCGAGCAGCAGGTCCGCGAATGCATCACCCTCCCTTCTCAGGGGCCGATCGGCGGCAAGAGCATCCGCATCCACGGCGACTACCACCTCGGCCAGACCCTATACACGGACGCGGGCTGGACCCTGCTTGACTTCGAGGGCGAGCCGGCCCGGCCGCTGAACGCCCGCCGGCAGAAGCGCTCGCCGCTGCGCGACGTCGCCAGCATGCTGCGCTCGTTCGCCTACGCGGGCTGGGTGCTGCGACTGCGCCGTGGCGTCGAGCCGCCCGCCGACTTTGAGCAGCGGGCCCGCAGCGCCTTCCTCGAGGCCTACCTCGACGACGTTGAGCGCGCGCTGCTGCCGGCCTCGCAGGCGCACGTCAGCAGCCTGATCGCGGCCTTTGAGCTCGAGAAGCTGCTTTACGAGCTCCGCTACGAGCTGGAGAACCGGCCCGCTTGGCTGCCCATCCCGGTCGCCGGGATCCTGCGCCTGCTGGAGTCCGGGTGAGCGGCGCGCTCGACGCTCTTGCCCGCCGCGAGCACTCCGATCCGCACGCGGTGCTGGGCGCGCACGCCGGGCCGGACGGGGTCGAGATCCGGGCACTGCGCCCCGGGGCGCTGACGGTCAGCGCCGTGCTCGACGAGCCGGGACCAGAGGGCGAGACGCGCCTCGAGCTCACGCGGCTGCACCCCGCGGGCATCTTCGGCGCCACCCTGAGAGGTGCTCAAGCGCCGCTGCGCTACCGCATCCAGGCCGGCTATGACGGCCAGATCACCCACACCGAGGCCGACCCCTACAGCTTCCTGCCGACGCTCGGGGATCTCGACCTGCACCTGATCGCGGAGGGCCGCCACGAGCACATCTACGAGCGGCTGGGCGCGCATCCGCAGGTTCACCAGGAGGTGGCCGGCACCGCCTTTGCGGTCTGGGCGCCGGGCGCTCGCAGCGTCAGTGTGGCCGGTGACTTCAACTACTGGAACGGCCTCGCGCACCCGATGCGCTCGCTGGGCGCAAGCGGCGTCTGGGAGCTGTTCATCCCCGGCGTGGCCACCGGCAGCCGCTACAAGTTCGAGATCATCACCCCGGCTGGCGAGCTGCGGCGCAAGGCCGACCCCTACGCGCAGGAGGCCGAGCACCCGCCGCAGACCGCGTCGGTGATCACCGTCAGTCGCCACGAGTGGAGCGAAGCGGAGGCACGCTGGGGCGAGCGGCGCGCAAGCGGCGCGCCGCTCGCAGCACCCGTCTCTATCTACGAGGTCCATCTCGGCTCCTGGCGGCGGGCCCCAGACGGGTCTGCGCCGAGCTATGCGCAGCTCGCGGGAGAGCTTTCGGCCTACGTGCTCGACATGGGTTTCACGCATGTGGAGCTGTTGCCGGTGATGGCGCACCCGTTCGCCGGCTCGTGGGGCTACCAGGTCACCGGCTACTACGCGCCCACGCCGCGCTACGGCTCGCCAGATGACCTGCGGGGCTTCATCCAGACACTGCACGAGGCGGGGATCGGCGTGATCCTCGACTGGGTGCCCGCCCACTTCCCCCGCGACGACTGGGCGCTCGCGCGCTTCGACGGCACGGCGCTGTATGAGCACGCCGACCCGCGCCGCGGCGCCCACCCCGACTGGGGCACGCTGGTGTTCAACTTCGGCCGCCACGAGGTCCGCAACTTCCTGACCGCCAACGCGCTCTACTGGCTGCGCGAGTTTCACGCCGACGGGCTGCGGGTCGACGCGGTCGCCTCGATGCTCTACCGCGACTATTCGCGCCGCGAAGGGGAGTGGCTGCCCAACCAGTTCGGCGGCCGTGAGGACCTCGAGGCGGTGGCCTTCCTGAAGGAGCTCAACGAGCTCGTCCACCGCCTCGAGCCGGGCGTGATCTCGGCCGCCGAGGAGTCGACCGCCTGGCCCGGTGTGTCGCGGCCCACCTACCTGGGCGGGCTGGGGTTCGGCTTCAAGTGGAACATGGGCTGGATGCACGACACGCTCGGCTACCTCCAGCACGACCCCGTACACCGCCGCCACCACCACAACGAGCTGACCTTCAGCCTCGTCTATGCCTTCACCGAGAACTTCATCCTGCCGCTGTCGCACGACGAGGTCGTCCACGGCAAGGGCTCGCTCTATCAGAAGATGGCCGGCGACCACTGGCAGAAGCTCGCCAACCTGCGTCTGCTCTATGCCTACATGTGGGCGCACCCCGGCAAGAAGCTCCTCTTCATGGGCGGCGAGCTGGCGGCGAAGGACGAGTGGGACGCGGAAGCCCAGCTGCCCTGGGAGCTGCTACAGGCACCCGAGCACGCCGGCGTCAAGGCGCTGGTGCGCGACCTCAACCGCGCCTACCGCGAGCGCCCGGCACTGTGGGCGCTCGACTCCGAGCCCGAGGGCTTTTACTGGCTCGAACCCGCCGACGCCGACGCAAACGTGATCGCCTTCGCCCGCCAGACGCGCGGCGGGCGCGACGTGCTCGTCTTTGCCGGCAACTTCTCGCCGGTACCGCGCCCCGGCTACCGGATCGGCCTGCCGCGCCCCGGGGTCTGGCGCGAGGCGATCAACACCGACGCGCGCTTCTACGGCGGCGGGGAGGTCGGCAATCTCGGCGCGATTGTCGCCGAGCCGCTGCCGTGGCACGGTCAGCCGTACTCGGCCCTGGTAACGCTGCCACCGCTGGCGGGGCTGTGGCTCGAGCCCGAGCGCGCGCCGACAAGCGCGGCTTGAGCGCGAGGAGCAGCGCCTGGATAGGCGAGCAGGAGCGGCGGGCGACCGGTTGAACTCTAGATCGGAGCGTTGGGTCTAGGTTGATACGGGCAATCAGTCGTCGTGGTCCGCCGATGAAGCTCCAGTGGTCATCCCACGGCGTAAACATCACCCATGCGTGATCCGTTGGGAAGATCAGATCCGGAAGCGCTCCCTTCCAGGAAACATCTGGGGCTGAGCTGGATCGCCAGCTCAGCGCTTCGCGGGCTCCTGCTCGCACAAGCACGTAGTCCCAGCTGAATATTCGGGCTCTCGGCGCTTTGTCGAAAACGATGTTGATGCCGATCCCATAATCAAGGTAGCCAAGCCACCACGAGGCTGCGCCGAAGGCACTGAGGAGCCGTACGACCGCCCGATCGTGCGCTGCCTGGTCCAAGCCGTCTACGACAGGGACGGCCGGGAGGCCGAGACGGCACGAGGCTTCGAACGCAGTCGCGAACCAGGTTACGGCCCGGTGGCCTGCGTAGCCCAAGGCATGGTCGAGCCAGGCAGCGTCGGCGGTGGTGCCGAACGGCCAGATTCTTCCGGCGTTAACGCACTCCATCAATACGACTCTACCGTTGTGCATGGGTCCCGATTGACCCGCTTCTCAGCGAAAGTTTGTGCTGTCGCCATGGCGTCAGGCGCGATGTTCGCCGTGCCAGCCACGGCGGCCGGGACAGCGAGCGCTTATCCGTCGCCCGCCGGAACCTCCCCCGCTACGACGTATCCGCCCCCGGAGATTCCCGCTAGCGGTGCATCCACTGCCCCGGCCACATCATATGTCTGACCCTCGCCAACAACCGTTTACCTTTATCCAGTCGGCTTGGCGAGCGCCACACCGTCAGCTAGCGAGAACCCGCTGCAGTACGTTCACTTGGGGAACTACGGCACCGCTGGGGACACGAGCTGGCACTGGACCTGGAAGTGCGACGGCGTCGTTCACCTCTCGGCCAATTCACTACTTTACTTTACTATGAGGATGTCCCGGTTGCTTCGGGTGGAACGTCCCAGACTGGCGTGTCAGGAGACGTGAACATCCGGTACGCCGGGTGTCTTACCGGACTATGGAACGGAGCGGCGTCTGGCACCTTCAGCCGCCCCGGGTACACATCTGCGACGTTCGAAGGCCGCGGCCCGTATAACGAAATCACCTGCGTCTAAGGTCGCTTACCCGTACCCCAGAAACGGGACCCGTCAGCGGTGGCCTCGAGACGTTCGCCAGCGCGGTAGTGCGCTCACGCGGCCAGCGAGGCCGCCGCAACCGCACGGCTTGCATGCACAAGCACCCCTCCGCGGAGGGCCCACTCTGAACGCGTGTACGTGATATCAGACAGTGAGGTGTGAGCAAACCGACTTGAGGCCCATCACCGGTGTCGCCAGACTCCCGGTCGCGGCTCTCAGCGCGGGACCGAACAGGAACCGGACGCTGCGGGCCGGAACCGGCCAGGCACTCTCGCCGCCTCAGGCAACCGCTGAGCACCCGCCGCAGCAAACCGGTGAGCGCCCACCGCGCCGGGCAACCAGGCCCGCGCCGCAAGCATTAAGAGCGTAGAGGCGTCAAACACTGCCAGGACGATGACCGACGAGCACTATGAACCGTTGTGCGGAACCGATACCCGAGCGCGCGCTGGAGGACTACTTCGACTTCTTCGACCGCACGAAAGCCAGCCAGACGCGAGCTCTGCGGGCTTTGGGGCACCCGGTTTCCCAACTGTCGAGGCCCTCAAGGCGCTTAACCGGCGCATCCACGAAGACGCAGGCACCCCGGAGCGCTACCGGCTCGACGAGCCCGCGCCGCTCCACAGCCGTCTAGAGCGAGAGACCGGCGCCTGGCGCCTCGATCAGGATGCGGAGAACATTGTGCGGGTGGTCGCGCTGCTTGCGCACGGGATCGCACAGGCACAGGCTTCCGTTGACGGCAACCGCCGCACGGCGTACTTCACAGCCCGGCAGTGGTTCGAGGCAAAACGGCCTCGCTCCCTCAGCCGCGCCGGCGTAAGCGATGACATGCGTGCCGTGCCAACCGCTGAGACGATCGAAGCGATGCTGCTACGACGCCTGCCACGCACCAAGAGGTGCCCGTGAAAGCTTGTCCAGCGGGCGCTCAGCGCGGCTGCTTTGCGGGCGCCGCCAATCCGCGCCGTGCCCTCTGGCTCAAGTGTCCATGACGCCTGTGGACGTCTCGTCATGTCAACGCAGGCAGGGCGGTTCTGACCGGCGCCGCTCGCCCGACGACCTGTCGCAGGCGTGTGTGGTGCGTCCGGCCAGCTGTGGTGTCGAGCGGGCCCCACAGTTGCGCTGCGGCGCGGCCGGTGACCACGCCGTCACCGCTGAGGTGGAGCGCGGCTGCCATGCACCGGCCCGGCAGGGTCGCCT
>JAJYHG010000086.1 GCA_021784895.1 Actinomycetes bacterium
GCCCGGACAGGCTCAAGGCAGTCGAGGACGCGCTACGGACCCTGAAAACGCGCTCGGGCCCGCTCAGATGGCCTCAGAGCCGCCTAGCTAGCCCTCCTAGTAGTACTTTGTGAGGTCTACGCGATGTGCGAGATTCCCAACAACGTGCTGCTGATTGACGAGTTCGCCAAGCGGTTCGACGGCTTCTCGATCGGCTCAAACGACCTCACCCAGCTGACTCTGGGGGTCGATCGGGACTCGGAGATCGTTGCCTTTGACTACGACGAGCGCGACGAGGGCGTCAAGCTGATGCTGAAGCTCGCGGTCGAGGGGTGCGCGCGCAACCAGGGCCACTCGGGCCTGTGTGGCCAGGCGCGGTCAGACTACCCCGACATGGCCGAGTACCTCGACGAGTTCGGGATCGATTCGATCAGCTTGAACTCCGACACCGTGCTGAAAACCACGCAGCGGATCCTCGCCTGCGAGCGCCGGCTGTCTAGATAGGCTCCGGCAGCATCTCGATCGCGCCGCACGGGCACTCCTGCGCGCAGAGCCCGCAGCCCTTGCAGTAGTCGAGGTCGAACGCGTAGGCGTAGGCGCCGGGAGGGTCGAGCTTGACGACCGCGTTGTCGGGGCAGACGCCGTAGCAGTTGTCGCAGGCCAGGCAGTTGCCGCAGGACATGCAGCGGCGCGCCTCAAACAGCGCGTTTGCCTCGTCGAGCCCGAGCACCACCTCGTCAAAGGTGGAGGTGCGGCGGATCGCGTCGAGCTGCTCGCGCACCGTCCTTGGGGCATCCGAGAAATACCAGGTGTTGAGCCGCTCAAACGGCACCTGAGCCGTCTGCGGCACCGGGCCGACGCCGGTGGCGCTGGCGCTGTCGTGCAGGCCCCATTCCGGGTTGCCGGTCTCGCCCCGCAGCCAGCGGTCGATCCCGTGCGCGGCGCGGCGCCCGTGGCCGATCGCCACGGTTGCGGTGCGCTCGGCGGGAACCATGTCACCGCCCGCGAAGATGCCTGGGTGCCCGGTCATCATGTTCCCGTCAACCCGCACGACCCTGTCCTCGAGCTCGATCCCGGGCATGCCCTCCAGCAGCGAGAGGTCACTGACCTGGCCGGTCGCCAGCACCACGGTGTCGGCGCCGAGGCGCTCGAACTGGCCCGTCGGCTGCGGGTAGCCGTGCTCGTCAAGCTCCATCCGCTCGACCGTGATCTCGCCGGCGCCGGCCTCGGTGATCGTGGTCAGCCACTTGACCTTGATGCCCTCCTGCAGCGCTTCCATCAGCTCTGACTCATGCGCGGGCATGTGCTCGCGGTCACGGCGATAGACAACGATCGATTCCTCTGCGCCCAGGCGCTTGGCGGTGCGCGCGGCGTCCATCGCGGTGTTGCCGCCGCCGTAGACAGTGACCCGCCGGCCCAGCAGCGGCGGGCCGGCGGACCCATCCTCGGCGTTGCGCAGCAGCGCGATCGCGTCGATGATCCTGGCGGCCGAACCGGCCGGGATGTAGGTCCGCTGTGGCAGCGTCGCGCCGACGGCGAGGAACACGGCGTCATAGCCGCCTGCGGCCCGCTCGGCGATCAGGTCGGAGACGTGCGCGCCCAGCTGGAAGTCCACGCCCAGCTCGGCGATCCGCTGGATCTCCGCGTCGAGGATCTCGCGCGGCAGGCGGTACTTGGGGATGCCGTAGCGCATCATCCCGCCGGCCGCTGGCGCCATGTCACGCACGGTCACGTGGTGTCCCAGCAGCGCCAGGTGGTAGGCGGCGGACAGCCCCGAGGGGCCGGCGCCGATCACCAGCACGCGGCCGCCCGTGCCAAGAAGCTGCGCAGGCTCGATCTGCCAGCCCTTGGCAAGCGCCTGATCGCCGAGGAAGCGCTCGACCGAGTTGATCCCGACCGCCGCGTCTAGCTGCGCGCGGTTGCAGGCCGTTTCACACGGGTGGTAACAGATCCGCCCGGAGATCGCGGGGAACGGGTTGCGCTCCATGATTCTGCGCCAGGCCGCCTCGTAGCCGCCCTCCTCGGCGTGGTAGAGCCACTGCTGCACGTCCTCGGCCGCCGGGCAGCCGGCGCCGCACGGCGCGGTCAGGCGCGCGTACTGAGGGCGCTCGGTGCGCCAGGAGCCGGTCAGGTTGGCGCGGCTCGAGCCGACATCCAGGGTGATTGCGAACGGCGTGGTGCGCGTGCCAGAGCTCATGATCCAGCTTCCACCTGTAGATCGAGCGGGTCGTCGTCGGCCGCCTCCAGCAGCCCGAAGCGCGCGATGTTGCGGTCGGCGCGGGCCTGTATCCGCTCGATGATGTCCTCGCGGCGCGCCGGCAAGAACAGGTGCCGGTAGCGCGTCTGCAGCTTCAGGTACTCCTCGACCGGGGTCTGGTGCCGGATCTTCGTGACCGAGACGACGTCGCCGTGCTCACCCTCCCAGACCGGGAAGATGCCGGTCTCGGTCGCCAGGCGCGCGAGCTTGATCGAGTCGGCTGAGGCGGCGCCCCAGCCCAGCGGGCAGGTGACGAGCACATGGATGTAGCGCGCGCCGCGGACCTCCATTGCGGTCTGTACCTTGCGCTCCAGGTCGCGCAGGTCGGCGATCGTGGCCGTCGCGACGTACGGGATCTCGTGCGCGAGCGCGATCAGCGGCACGCTCTTGCCCTGGCCCCAGGTGGCGCCAGGCTCATCGCCGACCGCCTGGGTGGTGCTCGTGTAGGCAGCCGGTGGGGTGGCGGCCGAGCGCTGCACGCCGGTGTTCATGTAGGCCTCGTTGTCGTAGCAGATGAACAGCACATCATCACCACGCTCGAACATCCCCGACAGGCAGGCAAAGCCGATGTCGACGGTGCCGCCGTCACCGCCCTGGCCGACCACGCGCGTGTGCGTGTTGCCCTTGGCCTTGAGCGCGGCGGCGACGCCGGTCGCCACCGCCGCGGCGTTGCCGAACAGCGAGTGGATCCAGGGCAGCTGCCAGGAGCTTTCCGGGTACGGTGTCGAGAACACCTCCAGGCAGCCCGTCGCGTTGGTCGCGATCAGATCGCCACCGGTGGCGCGCATCGCGGCGTCAAGCGCGTAGCGGGCGCCGAGCGCCTCACCGCAGCCCTGGCAGGCGCGGTGCCCGCAGGTGATCGCGTTGGCGCGCCCGGGGTCTGACTGAACGGAGCGCTGGTCGGGGTCGACGAGCCGGTTACCCGCCGCGAAGCTGCCTGTCTGGAAGTACTTCAGTCGCGTCGCTGACATGTGGATCTCTCCGCTGATTGATCAGACCGGGCCGGCGCCGACGATGCCGATGTCGCGCAGCATGTTCTCGGCGTGTGGGCCGGAGCGCCGGGCGCTGAGCATCCGCTGGATCTCAGCGTCGACGAGCGCGTGGTTGAGGTCGACGAAGGTGATTGGCGCAAGCTGCCCGGCGCGGGCGTCGGCGAGCAGCTGCCGCAGCGAGGCCTTGGTGATCGGCCTCCCGCCGAGTCCGGCGATCGCCGTGTGAACGCTGATTGGCAGCCCCGCGAGCGCCCCGTGGACGTCCTGCGAGACGATCCCGCCGATCCCGATGGCGAATGCCTTCTCCAGCACGATCACCCGCTTTGCGCCCGCCAGCGCGGCGCGCACCTCGTCGGCCGGCCAGGGCCGGAACGTCCGGATCCCGACCGCGCCGATGTGCTCACCCGCATCACGCAGCTCGTCGACGACATCCTCGATCGTTCCCAGCACCGAGCCGAGCGCGACGACGATCGTCCCGGCATCGTCTGAGCGGTAGTGGCGCAGAAAGCCGCCGGAGCTGCGGCCAAACCGCTGCTCGAACAGGCCTGCCACCTCCGGGATCAGGTCAAGCGCCTGCATCTGCTTGTAGTGGGCCAGGTAGCGGACCTCGGTGTAGGCCTCCGGTCCGACCATCGCGCCGATCGTCAGCGGGTGCTCGGGGTCGAGCTGCTGGCGTGGCTCGAATGCGGGCAGGAACTGGTCTACCTGCTCCTGCCCGGGCAGCTCGACGCTCTCGACTGCGTGCGTGAGGATGAAGCCGTCCATGCACACCATCACCGGCAGGGAAAGCGCCTCGGCTAGGCGAAACGCCTGCAGGTGCACGTCCACAGCCTCCTGGTTTGACTCGACGTAGAGCTGGATCCAGCCTGAGTCGCGCTGCGACATCGAGTCGGAGTGGTCGTTCCAGATGTTGATCGGCGCGCCGATCGCGCGGTTGGCGACCGTCATCACGATCGGCAGCCCGAGGCCCGAAGCGTTGTAGAGCGCCTCGGTCATGTACAAGAGGCCCTGGCTGGCGGTCGCGGTATACGCGCGCGCGCCGGTCGCGCTGGCGCCGATCGCGACCGACATCGCCGCGTACTCGGACTCGACGTTGACGAACTCGCACGGTGCGAGCCGGCCGGACTTCACGAGCCGGGAGAGACCCTCGACGATGTGGGTCTGGGGCGAGATCGGGTAGGCGCAGATCACCTCCGGGCGGCAGGCCGCGACCGCCCGCGCGACCGCCTGCGAGCCCTCGATCTGCTCAAACACCTGCCGTCTCCTCCTGTGCCGCCTTCCCGCTGGAAGGCGGCACGAATCCGGCCGCGGCCTGGGCCGCGCGCACGTTGGCCTCGCCGGT
>JAJYHG010000177.1:0-3804 GCA_021784895.1 Actinomycetes bacterium
GGGTCGGACACGACGTTCATGACCGACGTCAAGTCCGACATCAGCAACGGCGTCAAGGTGCTGCTGATCGACCCCGAGGATCCGGGCACCGGCATCACCGCGATGAAGTACGCCAAGGCGCACGGCGTCAAGGTGATCCAGTACGACCGGCTGAGCGTCGCCAAGGGCGCGCCCGCCGCGCCGTACGTCTCGTTCAACAACATCACCGTCGGCAAGCTGATCGGCAAGGGTTTCGTCGCCTGCGCCGCCTCGTGGCTGAAGGGCAAGGAGCCCAAGTTCATCGAAATGCACGGGGCCGCGACCGACAACAACGCGACCCTCTTCGCGGCCGGTTACAACAGCATCCTCGACCCGCTCGAGAAGAAGGGCAAGATCAAGGTCCTGTTCAAGACCGCTGACACCTGGAACCCGACCTCGCCGCCGCCGGACGCGCTCGACGAGTTCAAGGCCGCCTACACGGAGCTTGTCTCCAAGCGCACACCGCCGAACTCGGCCGTGATCCCCAACGACGAGACCGGCGCGCCGATCATCACGTACCTGCAGAGCCAGGGCGTGAAGCCGTACACGTTCCCGACCACCGGCCAGGACGCGACGCTGACTGGTCTTGACAACGTGCTCTCGGGCTACCAGTGCGGCACCGTCTACAAGCCGATCTACAAGGAGGCCCAGGCGGCCGTCGCGCTCGCGCTCTACCTGCGCGCGGGCAAGACCGCGCCCAAGAGCCTGTTGAACCAGACGACGCTCGACCCGATCACCAAGCAGAAGGTCCCGTCGGTGCTGCTGACCCCGACCTGGGTGACGCCGCAGAACATGAAGAGCACGATCGTCAAGGACAACTTCGTGCCGGTTTCACAGCTCTGCGCCAAGCCCTACACGGCTGACTGCAGGCGGTACGGAATCAAGTAGTTCGACGGTCCCATCGAATGGTGGGAGAATGCCCGTCGGCCGGATCCGTGCGGATCCGGCCGACGGGACCATTCGCCGGGAAACCCTGAAACTGCAACGGTCACAAGACCCCATGAGCACAACTGAAAGCAACGGCGCGCTGCTCTCCCTGCGAGGGATAAGCAAGCGGTTCGGCCCGGTCCAGGCTTTGAGCGACGTGACGCTTGACATCCCCTCCGGACAGGTCACAGCACTCTGCGGCGACAACGGGGCCGGCAAGTCGGTGACGATCAAGACAATTGCGGGTCTCTGGCAGGCAGACGGCGGCGAGATGCTCTGGGAGGGACGCGCGATCCGCCACAACGGCCCGCGTGAAGCCGAGGCGCTCGGGATCAAAACGATCTACCAGGATCTGGCGCTCTGCGACAACCTCGACATCGTCCAGAACATGTTCCTCGGCCACGAGCGCCTCGAGCACCGGCTGCTCGACGAGGACGCGATGGAGACCGCGGCCCGCCAGACGCTGAAGGAGCTGCGCGTCACCACGGTCCGGTCGATCCGCCTGCCGGTGTCGTCCCTGTCGGGCGGCCAACGCCAGTCGGTCGCCGTCGCCAAGGCCGTCATGGCAAACGCCAAGCTCGTGATCATGGACGAGCCGACAGCCGCTCTCGGCGTGACCCAGACGCGCATGGTCCTGGACCTGATCAAGCGGCTTGCCGCCGGTGGCGTGGCCGTGATGCTCGTCTCGCACAACCTCAACGACATCTTCGAAGTCGCCGACCGTCTGGCCATCATGTACCTCGGCCGCCTGGTCGTGCAGGGCCCGGCTGCGCAGTTCACGCCCCAGACCACCGTCGAGTACATGACCACTGGCACCTCCCGGCAAATGGCCGGCACAGCCTGATCGACCGCGCACCCACAGGATCTCCGAAAGCGAACGACCGTGACCACCGAACAGACCGAAGTCGCCCCCGAGGAGAGCATCGACTCTACGCTGACCGAGACCGAGCTCGCGACCGCCGCCCCGGAGGTCCTCGCCACCTCCCTCGGCGACTACCTTCAGGCCTGGTGGCGGCGGATCAAGTCGGGTGAGAGCGGCGCTGTCCCGATCATCGCCGGCCTGATCGCAATCATCATCTTCTTCCAGATCGAGCGCTCCGCCTTCCTCACCAACCAGAACCTCGTCAACCTGTTCGAGGAGGCGGCGCTCTACGTCGTCGTCGGTGCCGCCGAGACCTTCGTGCTGCTGCTGTCGGAGATCGACCTGAGCATCGGGTACGGCGTCGGCATCGGTGGTTTCGTGATCGCAGAGCTGATCGCACCGCCGGTCAACTTCCCCTGGTGGCTCGGGATCATCGGCGGCGTGGTGGCGGTCGGCTTCCTGGGCTTCGTTCAGGGCACGCTGATAACGCAGCTTGGCCTGCCGTCGTTCATCGTCACGCTCGGCGGCCAGCTGGGCTTGCTCGGGATCATGCTGGAACTCGCCAACGTGGACCCGACGGCGGTCGGCGGTGCCATCCAGGTCGCCCCGACCAGCCCGATCTACAAGCTCGTCAACAGCAACATGAGCCCGAGCCTCGGCTGGATAGCGCTGGCCGCCTGTCTGGCGGTATTCGCTGCCGTCAAGCTCGCACGCCAGAGATCCCGGCGTGCTCGCGGCCTGCATACCCAGCCGATCGGCGTGACGCTGCTGACGCTGGCCAGCGTCACGGTCGCCGGCGTGCTGCTCGTGTACGTCTGCAACAGCAACCGCAGCGCCCTGGCCGTGGTCCGCGGCATGCCGTGGGTGATCCCGTTCGTGCTGGTGATCATCCTCGCCTACTCGTGGCTGCTCTCCCGTACCCGCACGGGCCGTTACATCTATGCGGTCGGCAACAACCCGGAGGCCGCACGCCGCGCCGGAATCAAAGTCAACCGGATCGTGACCTTTGCCTTTGTGATGTCCGGTGCCACGGCGGCTCTTGGCGGCGCGATCTACGTCTCGACGCAAGGCTCGATGGCAACCGACATCGATGGCGGTGGCCTGGTGCTCTTCGCCGTTGCCGCCGCGGTGATCGGGGGCACCACTCTGTTCGGCGGCCGCGGCCGCATGGTCAACGCGCTGCTCGGTGGCGTGATCATCGCGGTCGTCTATAACGGCCTCGCGCTCATGGGTGTGCAAGCGGCTGTCCAGGACATGGCTACCGCCCTGGTGCTGATCGCCGCCGTCGCGCTTGACGCAGTCGTCCGTCGCCGCTCCTCGACACGCTGATCGCTCCGCTGACAGCCAGCGTCAGCTTTACTTGGGGGCCGTGACTGCCGTCGAGCTCCAAGACGGCGCCGGCGGCCCGATGACCCCGAGGAACCAGGTAGATGCCAGAGCATGATGCGGTGGGCGAGGCGCTCGAGCGGCTCGAGCACCACGACGGCCGCGGCGGCAGGGTCTCGAGCCTGGCGCAGATAACGCGCCGTACCGCCCTCACCGGCGGCGCGGCCGGGCTCGTTGCGGTGATGCTCGAGGCCTGCGGAAGCACTGCTGGCGCCGCCGCTGACAGCAATACCGCCGCGACCGCCGCGACCGCCAAGACCGCCACCAGTGCGAGCACCGTGGCGCCGATCTTCGGCGTCAAGCGGGCCTACAGGTTCACGTTCGTCAACCACGCGACCAGCAACCCGTTCTTCATCCCCACCATCAACGGCATCGAGGACGCGTGCGCGCTGCTCGGCTGCACATACGAGTGGACCGGCTCGGACGCAAGCGACGTCGGCCAGATGGCAAGCGCGATCACCACCGCCATCAGCGCCGGCGTCGACGGGATCGCGACCACCCTGATCGCGCCCGCGCTGGCCACGCCGGTCGCGGCCGCACTCAGCGCAGGTATCCCCGTCATCGCCTACAACGCCGACGAGCCGGACACCGGCCGGCTCGCCTACGTCGGC
>JAJYHG010000177.1:3814-4527 GCA_021784895.1 Actinomycetes bacterium
TCAGGCGGCTGATCCCCGGCGGCGGCGAGATCGTGGTCTTCATCTCCACGCCTGGGCTGGCCAACGTCGCCCCCCGCCTTGATGGCATCCGGCAGGTCCTGCGGGGCAGCAACATCGTCGTCAGGTCGCAGGCCTCGGGCGCCACCCTGCCGCAGGAGACGGCCGCGATCGACGCTTTCATCAGCACCCACCTGGCGTCCTTTACCGGGTACTTCGGCGTCGATGCAGGCAGCACGCTCGCGCTCGCCCAGGCGATCAGCCAGCACAACCTCAAGGGCAAGGTCCTCGGCGGGGGGTTCGACCTCCTGCCCCAGACCCAGCAGCTGCTGTTCGACCACACGATCCAGTTCGCGATCGACCAGCAGCCCTATCTCCAGGGCTTCCTCGCAACGCTCGAGCTATTTCTCTACCGGGCAAGCCAACGGCTGACCGGAGCGGCCGACGTCAACACCGGCGTGGAGTTCCTCTACCCACGCACGATCCGCCCCTACGCGACCACCACGAGCCGCTATGAGGGCACCGGCACCAACACGGGCGTCCAGAGGGCCTGAGCAGAGCGCTCAGCGCCCGAGCGTCCGGATGACGTCGTCGCACACCTCCGGCAGCGGCGCGATCACGCTACGGGTGCCCGACAGCGCCTCGCGCAGCCGCTGGTCTCCGACCTCAACCGGCAGCAGCGAGTCCTGCAGCTCGGCAAGGATCGTGTCGGCCTC
>JAJYHG010000011.1 GCA_021784895.1 Actinomycetes bacterium
GCGCGGCCTTGACCGCATCCGCCAGTCCGGCGAGGAAGTGCTCGACCCGGCCGACGGTGATGCGGTCGAGGTGGCCGCCCGTGGCGGCGTAGACCTGGACGACCTGCAGCTCGACCGGGATCGGCTGGCGCTCGCCCTGGTTGAGCGCTTTGACCAGGCGCTGCCCGCGCGCCAGCGTGCGCTGGGTGTCCGCGTCGAGCTCGGAGCCGAACTGCGCAAAGGCCTCGAGCTCCCGGTACTGCGAAAGGTCGAGCTTGAGGCGGCCGGCGACCTTCTTCATCGGGCTGATCTGGGCGTTGCCGCCGACCCGCGAGACGCTGATGCCGACGTTGATCGCCGGGCGCACGCCGGAGTTGAACAGCTTCGGCTCGAGGAAGATCTGGCCGTCGGTGATCGAGATCACGTTGGTCGGGATGTAGGCCGAGACGTCACCCGCCTGGGTCTCGATGATCGGCAGCGACGTGAGCGAGCCGGCACCCTGCGCGTCGCTCAGCTTGACGGCGCGCTCCAACAGCCGCGAATGCAGGTAGAAGACGTCGCCGGGGTAGGCCTCGCGACCCGGCGGGCGCCGCAGCAGCAGCGACATCTGCCGGTAGGCCTGGGCGTGCTTGGTCAGGTCGTCGTAGATCGTCAGCGCGTGGCGGCCACCGTAGAGGAAGTACTCGCCCATCGCACAGCCCGCGTAGGGCGCGAGGAAGGTGATCGGCGCCGACTCGTCGGCGGCTGCCATGACGATGATCGTGTGCTCGAGCGCGCCGGCATCCTCGAGCGCCTTGGCGAGCGCCACCACCGTCGCCTTGCGCTGCCCGATCGCGACGTAGATCGAGATCACGCCGGTGTCGCGGTTGTTGATGATCGTGTCGACCGCGATCGCCGTCTTGCCGGTCTGGCGGTCGCCGATGATCAGCTCGCGCTGGCCGCGGCCGATCGGGATCATCGAGTCGATCGCCTTGATCCCGGTCTGCATCGGCTCCTTCACCGGCTGGCGCTGGACCACGCCGGGGGCCTTGTGCTCGATCGGGCGGGTCTGGTCGGCCTGGATCGGGCCCTTGCCGTCGAGCGGGTTGCCGAGCGGGTCGACGATCCGGCCGAGCAGGCCGTCGCCAACCGGGATTTCGAGCAGGCGCCCGGTACGCCGGACAGTGTCGCCCTCGGCGATCCGCTCCCAGTTGCCGAAGAGCACCGCGCCGACGTTGTCTGACTCGAGGTTCAGCGCCAGGCCGGTGACGCCGTGGGGCAGCTCGAGCATCTCAAACGACATGCAGTTCTCCAGGCCGTGCACCCGGGCGATGCCGTCGCCGACCGTCAGCACGGTGCCCACCTCGGCCAGGTCGGCGCTGGTCGTGTCCAGGCCCTCGATGCGGCGCTTGAGGATGGAGGTGATCTCGTCGGGCTTGATCTGCATGTTCGTTTTTTAGAGGCTCCTTTAGGCCTGTGCGACTTCTCTGCGAAGTTGTTCGAGGCGCGTGCGTATCGACGCGTCCATGATGAAGTTTCCGACCCGGAGCACGATCCCGCCAAGGATCTCCGGGTCAACCCGGCTCGAGAGCTCGATCTCGTTGCCGGTCTGCTCGCCGATCCGTGCGCCCAGGCTCGCGACCAGCTCCGGGTCGAGCTCGATCGCACTGGTGACCTGCACCGGCAACAGCTTCCTGGTCTGGTCATAGAGCAGCTCGAACTCGCCGCGAATGCGGAAGATCACGGGCATGCGGTGGCGCTCGATCAGCGTCTCGAGGAAGTTCATGAGCACCGGCTCGGCGCCCTGGACCGCGCGCTGCAGCCCATCCCTCTTCTCCTGCACCGAGAAGTACGGCGAGAAGAAGAACACGGCCAGCTCGCGGTTTGAGCCGATCGCCTGCGCGACCTGGCCGAGCTGCTCGTTGACCGTGTCGAGCCGGCCCTGCTCTGAGGCGACCTCGAACAGCGCCCGCGCGTATACCTGGGCGATCTCCTGCATAGCCGTGTCCGTGCTAGCCCTGGCTGCACAGTGCCAGGGCTAGCCCTCGCCTCCCCCGAGGACGCTGAAGTCGATCTCTGAAAGCGCCTCCTCCACCAGCCGGCGCTGGTCATCTGCAGTCAGCACCTTGCGCGTCACCTTCTCGGTCGCGAGCACCGTCAGGTTGCCCACCTCACGCCGGATCTCATCAATCGCCCTGCGGGTCTCGGCCTCAACGTCGCGCCGGGTCTGCTCGAGCAGGCGCTCGCGCTCGGCCCGGGCGGCCTCGACCGCCTCCTTTTGGTGCGCGTCACCGGCTTGACGGGCGCGGGTGATGATCTCGTCCGCCTGCGAGCGCGCCTCGGCGAGGCGCTCCCGGTACTCGGCCAGCACCTGGTCAGCCTCACTGCGCAGGCGCTCGGCCGCGTCGATCTCACTTGCGATCGATTGTGCCCGGCGGTCGAGTGTGGCGCCGATGACCGGGAACACGTAACGCCGCAGCAGCAGCCAGCAGATCACGAAGATGACCAGCACCCAGACCATCAACCCCACGTTGGGGAGGATCAGGAACGAGCCGGAGGCGGCGATTGGTAGCGGCGATGTCGCTGGCATGGTGTTGTCGGCTCTCGTTACTGGCGCTTAGAGGAAGAAGGCGATGAAGCCGCCGACGAGCCCGTAGAAGAAGACCGCCTCGGTCAGGGCGAAGCCGAGCCACTGGTCGCGCTCGATGTCCTGGCGCAGCTCGGGCTGGCGCGTCTTGGCCTGGATCGAGGCGTTGAAGACGTTGCCGATGCCGGCGCCTGCACCCGCCGCGCCGCCGCCGGCGCCGACACCGAGGCCGATCGACTTACCCGCGTTCTGCGCGTAGTCGGCGATCGAGCCCAGCACCGGGTGAAAGATCGACAGGAAGTGGAGGAACAGCATTTACGGGTGGCTCCTTGTGATTGGCTGGTGAGCTTTTGATGTTCTGGGGCTCGCGACTAGTGGCTTGTGACCGCGTCACCCAGGTAGATGGCTGTCAGGACGGCAAAGATGAAGGCCTGCAGGCCGGCGATCAGCACTGCCTCAAAGAGGTAGATGGCGATCCCTGCGGGGAACAGCAGCCACTGCACCCACGGGTCGCCGACGAGCACGCCGAGCTCGCCGCCCATGAACGCGATCAGCATGTGGCCCGCGAGCAGGTTGGCCCAGAGCCGGACCGTCAGCGAGACCAGGCGCAGCAGATAGGAGAGCACCTCGATACCGAAGATCATCGGCTTGATCGGGCCGCTGATGCCGGCGGGCATCAGGCTCTTCAGGAAGCCCACGGGACCGTGGTGGGCCTTGAGGCGCTCCCAGCTGAAGAGGATGAAGACCATCAGCGCCAGGATCAGCGGGAAGGCGACGTTGGTGTCGGCGGCGTAGATCTGAAACGACGGCAGGCGGGCGCCGAAGAGCGTGAACTTGTCGAGCGAGTCGACCGGCAGCGGGATGTAGCCGATCAGGTTGGAGACCAGGATGAAGACGAACAGCGTCGCGATCAGCGGGAAGTAGCGGCGCGAGAGGTTCTCATCCAGGTTCTCGCGGGCCATGCCGCTGGTGAGGACGTAGAACATCTCGATCGCGGCCTGCAGCCTGCCGGGACGCTGCTTTAGACGGCGGGCCGTATAGAAGAGGATCCAGAGCGTGATGACGGCCGCCAGCACCACATACAGAACCCCCTTGTTGAAGTTCACCGGCCCGACGCTGAACCAGGTGTCGAGCTTGAACTCGTTGGTCGGGGTGAAGACACCGCTGGCGACAGCCGGGGCCTTGTGCGACTTGAAGCCGAAGACGGCGATGAAGAACGCGAGGCCCGCGACCCAGAACGCAAACAGCGACAGGCCGATCTTCCGGCCGCGGCTCATGCCGGTGCGCCCGCGGTCATCGGCGCGCTCCCGGCTTCCCCCGGGCGCCGGCGGCGAGCTGGCGGTCACCGCGCTCATGCCGTCCTGTCCTCCCGCTCCGGCGGCGGCCCGCTGATGAGACGCACGACAAATCCGACCGAGTAGGCGGCGAAGATCAGGACCGCCGCGGCCAGCCCGTCCTGGCGTGCGCCAGCGGCGCCCGCGACGATGATCGCCCCCGCCAGCAGCCAGATGCGGCCGAACGCATCCGTGATGTGCACGGCGGTCTGCTTGACCGGATCAAGCAGCGTACGGGTGAACCTGCGATCGGTCAGCTGGACCAGACGCTGGAGGATCCAGCCGGCGCCGCCGGCGATCACGCCAAACGCGGGCGCGCCGGCGGCCAGCGCAACACCTGCGCCGACGACGACAAAGGCGACGTCCAGATATTGGAATGCGTTCACGGTAACCCGCTCTGGCGAATGGGCGTTTTGATACAAAGTGGTCATACCCGTTTGGGCGGTGGCTGCCCAAAGGCTGGGCGCTGCATGCTAGCGATTAACGGCCAGTAAGGCGCGCTGGCCGGTGGCTGGCCGCGCCGAAACGGACCCCGATGACAGACACGCACGCGGACACCCCGCTCGGCTATTCCCCCGGACACGGCCGCGGCCGGCGCCGTGGCCTTTTCCTGGCCGCCGCATGGCTGGCCGTGCGGCTGG
>JAJYHG010000094.1 GCA_021784895.1 Actinomycetes bacterium
CCGCGCCAGCGCCTGGCCGAACTCACGCGCCAGCGCACGCGTGCGCGAGAACAGGTGCGGCTGGAACACAGCCACCAGACGCTGCGGTTCGAGCTCACGCGCAGCGGCGATCGCAGCGGCCACCTCGGTTGGATGGTGGGCGTAGTCGTCGTAGACCGGGATCCCGGCGGTGGTGAGCCCGGCAAGCTCCAGCCGCCTCCTGGCGCCCTGAAAGGAGGCGATAGCCGCGACGGCATCCGCGGGGGATATCCCGGCGAGGCTGCTGAGGGTGAGCGCGCCGGCGGCGTTGACAGCGTTGTGCTCACCGTGCACGGCCAGCACGACTGGCATGCCACGCCAGTCGAAGCTCGTGCCACGAGGACTGCCAACCGGCGCGCGCGCATCGTAGGTGACGACCTCGCCGGCACCCGCTGCGATTTTGATGAGCGCCGGCCGGTCCCAGACCACCGCTACCTTCGCGCTGGCGGCGAACTGCGCCAGCGTCTGCTCCAGGTCGAGCCGCGACGCGTAGGTCGCATGATGGTCGAGCTCAGCGTTGGTCAAAAGCGCGATCTCAGGGCGCAAGCTAAGCAGCGAGCGGTCTGACTCGTCGGCCTCGACCACAATCCACTCCCCGCTCCCCCAGCGTGCGTTGAGACCGCTGTCACGCATCGCGGCGCCGATCACATAGGCAGGCTCGGCCCCGCAGAACCCGAGCACGTGGGCGATCATCGCCGTGGTCGTGCTCTTGCCGTGGGTGCCCGTGACCGCGATAGCGCGCTTGAGTCCGGCAACCGCGGCCAGGAGCTGCGAGCGGTGCAGCTCCACCGCGCCAACGCCGCGTTCCGGGTTCCCCGAGCCGATCGCACTCGAATAGACCACCTCCGCGCCGTGGGGCACGTTGGCGGCCGCGTGCCCGACCGCCGGGACGATCCCACGCGCGAGCAGGCGCTCCATGTACGGCGAGTGGCCGCTGTCGGACCCGCTGACCTCGGCGCCGAGCTCGTGGCTGATCAGAGCCAGGCCGCTCATGCCGGCCCCGCCGATGCCGATGAAGTGCAGCCGCCGGCCAGCCCACGGTCGGTCGCTCAAGGTTCCAGCTCCGCAATGTGCGCGCCTGAGCCGACGCTCCCGCCCAGGCCCGCCGCCGCAAGCACCTCTGAGGCGATCACCGCGGCGGCGTGCGGCCGCGCCAGGCCGAGGGCTGCGCGGCCCATCGCGGCCAACCGTGCGGGGTCCGCCAGCAGCCCGTCAACCTCGGCCCGCAGCAGCTCCGGGGTGAGATCGCTATCTGCGATCACGCGCGCCGCCCCAGCGCGCTCCATGTAGCGCGCGTTGACGCTCTGGTGGTCGCCCGCGGCATGTGGATAAGGAATCAGCAGCGACGGCCGGCCCGCAGCCGCCAGCTCCCAGATCGACCCGCCGGCCCGTGCCACAGCCAGATCGCAGGCGACGATCGCCTCCATCAGGCCGTCCACATAGCCCCTCAGGTCATAGCCCGCCCGCGGTGCCGTGAGGCCCGGCAGGTCACGGTCGCCGGCGGCGTGCAGCACCCTAAAGCTGCCCTGCGCGAAGGCGGCGATCGCAGCCTGGTTGATCGAGCGCGCCCCCTGTGAGCCGCCGAACACCAGCACGAGCGTCTCTGACGCTGCCACCCCAAAGCGGGCCCGGGCGGCAGCGCGATCGTTCGGCAGCTGCGGGATCGGCCGGCCGGTGATTACGAACTTGGGCCCTGTGTGGCCCGGCAGCGGCAGCGCCGTGCAGACCCGGCGCGCGACCGGCGCGAGCATCCGGTTGGCGAGACCCAGGTGCCCGTCGATCTCAGCGATCACCAGCGGCACGCGCATGAGCGCACTCGCCAGGCCCACCGGTGCGGCGGCGTAGCCGCCGCCGCCAAAGACAGCGCGAGGCCGCAGGCGTGCGAGCAGCGCGGCAGCCGCTGCCACCGCCGCCGTGTCGATGGCGAGGGCTCGCACAGCGCCGAATGGAGAGTCCCGCGGCAGCGGCTTGAGTACAAGCCGATGAAGCCTATATCCGGCAGCCGGAACCAGCTGCACCTCGGCGCGGTCGGCACCGACAAACTGAACCTCGGCGCCGCTAGCCCGCAACCGGTCGGCCACGGCCAGGGCCGGTACCACGTGCCCGGCGGTACCTCCGGTCGCGATCAGGATCAAGGGCGCGGTCATCGGCCCGGGCCGCGCGCCGCGGTGCTCCGGGGTCTGAGACCAGCCTCAGTCCCTGAGTGGCCGGCCGGGCGATGCCGAGCAGGAGCCCCACCGAGGCCAGCATCACCAGCAGATTCGTGGGCGCATAGGAGATGAACGGCAGCGGCACACCGGTCAGTGGCGCAATGCCGAGCACGACAAAGATGTTGAGGATTCCCTGGCATAGGATCAGCGAGGTCAGGCCGCTGGCAAGCAGCTTGGTGTAGCGGGTGCCCGCGCGCCGGGCGGTGCGCAGGCCCGCGTACCCGATCATCCCATAGAGGCTCACCACAAGCAGGATCCCCAGCACACCGAGCTCCTCGCCGACCACGGCCAGGATGAAGTCACTCTGCGCCTCCGGCAGCCAGAGCTTGCCGATCGACTGACCGAGTCCAACACCCCAGAAGCCGCCCGAACCGACCGCGTACTGGGATTGCGCCGCCTGCCAGCCAGCGCTGGAACGCAGCGAGAGCGGGTGCAGAAACGAGGTCAGCCGGGCGAGCTCATAGGGATGGACCATGATCATGAGACCAACCGCGGCGCCCACGAAGAGCACGATGCGGAGCAGATGGCCGCTCGGCGCGCCAGCCACGATCAGCATCGAGCCGACGGTCAGGAAGCACACGAACGCCGTGCCCAGATCAGGCTCGACAGCGATCAGAGCGCACGCGGGCCCAAGCGCCACGGCGATCGGCGCGATCGCCTCCCTGAAGCCCCGCTGCAGCCGGCGTGGGTTGTCTGCGAGGTAGCGCGCCGCGTAGAGAACCAGGGCGAGCTTGGCCAGCTCCGATGGCTGAAACTCGACTGGCCCAGCCGCGAACCAGCGGCGGGCGCCATTGACGTTGCGGCCCAGGCCGGGAACCAGCACCACCAGCAGCAGACCACAGGAGCCCAGCAGAATCCAGCGGGTCAGCTCGGGGGTCAGCACACGCAGGCCGTGTCGCTCGCACAGGCGCATGGCGACCAGGCCCAGTGCGGCGGCGAACAGGTACATGAGGAACTCACGCGTGCCGGAGCCGCCGTTGATCGCGCCGAGCGGGAAGGACGCGCTGAAGACCATGACTGCGCCGAAGGCGAGCAGGCACAGCGTCGCGGTCGTGAGGATCCGGTGCTCAAGCGGCGGTGCCACCCGAGCGGTGGCACGTGCCTGCGCGGGGCGTGGCGGCATCGTCATTACTTCCACGCCGGGGGCCGAAAGCCTGCGGCCGCATACAGGTTTTGACCAGGTCTTGGCGGTGGCGCCCGAACGCTCGCTGAGCGGGTGGATTCGCTAGCGCGACTGCGTGCTCCGTAACCGTCCCGGGCCGCTGGGCGATTGCGGCTGCGATTGCGGCTGCGATTTCGATTGCGGCTGCGATTGCGCCGGGATCAACACGGCCGCCGTCCTGGCTGTCTCCGGCGTCAGCTTGGGCGCTGAAATCTGATAGAGCGTGAACCCAACCGCCCCGCAGGCCGCGGCCACGATCCAGAAACGGAGCATGATCTTGGTCTCCGACCAGGCCTCCATCTCGAAGTGGTGGTGAATCGGTGTCATCTTGAAGACGCGCTTGTGCCAGAAGCGAAAGGACAGCACCTGCACGATCACGCTCAGCGCCTCGAAGACGAAGATGCCGCCGATCACGAGCAGCAGGACCTCGGTGTTGGTCATCACCGCCAGAGCGGCGATCGCGCCGCCGATCGCGAGCGAGCCGGTGTCGCCCATCATCACGCTAGCCGGGAAGGCGTTGAACCAGAGGAAGCCAATCGACGCACCACACAGGCATCCGGCCGCCAGCTCCAGATCGTGATCCTGCTGGCCGGTTACGTAGGTGATGCCGATGTAAGTCAGCAGCGCGATTGCCCCGCACCCGGCCGCGAGACCATCCAGGCCATCTGTGAGGTTGACCGCGTTGGTGGTGCCGGCGAACACCAGGTAGATGAAGAGTATGTAAGCCGGTCCGAGGTTGACCGCGGCGTGCAGCGGCCTCAGCGACACCGTGTCGGTCATCCCCGCCTTCTTGGTCGCGACCCACCAGAGCCCCACCGAGATCAGCAACAGCACGATCATCTTGGTGCGTCCGCGGAGCCCGAGCGAGCGCCGCCTGACGATCTTCACGTAGTCATCTGCAAACCCGAGCGCAGCACACGCGAGCGTGGCGCCGAAGACGCCAAGCGACGCCCAGTCATGGGTGGAGAGCAGCAGATAGGGGACCGCGAACGCGATCACGATGATGATCCCGCCCATCGTCGGCGTCCCCTTCTTGCCCTGGTGCTGGACCAGCTCCTCCTGGATCTCCTGGCCGAACGACCGGACGCGCAGGAAGTCGATGAACCGGGGGCTGAGAAAGAG
>JAJYHG010000123.1 GCA_021784895.1 Actinomycetes bacterium
GCGCCTCGACCCGGCGCGGCTGACAAGGCTTCCGCAGGCACTTTGGCTGTCCTCCGGCCGGGCGGCCAAAGTGGTGGGTGTCGCACTGATGTCACCGTCAATCGGCAACCTGCAGCTCGGGAAGTCGGATATCCGCCTCAATCGAGGAGATCACCCTGCCCACGGGCACATGCTGTCTCGCCCGCTTCCCCGACTCCACCTGTGGTTGAGACAGCCTTGTCGAGAGCGGCCTGCGCTCACTCAGAGACTGTGGCTCGGTCACGTTGAGGCTTGGCGATGTGCAAACGTGCTCCGATGCAATGCGTTGCACTCACCGTCGCGCCACGCTGACTTGCCCCGCGTGTAAACCCAGTCCGGCCGCAGACATCCGCCAACCCGCTGCGTGACTTCGTCATGTTCCCCAGTACCCCAGTGAGATGACACGACGTTGATCTCCCACGTTGTTGACAGCGCGCCACAGCCGTGCTTCGTCACTGTCATAGCAGGTCTTGTGAATCGAAAACGAGTTGAACTCGATCAGCTCGCAGCCGCCGTACAACCCTACCGCCGACAGTTTCACCAGGCCGAAACCGCATCCACGCATCAACGCCGTGATGTCAGTCAGTGTTGGCTGGCCGTGATAGTCGCGAGGCCTCTTGTGGTTCCGCTTCGACGAACACCGGACTGATCAGCCCCGCCTTCTGTGCCCACTGCCACCGTTGCGGTAGGCCACCGCGCGCGCCGATATCGAGGTAAACTGGTGTCTCTGTGGCGCCACTCAGTCTGCGCCACCGAGAGTGCGCGATGGCCCGAACGATGTTGGGAGACTTACTGACTTTGCTCACGATCGTCCTCGCCATCTACGAAGCGAGATTGTAAGGGTTCGGATCGGCCGTTCCGGGCTGGAATCCAAGGGTGTGTGCTGGCGTCTCGCGGCACGAAGCGACAGGCGTGCCCGGCAAACCTGTGCGACGCGTGCAAGACGGGCTGCCAAGTGGGAGTTGGCTGTTCACCGCGCTCCGGCGCACCGGCTCCCACCTCGGTACCGCCAGGCAGGACTCGATCTGCTCACGCGCCGGGCAGAGGGTGGCGGCCGGTCATCTCGTCCACGCGAACGATCCGGGAGCGGGGCAGGCTCGAAAGTGTGTCGCTCAGCGGCAATCAGCGTCTGAGCCACGCGCCAGACTGAGCGGACCCCGTTTGTCGGTCCACCACGAGTGAGAGCGGGTGGTGGATATGACGGCCCGAACAGTAGGCAGCGCTTCGGACAGAACCGCGGCCGTTGCCGCTACGGCACTCGCTCCGCTCCTGCCGTAGCGGCAACGGTCGCGGGCGGCCCCGGGTCGAGGCCCCCCTGTTGGTGTCATGCCGCCACGGGCAGCTCGTCGGGCTTCCAGTTGGCGGCGAACACGGCCGGTGCGAGCATCCCGAGCGCGGAGTGCGGCCGCCGTCGGTTGTAGTCCTCCTGCCAGTCGGCGAGCAGCACCTGGGCCTCGGTCAGGCAGGAGAACTCCTCGACGGCGAGGAACTCGTCGCGTAGCCGCGAGTGGAACGACTCGACGAACGGGTTCTGCCACGGCGCCCCGGGATTGATGAACACCGTTCCGGTTCCTGACTCCTCGCACCACGCTCTGAGCGCGTGAGCGGTCATCTCCGGGCCGTTGTCGCAGCGCAGCAGTTCGGGGGCGCCACGCTCGGCGACCACGCTGTCGAGTGCCGCGACCACGTCATCGGCGGTGATGTTGCGCGCGGCGATCATCACCAGCGCCTCACGGGTGAACTCGTCGATGATGTTGAGCAGCTTCAGCACCCGGCCATCGACGGTCTGGTCGAACTGAAAGTCAAATGACCAGACATGCCGCGGGCGTTCCGCTCGCAGCCTTCCTGCCGGTGCGTCAGAGGTTGACTCTCCAGCGCGGCGGCGTTTGCGCTTGCGGACCGGCACCCGCAGCCCCTCCTCCCGCCAGAGGCGCTGCACCCGCTTGCGGTTCACGTCCCAGCCCTGTTCTCGCAGGTGGTTGTGCGCACGGCGATACCCCCACCGCGGCCGCTTGACCGAGAACGCACGCAGCTCCGCACGCAACGCGGCGTCATCATCGGCCCTGACCGGCTCCCTGCGCTGCGTAGAGCGGTGCTGGCCAACAACACGACATGCCCAGCGCTCGCTGACACCAAGGCGGTCACGAAGCATCGCGACCGCCTGGCGCCGGCGGGCTGGGCCTACCAATTTCCCCGGCTGATCTCCTTCAACGCCCGAACCTCGAGCGCCTGGTCAGCGACGATCGCCTTCAACGACCGGTTCTCCTTCTCAAGCTCCTTCAACCGCTTCGCATCAGCAGCCTTCATCCCGCCGTACTGGTTACGCCAGCGATGAAACGTCTGCTCGCTGATCCCGGGCTCCTTCGATGCCTCAGCGATCGTCTTGCCCTCACCGAGCAACCGTTCGGCATCCCGCAACTTGCGGATGATCTGCTGGGGCGTGTGCCTGCTGCGCTTCAACGTGAGTGATCCTTCCTCGCCCAAATTCTTCCAGGGCGCAGAAAGCTCTCACAACGGCCGGACCGAACCTACGGGGTCACGCCAAGACAGTCCGTCGATGCACGCTGCGCGACCAGGCCGTGACCACCGAGCTACAACAGCGACCGATGGGTTGAGAGCGTCGCAAGGATCGCCTGCTCCGCTTGCGCCCGCAGGCCAGTGCGGCCGCTGGGTGTCGCGCGTGGCGGCAGAACCAGCACTGGCATTGCACCAGCGCCAACCCGCGGCGGGCCGCCATGTCCCTCACGTTCGTCGGTCGCCGGCTCAGTGTCCGGGCAGGATCTGTTGGCCAGGAGGTCAGGGGCCAGAGCATCGCAACTGTGTGCTTGCTCGGGAACCCTGCGTCGTTGAGCTTCGAGCGTTCTGCCAGACTGTTGGGTATGGATGACCGGCCGATCGTCGCCAGCTACGCGAGCTGGGAGGAGTTTCAGCGAGAGGTCGTTGACAGTGGCCCGTGGCAGCCACCGACGCCCGATGATGTCTCGCGCGTCACGCTTGCGGGCCCGCCGGCGACGCGGGCGCAGATCATCGCACGAGTCGGGGCGCTGATCCCGGACACTGACCAAGCCGGGTGAGTGCGCCTTCACCGCCGCCGCTCGAGGTCGCGGCGGTCTTGGCGGCGCTCAGAGAGCACGATGTGAAGTATGTGTTGGTCGGCGGCTTTGCTGCCCGTCTGCACGGAGCGGTGCGCGTCACCTCGGATGTTGATGTGTGCCCAGCTTGGGACCGGGATAACCTCACACGCCTCGCGAGTGCCCTGCGGTCTTTAGGCGCGACCGAGAAGGGCACTGGGATCGCGCCTGACGCAGGGCTGATCTACAGCATGGAGATCACCAACTGGCGTACCACGGCCGGTGATGTCGATGTGCTGCTCGGTATCCCAGACAAGTCGCGGTACGAGAAGGCGCAGTACCGCCAGCTGCATGAGCAGGCGCTCGCCGTCCAGGTCGGCGCCGACACGATCGAGGTGGCGCCATTGACGGCGATCATCCGCTCCAAGGAGATCGCCGACCGGCCCAAGGACCGTGAAGCGCTGCCAGAGCTCTATCAGCTAGCTGACCGCGGCCGCCAGAGGCCGCGGTAACGACGGAGCGCTCGCGCGATCCTGGTCACCTGAGGAGGCGTTACACGCCGCCAGCATCGCTCCGGGTGGTGGCCGGGCCGTGGCCGCCGCCGCGTTCGTTACACCAGGTTTCTGGGATGCTCGCTGGCTGGCAGCGCTCGGTGTGGCTCCGTGGATCTCACCGGCCCTCTCCCCAGGCTGTCCCCTTCCCGGACGTCATTGCGAGTTTGCGCCGGACGGCCGGGCTGTCACCGAGCCGTAGGCGAGGGCAAGGCCGCGGGAGCGGCCTTGACAGCCTGGCCGTCCGGCGCCACGATCTGGCTGGTCCGGGAAGGGGGTTGTCTTCCGCTCGCGTTGCGCTTCCGGGGTGTGGTGGGGCGTGGTTGAGGTTGGCTGCCAGCGGGCGCCCGGCCGCGTGTCGCGGCCGTCAGCTTGCGGGGTGGGTGTCGGTCACTGGCGGCGTCCTGGCCAGCGTCGCGGCGGTGGTCCGGGTGGCTCGCGTGTCTGGGTGGCAGGCGACGGCGGCGCTGCGTAGCTCTCGCCCGCTGGCCGGCGCTGCCACGCGGGTGCGTGGGCGTCGCGCGCGTCTGTTTGGGAGAGCTTCTGGTCGAGTTGTGCCTGCGTTCTGAGGTGTGTGAGCGGGTCCTCGCCGGCTTGTTGCCAGAGCGCCTCGAACTTGCTTTGCGCGCGGTCAAAAAGCCCGCCGGTGACCGTGCCGGTCAGCTCGAGGATCGGTGGCGGGAAAGCTTGGACGTCGTCTTGGAAGTTGATCGCAAAGAGCATCTTGAGCCGGACCGGGTTCGACGGAGACTGTTTTAGTAGGTTCTTGATGGTTGGTGGTGGTCAACACTATCTCGTCAGAGAGACCAGCTGGGGCCTGTCGTCGACT
>JAJYHG010000124.1 GCA_021784895.1 Actinomycetes bacterium
TGCGGGCGCGCCCGGGACCGGTGATTGCGGTCGCCGACGCGTACAAGACCTACGCGCTCGGGGGGATCGCGGTGCGGGCCCTGCGTGGCGTCAGCCTCGCGATCGAACGCGGTGAGTACGTCGCGATCATGGGTCCCTCGGGCAGCGGCAAGAGCACGCTGATGCATATCCTCGGCTGCCTGGACACGCCGACCAGCGGGAGCTACCACATCAACGGCGTCGATGTCCGCGGGCTCGATGAGGACGACCTGTCGGATCTGCGCAACCGCTACATCGGCTTTGTCTTTCAGTCGTTCAACCTCATTCCCCGCACCCGCGCGCTCGCCAACGTCGCGCTGCCGCTGCAGTACGCGGGCCTGCCAAAGAGCGAGCGCGCGAACCGGGCCGGGACGGCGCTGGCGATGGTCGGCCTCAGCGACCGCGCGCGCCACCTGCCCTCCGAGCTCTCTGGCGGGCAGCAGCAGCGCGTGGCACTGGCCCGCGCGCTGGTCACGAACCCCGCGCTGATCCTCGCCGACGAGCCGACCGGGAACCTGGACAGCCAGTCGACCCGGGAGGTGCTCGAAGTGTTCGGGCACCTCAACCGCCAGGGGCGCACGATCGTGCTGATCACGCACGAGGCGGAGGTCGCCGCTCACGCCAGGCGCGTGATCCGCCTCCGCGACGGCCAGATCGTCGCCGACAGCCAGAGGGATGAGCGGTGAGCGAGGTCGTCGCCGTCGCGCTGGGCGGGCTGGTCGCGAACAAGCTTCGCACCGCGCTCACGATCCTCGGGCTGACGATCGGCGTCGGCTCGGTGATCGTCCTGGTCGCCGTCGGCACGGGCTCGTCGGCGGCGGTGCAGGCGAAGATCGACGCCCTGGGCGCGAACACGCTGACGGTGACCACAGCGCCCACTCTCGGCGGGCTGTTTCACGCGCGGACGAGCTCGAACCTCACGCTGGCGGATGCGAACGCGCTCTACAACCAGTTTCAGGCGCCGGATGTGAAGAGCGTCGCCCCCGTGGTGAGGGATTCTTCGGTGACGCTGACCTACGGCACCACGACCTACTCCCCGTCGACCTTCGTCGGCACGACGCCAAGCTACGCACCGGCGCGCGACTACGCGCTCGCCTACGGCAGCTGGTTCACCGCCGGGCAGGTCAAGGACAGGGCCGACGTGCTGGTGATCGGCCCAACCGTTGCGCAGGAGCTGTTCGGCACGAGCGACCCCGTGGGAGACAGCGTCGAGATCGCCAGCACGAACTTTGAGGTCATCGGCGTCACGGTCGCAAAGGGCTCAAACGGCTCCACCAACCTGGACGACTTTGCCGCCGCGCCGATCTCGACCGTGCAGGAGCTGCTGACGGGCTACGGGAAGATCAGCGAGATCCTCGTCCAGGCACGGGCGGCCGACGCGGTCAACGCCGCCCAGACCGAGGTGAGCGACATACTCAACCAGATCGACCCGCCGGCGGCTGGCTCCGGTGGGACGAGCAATTTTCAGGTGATCAACCAGGGCTCGATTCTCGCGACCGCGAACTCGAGCAACCAGGTGTTCACGACGCTGCTGGCCGAGGTGGCCGCGATCTCGCTGCTCGTCGGGGGCATCGGCGTGATGAACATCATGCTCGTGTCGGTAACAGAGCGCACCCGCGAGATCGGCATCCGCAAGGCCGTCGGCGCCCGCCGCGCGGACATCCTCACCCAGTTCCTGGTCGAGGCGGTGCTCGTGTCGGTGCTGGGGGGCCTTGCGGGGGTGGCGGCCGGTCTCGTCGGCGGCCAGTTCAAGATCGCTGGCGTACAGCCCGTGATCGCTCCCTACTCGATCGGGCTGGCGTTCGGTGCCGCCGTCGCGGTGGGGCTCTTCTTCGGCACCTATCCGGCGTGGAGGGCGGCGGCCATGCGGCCGATCGATGCGCTGCGCTTTGAATGACAGAGGAGCTTTGAGATGACTGACCCGCAGCTGCCACAGCGTGTCGACTTTGACGCTCCCGGCGAGGTGCTGCCGGCGCGCCCGCGGTACCGCTATCTGACGCCGTTGACGGCCATGCTGATGGCGCTCATTCTGGGCGGGGTGGGTTTCTATGCCGGCGTTCGCATCGAGAAGACGCAGCTGGGGGCCGCCGGCTCCGGCGCCTCGGCGCCGGGGCATACACGGCACGGCAAGGCCGCTGCCGCCGGCCTGCTCGCCGCCTCCGGCGCTGGCGCCTTCGCGGGGGGCCGGCTCGCGTCCCGCCTGGCCGCGGCCTTTGGCGGGGGCGGCAAGGCAACCGCAGGCTCGGTGACGCAGGTCGCAGGTGACACGCTCTACGTCACGGAGGCCAGCGGGAACACGGTCGAGGTCAGGCTCTCGCCCGCCACGAAGATAACCAAGAGCGAGCACGTTACGCGCCGGGCGATCTTCCCTGGCGACCAGGTTCTGATCGCCGGCAGCAAGGGCGCGGGCGGCACGGTCGATGCCACCACGGTGACCGACACTGGGGCCGCTGCGGGCGGCGCGTCCTCCAGCGCCGGCACGTCCTCCGCAGGCGGCGCGTCATCGGCTATCAGCTCGCTGTTCGGCGGCGGCTGATCCCCGCGAGCAAAGCGAACGAAAAGGACTGGCTCTGAGGATGAGATCGACACCTCGCCGCGTGCGGCCGCTGCTGTCGGTGACCGCGATTCTGCTCACTGCGCTGCTGATCGCCGGCTGTGGCGGCTCCAGCAGCGCCGCCAAGACCAGCACGCACACGGACACCACATCCGTCAGCAAGGGCACGGCGAGCGCGAAGGCCGCGCGTGCCGCGTTCAGGAGCTGCTTGCGCCAGCACGACGCCAGCGGGCGGCTCTGGCGGCGGCGCTGGAATCCGCGCCCTTGTCAAGGCGAAGTTCGCCAAGGTGTTTGAGGCCTGCCGGTCCAAGCTGGGCCGATCCGGCCGTGGCTTCGGGCGCCACCTGGGCGCGGGTGCCAGGCGCTTCGGGCGGCACTTCTCCACTGCGGCGCTCGACGCATATGTCAGCTGCGTGCGCAGGAGCGGCTACCCGGCGATGCCCGAGCCGAACACCTCCGGCAAGGGTTCGGTGTTCCCCGCGAGCGTGAGAAAGAGCGCTGCCTTCAGAGCGGCCAGTGCCAAGTGCGTGAGCATCCTGCGGCGGGCATTGCTGCCGCCCGCCGCGGGCAGCACCACGGCCACGACCTCGAGCGCCTGACCGCTTTGCGGCGACCCATGCGGGGCGCGCGCGGGCTGAGCGCGCGCCCCGCGCCACTTGGCGCATACTTGGGTGGCGCATGTCCGAGCGTGAGATCCTGTGGCGGCCGTCGCCTGAGCGCGTGAAGGCGGCGCGAATCGAGGCCTACCGCGCCTGGGTGAACCGCAGCTACGGGCTCGAGCTCGCCGACTACCACGCCCTGCACCGCTGGTCTGTGACCGAGGTCGAGCGGTTCTGGGAGTCGATCGCCGAGTACTTCGGCGTGCGCTTCCACACACCGCCCCGGCAGACGCTGTCGAGCCGCCGGATGCCGGGCGCGCGCTGGTTCGCCGGCGCCAGCATCAACTACGCCGAGCACGTCTTCGCCGGCCGCGACCCGCAGGCACTGGCGATCCAGTACGCCTCCGAGCTGCGCGGGCTCGAGCACTGGAACTGGAGCGAGCTCCAGGCCGAGAGCGAGCGTGTGGCCGCCGGCCTGACCGGGCTCGGCGTCGAGGCCGGTGATCGTGTGGCGGCCTACATGCCCAACATCCCGCAGACCGTTGCGGCGCTGCTCGCCTGCGCGAGCATTGGCGCGATCTGGTCGGCGGCCGCCCCCGAGTTCGGCGCCGCCGCGGTGATCGACCGCTTCAGCCAGATCGAGCCCAAGGTGCTGCTCGCCGTCGACGGCTACCGCTATGGGGGCCGCGACTACGACCGCACGGCGGCGGGCGAGGAGATCGCGGCCGCGATCCCGTCGCAGCCCGAGCTGGTGCGCTTCGGGCATCTGGGCGGCGGCGGCTGGCCGGCCGGCTTTGGTGACGCTCGCGGCAGTGCGCCCGCGCAAGCGCGCGCGGGCGCACTGGAGTTCACGCCCGTGCCGTTCGAGCACCCGCTGTGGGTGCTCTACAGCTCCGGGACGACGGGCCTGCCCAAGGCGATCGTGCACAGCCAGGGCGGCATCCTGCTCGAGCAGCTCAAGATCGTCAACCTGCACCTCGACGCGCATGCGGGCGACCGGCTCTTCTGGTTCACAACCACCGGCTGGATGATGTGGAACTTCCTGGTCGGGGTGCTGCTCGGTGAGGCCTCGATCGTGCTCTACGACGGCAGCCCCGGCCACCCGGACATGGGGGTCCTGTGGGATCTCGCGCAGCGCTCGCAGATGACCTGCTTCGGGACCAGCGCGGCGTTCATCGCCGCCTGCATGAAGGCGAAGCTCGTGCCGCGGGCAGGCCGGGATCTGAGCCGCCTGCGGGCGCTCGGCTCGACCGGCTCACCACTCGCGCCCGAGGCGTTCCGCTGGGTCTA
>JAJYHG010000055.1 GCA_021784895.1 Actinomycetes bacterium
GGCTGCAGCTGTGCGCCATCAGCTGGACGCTCCGCTCGCGACTGACTGACAGCGCTCCCATCTCCTGGCTTGCCTGGGTGCAGTATCAGCGTCCGGCGCCCTGGGCTGCACCTTCGAGCGGCCAAGTAAGCTCGGCCCGGATGAGTGACGAGGCACAGAGGCAGCGCGCTCCATACTGGATCGCGCTCGCGGCGGTCCTGACCGGGTTTGCCGCCGGCGTGTTTGTGACGCTGGTTGTCGAGCTCGTCGGATCGGCGCTCGGCTCCCCGGCCACCAAGCCGACGCCCGCGGTCAACATCGCCGCCGACTTCCTCTTCGACGCCGCCTTTGTCGGCTCGGCGCTCTACTTCACGACCATCACCAAGGCGATGGGGCGCGGGGACTTCGGCTACCGCCGGATCTCCTGGCGGCTCGGCATCGGGGCGCTGTTTGCGGCCGCCTTCATCTACTACGCCGGCACGCTGCTCTACGCGCAGCTGCTGCACCTGAGCGGCACCGACCGCCTCCCGAGCGGTCTGGGCGTCAAGACCAGCACCTGGGCGGCGGTCTTCACCGCGCTCTTTGTCTGTGTAGTGGCGCCGATGGCGGAGGAGTTCTTTTTCCGCGGTTTCCTGTTTGGGCTTTTGCGCCGCATGCGCGTGAGCGTCGCCGGGCGCGAGCTGGGTCCGTGGATCGCGGCGGTGGTGGTCGGGCTGCTGTTCGGGCTCGCGCACTACGACTCGGCGCAGCCGCAGTACCTGGTGCCGCTCGGCTTCCTCGGCTTCGTGCTGTGCATCCTGCGCTGGCGGACACGGTCGCTGTATCCCTGCATGGCGCTGCATTCGATCAACAACTGCGTGGCGCTCGGCGTCAACGAGCTGGCGCTGAACGGCGGTGAGATCGTGGCCCTGACGGCCGCTTCGCTGCTGGTGATCGCACTGCTCACGGCGCCGCTCGCCGAGCGCCGCCGCACCCAGATTGCCAGCGCCTAGGAGCGCTGGTTAAATTGCGGGGGTGAGGCCGGCGCTCGCCACCAGGCTCGGACTGGCGCTGCTTGCGGTGGCGCTGGGGGCTGCCAGTGCGCCAGCGGGCGCGCTGGCAGCGGGAACTGGCCAGCCGGCCGCCACCACGCCCACGGCCACCGCGCTGCCGGTGGTCGCGACCCCGGTCCGGCTGCAGCTCGCGGGGCTGTTCGCGGTCGGGCACGAGCGCGTCACGGTCCCGGGGCGCGAGGTCGTGGTGAGCGGCAGCGTGACCGGGTTCGCGCCTGGACAGAGGGTCGAGCTGAGCGCGAGCGCCGGCGGGCGCGTGTTCCGGCGCGTGACCCTGACGCTCGTGCGGCGGGGGCTCCACGGCCACTTTGCGACGGTGCTGCGGGCGCCGCGTGCGGGCCGCGTGAGGGTGCGCGTGGCGCACGCGCGCGACCCGGCGATGCTGAGCTTCGTGCGCTCGGCGTCGTTTGCGGTGCTGGGCACGCACGTGGCGCCGGGTGCGCGCGGCGCGTTTGTCGATCTGCTCCAGCAGCGGCTGGCGGCGCTGCACATCTTCCTGGCGCGGACCGGGGTCTATGACTCGGGCACCGAGCTCGCGATCGACACCTACAACCGCCTGCTCGGCCGCGGCGAGGGCCACACCACGCTGCGCCCGGCGGCGCTCACCGACCTGCTGGACGGCGTCGGCCGCTTCCGTGTGCGCTACCCCGGCCAGGGGCGCCATGCCGAGGGCGACCTCTCCGACCAGGTGCTCGCGTTCATCAACGGCAGCAGGGTGCAGTGGCTGTTTCCGATCAGCTCCGGCAAGCCGTCCACGCCGACGGTGCTCGGCCGTTTTCAGGTCTACCTGAAGGTGCCCTACTACACGCCGGACGGGATGTACTTCTCGTCGTTCTTCTACAGCGGCTACGCGATCCACGGCTATGACCCGGCGCCCGACTACCCGGCCAGCCACGGCTGCATGCGCCTGCCGATGGCCGACGCGATTCCCGCCTACGACTGGCTGAAGCTGGGGGACTGGGTTGACACCTACTACACGTAGGCCGCTGGCTTTGAGGCAGTGGGCGTGACTGCCAGCGGATTCGCGCTCGACGCGCGCGCGCGGCTGCTAGCGGCGCTGCGCGAGCACGCGCTGGTGATCGGCGAGGTGGTGCTCACCAGCGGCGCCGTGGCCCAGTACCTGATCGACGCCAAGCGCGCGATCCTGCGCCGCGACGGCTTCCTCGCGCTCGGCGAGCTGGTCGCGGCCCAGGCGGCCGCGTGCGGTGCGACGGCGGTCGGCGGCATGACCATGGGGGCCGACCCGATCGTCTGCGCCGCGCTCGCGGGCGGCGCAGAGGTGAAGGGCTTCTTCGTGCGCAAGGAGGTCAAGGCGCACGGCCTCGGGCGCCGGCTCGAGGGGCCGCTGCTCGAGCCCGGAGCTGACCGCTGCCTGGTGGTCGAGGACGTGGTGACCACCGGTGGGTCAACCATCCGCGCGATCGAGGCCGTGCGCGCCGAGGGGCTCGAGGTGGTGGGTGTGGTGGCCGTCTGTGACCGGCTGGCCGGCGGCGGCGAGGCGATCCGCGCAGCCGCGCAGGCGCCCTACCTGGCGCTGACGACAATCGACGAGATCTACCCGCAGCGCCCCGACCGCGCCTGAGGCGCCGGCGCCTTGAGCGGGCCCAAAACTCGCTGCCCTACGGTCGCCTATATTTGTCGGCCACGGCGACACCGGTGATTTCCCTGATAGTTCAAACGTCACAAAAGTCGCCCCCCGAGCTCCAGCTCGAGCCGATCCCCGCCGGTGGGGAGCAGCCGAGACCGTGGAGCGAGCGCATCCTCTGGGCGCTGGTGGGGGTGGTGATCCTCAACTGGTCTACGGCCCTCTATGGGCCGGCCTCGTACTTTGGGCCGATCGCGCTGCTCGACGTGGCGGCCGGGATCTGGGGCCTTGGCCTGATCATCGCCAGCCTGCTGGACCTGCGCGGGATCCCGTCGCTGCGCCGCGCCGAGAACTGGGTGGAGTGGGCGACGCTGCTGCTCTTGGTGGTGATGATCGGGATCTGGACCTACATCCAGTTCCACAACATCCCGTCCTACTCGACCGACGAGCTCTCCTTTGACCAGTACTCCGCGCAGCTGGTGGCGCACGGCCTGAACCCGTACACGCACTCGATGGCGCCCGCGCCGCCGCTGTACCGGCTCTCACCAGACGCTTACTCCTACACGATCACCGGCCAGCCGGTGAAGGCGCTCTCCTACCCGTCGCTGTCGTTCCTGCTCTACGTGCCGTTCATGCTGTTGGGCTGGTACAGCGAGGTGGGGGCGGCGCTCAACGTGGCCGGCTGGGTCGCGAGCGTGGTGCTGCTGTTCGTGCTGCTGCCGCGGGAGATGCGCGCAATCGCGCTGATCCTGTCGAGCATCGACACCTACCTGGCCTTTGCGGTCGGCGGTGTCACCGACATGCTCTACATCCCGCTGCTCTTGATCGCCGCCTACAAGTGGGATCGCTTCGGGCGGGTGCGCGGATGGCGCTCGTGGATCGGGCCGGTGGCGCTCGCCTGCGCGATGGGGATCAAGCAGACGCCCTGGCCGGTGCTCGGGTTCGTGGTCCTCGCGCTGGCGCTGGATGAGTACGACCGCTCGCTGGATGTGCGGGCGGCGGCCGAGCGGGCCGGCCGCTACCTGGCGATTGTGCTGGTGGCGTTCCTCGTGCCCAACCTGCCGTTCATCCTCGCGGCGCCGGGGGCGTGGTTCAACGGCGTCTTCACGCCGCTGGTGAGCAACCTGGTGCCCTCCGGGCAGGGGCTGATCGAGCTGACCCTGTTTGCCCACCTGGGCGGCGGCTCGCTTGCCGCCTACGGCGTTGCCCTGGTGCTCGTCGCCGTGCTGCTGGTGGTCGTCTTTGCGGGCACCTACCCGCTGCTGCGGCCGGCCACCTTCCTGCTGGCGGCGCTGGCCTACTTTGTCGCCGCCCGCTCGCAGACCAACTACCTGATCGCGCTGGTGCCGCCGGCGCTCTTGGGCGCGGTCAGCGCCGGGCCGGAGCTGCGGCCGCTGGCCGGTGCCCGCGGCCGCGTGCTCGGCGTAATCCGCGGCGTGCGCTGGGCCTGGGCGGCCGGCGCGGCCACAACGCTCGTCGCGGCGGTGTTCGCCTACGCGCTGCTCGCGCCCTCACCGCTGTATGTGAAGATCACTGGCATCCGCACTACCGGCTTCCTGGCGGGCATCAGAGCGCTCTCGCTGGATGTGCGCAACAACACAGGCCGCCGCCTGACGCCGTCCTACACGATGCAGACCACGCACGGCGACACGACCTTCTGGTTCGTGTCAAGCGGCCCCAAGTCGCTCGCGCCCCGCCAGCAGGCGACCGTTCAGATCCAGGCCCCCAACGTCCAGAGCGAGCTCGGTCTCGGTGAGGGCTTCTCAGTCCTGGCCTTCACCAGCGGCCCGGCCACGGTCAGCGTCAGCCATCGCTTCCTGAT
>JAJYHG010000163.1 GCA_021784895.1 Actinomycetes bacterium
CTCACCCGCGGCCGCGCCGGCGAGCTCGCGGCCGTAGGCGTAGCCGCCCCAGGCCTCATACACCGCCGCCAGGTCCTGGTCGTCACGCCAGTCGCGGGTGTCGAGCAGCTGCAGCAGCCCGGCCCCGTAGGTGCCGGGCTTGGAGCCGAAGATGCGCGTGGTCGCGCGCCGCCGTGCGGGCGCGGGTCCAAGGCCTAGCGAAGCGGCGAGCCGCTCGGCGTCGGCGCGCACGTGGGCGGCAACATAGTTCTGCTCGTCGTCCTCATCGAGGCCGGCGACCGCGACCACGGCGTCATCGAGCAGGTTGACCAGGTGCGGGAAGGCGTCGCGGAAGAAGCCGCTGATCCGCACGGTCACGTCGATGCGCGGGCGCCCGAGCTCCGCCAACGGAATCACCTCGACGCCGGTCACACGCTTGGACTGCCGGTTCCAGACGGGACGCACGCCGAGCAGCGCGAGGATCTCAGCCACATCATCGCCACCGGTGCGCATCGCCGCCGTGCCCCAGGCGACCAGCCCGACCATCCTCGGCAGCGCGCCGGTCTCTTCGAGGTACCGGCCCAGCAGCGCGTCCGCGAGCCGGACGCCGACCTCCCAGGAGAGCTCTGAGGGCAGCGCCCGCGGGTCCACCGAGTAGAAGTTCCGGCCGGTCGGCAGCACATCGTGGCGGCCACGGGTCGGGGCGCCGGACGGTCCGGCCACGACGTGACGGCCGTTTAGCGCCGCGATGATCGCGCTCAGCTCATCCGGTGTGCGGCGGATGTTGGGAACTAGCTCGGCGGCCGCCAGCCGCAGCTTGGCTGCCAGCGCCGGGTCGGGATCAGCCGCCTGCGCAGGGTTCCAGTCGTGCGCCGCCAGGCGGGCCAGAGCGAGGTCCTGGTCCCTGTCGAGACCGAGGATCGCGCCCACCAGCCCGGTCAGCTGCTCGCCAGCGGGCGAGCAGCCAAGGATGTGAAGTCCGTCCTTGATCTGGATGTCCTTGATCTCGCACAGGTACCCGTCGATGTGCTCAACCAGCTTGCCGAGGTCCTCGGGGCGCTCGTGCACGTCCAGGTCGGCCTGCAGGTTGGCGGCCTCGATCGCGGCCCAGATCCGCGCTGCGAGCGCCGGCAGCTTGGTGGGGTCAAGCACCTCCAGGCGCGCGTACTCGTCGAGCAGAGACTCGAGCTCAGCCAGCTCGTCGTAGCTCTCGGCGCGCATCATCGGCGGCACGAGGTGATCCACGATCAGGGCATGCGCGCGGCGCTTGGCCTGCACGCCCTCGCCGGGGTCGTTGACGACGAACGGGTAGATCAGCGGGATCTCCCCGATCGCCGCGTCCGGCGCGCATCCCGGCGAGAGCGCGAGCATCTTGCCCGGCAGCCATTCGAGCGTGCCGTGCTTACCGAGGTGCACGATCGCGTCGGCGCCCCAGACCTGGTCGATGAAGCGGTAGCAGGCCAGGTAGTGGTGCGTAGGCGGGAGCTCGGGGTCGTGGTAGATCGCGACCGGGTCGTCACCGTATCCGCGCGGCGGCTGGATCGCGACCAGCACGTTGCCGAGCTCGAGCCCGGCGACGAAGAAGTCGTCACCGTCGACGTACTGGTCGCCGGGCGGCGGCCCCCAGCGGCGCTCGATCGAGTCGCGCAGCTCTCGCGGGAGGGTCGCGTACCAGCGCTCGTAGTCGGCCACCGGCAGCCGCAGCGGCGCCGCCTGAAGCTGGGCGTCGGTGAGGAACTCGGGGTCGTGGCCGCCGGCGGCGATCAGCGCGTGCATCAGCTGATCGCCGTGCGTGAAGTCGTGATCGACGGCCATGCCTTCGGCTGCAAGCGCGTCAAAGAGCTTTAGGGCACTTGCGGGGGTGTCCAGCCCGACGGCCATCCCGATGCGGGCGTGCCTGGTCGGAAAGGCGGTGAGCAGGACCGCCACGCGCCGCTTGGCCGCGGGTATCAGGCGCAGGCGGGCGTGGCGCACCGCCAGCCTGGCCACACGGGCGCAGCGCTCGGGGTCGGCGACGTAGCGTGGCACCGGGACTCCCACGGGAGAATCGTGTGCGTCGCGCTCCTTGAACGAGATCACCCCCGCCAGCAGGCGGCCGTCGAACTCGGGGATCGCCACCTGGGTGGCGGCGTCGAGCGGCTGCAGACCCGAGTCGGACTCTAGCCAGGCGGCCCGCGACTGGGTCGAGGTGACCGCCTGCAGCACCGGCACGTCGAGCGCCGCGAGCGCCGAGGCGTCCCACTCATCGGCTTCAGCGGCGCCCGAGCCGCCGGTGGCCAGCATCGACACCACGAGTGCATCGACCTCACCGGCGAGCAGGTCTAGCACCGGCACGCGCCCCTGCGGATCGGCGCGCAGCGAGTAGCTCCAGACGGCGAAGACGCCCGCCCCGGCCGCGTTGACCGCGTCACAGAAGGCGTCGACGAACTCAGTGTTGCCGGTCAGGAAGTGCGAGCGGTAGAAGCAGAAGCCGACCGTCGGGCGGCCCTCGCGCCTGGGGTCGCGGCGGTAGACCCCCATGTCTTCGACCTCGGCGGGCGGCTCGAAGCCGTAGCCCTCAAACAGGAAGGTGTCGGCCATGAAACGCAAGAGCTGCTCGATGTTGTCGACGTCGCCGTGGCGCAGGTACTCCCCTGCCTGCGCCACCGCGCCCGCTGGCGCGGTGGCAAGCGCGGTCATCTCCGCATCCGGCTCAGCCTCCCCGCCCAGGGTCAGCAGCGTGATCTGGCGCTCGCGGCAGCGCTGAGCCAGCAGGTCGATGCCGTCGGGCCAGCCGCGGCGGCCGCCGAGGATCCGGCAGAGGACCACGCGGGCGCCGTCGAGCAGATCGTCGATCAGCTCGGCGCTGTGCTCCGCGCCGAGGCCTGAGGGGTTAGCGCAGCGAACCTCGGGAAAGCTTTCAGGCAGCCGGCGCACAGCCGCGGCGGTGGCCAGGATCTCGGTGTCAGCGGTGGTCAGCAAGCGCAGCAAGTTGCCTCGTCTCGATCGTGATGGCCGGGCTTGAACGGTCGCTGCCATGCTCGATCAGGTCGGTGAGCGCGGCCGTGTTGACGTGGCGCTCGATCAGCTCGCCGAGCGCGTCGAGCCGTCGTGCGCGCACCTCGCTGAAAGACTCCGTGCCAGGGATGAAGCGTCTGCCGGCGCGCGCTGCGACCCACTGCAGCAGGGCACGGCGGAAGCCGTCGTGCTCGAGCACGCCGTGCCACGAGGTGCCGAGCACAGCCCCGTTGACGACGCCGTCCGGCTCCCCGTCCGCTGCGACCAGCAGCGGCTGCAGGTTCGTCTCCAGCCCGAGCTTCGGCTGGCCGTGACGGATCTCATAGCCACCGGCTTCGGAACCAAGCCAGGGCGAGCTGCCGACTCGCAGGCGCCTGAGCTTCTGCGCCGTGAAGCTCGTCGCAACCGGGAGCAGGCCCAGCCCCGCCACGCTGCCGCGGCGCGACTCGACCTCGTCGTCGATGCGCTCGCCGAGCATCTGGTAGCCGCCGCAGATCCCGAGGATCGGCCCGCCGCGCTCGGCGCGCGCAGCCAGCGCGTGGTCGAGCCCCGTCTGGCGCAGCCGCTCCAGATCCTCGACGGTCGCCTTGGTGCCCGGGATGATCACCAGGTCGGCGCGCTCGATGTCGGCCGCCGAGCGGGTGAAGCGCACGCGCACACCGGGCTCGCCGCGCAGCGCGTCGGCGTCGGTGAAGTTGGAGATGTAGCGCAGGCGCACGACCGCGACGTCGAGCGTGTCGGCTCCCGGTGGCGGCGCGGACTCCGGTGCGCCTGCGTCCAGCGCCAGCGAGTCCTCGGCCTCGAGCCAGAGGTCTTCTACGAACGGCAGCACACCGAGGGTCGGCCGGCCGCTGAGCCGCTCGAGCTGCTCGAGTCCAGGAGCCAGGATCGACTGATCGCCCCTGAACTTGTTGATCACGAAGCCGGCGACCTGCGCCTGGTCCGCGTGGTCCAGCAGCGCCAGGGTCCCGAACAGCGATGCGAAAACGCCGCCGCGGTCGATGTCGGCGACGATCAGCGTCGGCAGATCTGCCTCGCGTGCGAGCCACATGTTCGTGAGGTCACTGTCGCGGAGGTTGATCTCGGCCGGGCTACCGGCGCCTTCACAGATCACCACGTCGTAGCGAGAGCGCAGGTCGGCGAGTGCCGCAGCCACGATCGGCCGCAGCTCATCCTTCAGCGACCGGTAGCTGCGGGCATCCACATCCGCGTAGGGCTCGCCCATCACGATCACCTGGCTGTGGCGCTCGCCCGAGGGCTTGATCAGGATCGGGTTCATCGCTGCCTCGAGCTCCACCCCAGCGGCCGCGGCCTGCATTGCCTGGGCGCGGCCGACCTCGGCGCCGCTGGCGGTCACGACCGAGTTGAGCGCCATGTTCTGTCCTTTGAACGGCGCGACCCGCACCCCCTGCCGCGCCAGCCAGCGGCAGATTCCGGCGGTGAGCACCGACTTGCCCGCATCTGAATGCGTGCCTGCGACGAGTAGTGCGCCCTTCATCTGCGCCCCTCCGCCATGGCGGCGCTCACTAGCGCCGCGAGTGTCGCGACTGCGAACGAAAGGCGGCTCGCACGCTGGATGTCCTCGGGCACGGCCGGCCGGCCGCTGCCGAGAAAGGGGCGCGCCTCCGCCTGCCGGCCGTATTTGAGCGGACCACCCAGCCGCAGGCCGAGGGCGCCGGCGAATGCAGCTTCGGTGACGCCGGCGTTGGGGCTGGGATGGGCGCGGCCGTCGCTGCGGACAGTGTCCAGTGTCACCCTGACCGAGCCCCCTAGGAGCGGGGCGGCCACGCCGGTGAGCAGAGCGGTGAGGCGCGCAACCGGCCAGTTCATGAGGTCGTCGAGTCGTGCCGCGGCCCAGCCGAACTGGAGGTAGCGCTCGCTCCGGTGGCCAAACATCGCGTCGAGCGTGTTCGTCGCACGGTAGGCGGCGACCCCGGCGGGGCCGGCCACGGCGCCCCAGAACAGCGCCCCCACCACCGCGTCACTGGTGTTCTCGGCGAGCGACTCGACCACGGCGCGCGAGAGCTCAGCTTCGTCAAGCTCACCGGCGTCGCGGCCACAGAGCGAACCCAGGCGATCGCGCGCCCGGTCGAGCTCTCCGTCTGCGAGCAGCGCGCCCACAGCGCGCGCCTCGGCGCGCAGCGAGCGTCCGCCGAGCGATGCCCAGCCAACCAGTGCCAGCGCCAGGTCGCGCGAGCTCCATCGGGCCAGCAGCTGCGCGGCCCCTGCCGCCCACGCGACCAGCACTCCTGCCACAAGCGCCCCCCGGAGACGCGTCGGCGCATACGCAGTCCGCTCCAGCCGGCCGGCCAGGAGCCCGAATCCAGCCACCGGATGCATGCGCTTCGGATCCCCGAAGGCGAGATCGGCACCGTAGGCACCCAGTAGCGCCATGCCACTCATATCGCCATCCGGTTCAGGGCCACGAGCGACCACTCACCGTCCACCGCGTGCAGCTCGGTGAGGCTGAGCGGCTCGACGCTGATCCGCCATACGGCGTTCACGCCGGCCCCGAGCACGTGCGCGACGGCCGCCCTGATGACCCCCCCGTGCGTGAAGGCAACGACGCTACGCTCGCGCGTCGCCTCCTCGTCCAGCCACGCCCCGACCCGCTGCGTGAACGTGCACAGGCTCTCACCGCCGTGCGGTGCCGCCGCCGGATCGGTCATCCATTCCCTCGTGGCTCCCGGAGACTCTCTGTCGATGTCCTCCAGGCGGCGGCCCGACCAGGTGCCGAAGTCACACTCAGCAAGGCGCGGCTCTGTCGCCGGCTCAAAACCGGTGGCGTGTGCGGTTTGGATGGCCCGCCGCGCCGGACTGCTGAGCGCCACGCAGTCACCGGGAAGCTTCACAGCCAGCTGGGCAGCTGCAGCGCATGACTCGTCGTCCAGCGACTCATCCGCCGGGAACGCACGCTCACGCGTGGCAGTCGTCGGCGCGTGCCGGACGAGCAACAACCGCTTCATGCTGGCGCTGGACCTCCTGGGGATCGTGCGTCCCGTGATCGGAAAGCTCGTGGCGGCAGAGTTTCTGACTTCCGAGGCGCCTGCCCCGGTCACAGTGGCGCGACCGTCCCGGACCCACACCGGGTTCCTCACGCCGCCACGCTGGACCGGCACGATGCTACAGCTTCCGCGAGGAGAAATCCGGTGATCCGTGGCAGAGTGTTGCGTCCATGGCTCAATTCGTCCGTCCTCCGACACCACCGGGGTTTGACCCCTCGCGGGCAGCGGAGCGCGCGGCCGACCCGCAGGGCTGGCGCTACGACGACGAGCGTCTGCGGGCCGTGTATGGCGTGATCGCCGAACGCCGTGACGTGCGCCGCTTCCGCCCGGATGAAGTCAGCGAGGATGTAATCGAGCGGATCCTCACCGCGGCGCACCAGGCCCCGTCGGTTGGCCTGATGCAGCCGTGGCGGTTCATCATCGTGCGCTCGCTACAGACACGGACGGCAATCCGGGCACTGGCGCAGCAGGAGCGCCTGCGCCAGGCGGACCGGTTCGACGAGCGCGCGCGGCACTTTCTTGACCAGAAGCTCGAGGGCGTCGTAGAGGCACCGCTCGGGATCTGCGTCTGCTGTGACCACGGAGATCCGGATACCGAGGTGCTGGGCCGCGGCACGATCCCAGAGACGGATGTCTACAGCACCGCCTGCGCGATCCAGAACCTGTGGCTGGCAGCCCGTGCCGAAGGCGTCGGCGTAGGCTGGGTCAGCTTCTACAAGCCTGCGGACCTGAGTCAGCTGCTCGGGCTGCCGCCGCGAGTCGAGCCGCTCGCCTATCTCTGTCTCGGCTGGCCAGACGAGCGCCCGGTGCGCCCCACACTGGAAACAGTGGGCTGGGGCAAGCGGCTGCCGCTGAGCGAAGTGGTCATGCACGAGCACTGGCGTGCTGCAAGCGGCCACGTGCCAGCGCTGGCATCGAACCCAGCGTTCGACCGGCGCGCGGCGGTCGCGGCACGTGACCGCCTCGATGAGATCATCAAGCCGGCCGGGAGCCTCGGCGCACTGGAACCGCTGATCGAGCGCTGGGCGCTGATCACGGGGGCGCCGCCACCTGAGCGGATCCGGGCTGGCGTGCTCATCTGCGCGGGTGACCACGGCCATGTGCGGCACGGCACCAGCCTGTTTGGAAGTGAAGTCTCGGCGCAGGTCACCGCCAGTGCCGCCGCCAGCAGAACGGCAGCCGGGGCGCTTTCCCGCGGCGGTGACCATGCGCTGCTGATCGCCGACGTGGGACTCATCGGCCCGACCCCGACTGGAGCGGTCAGCCTCAAGGTTGCCGAGGGTACGGCTGACTTCACCGCCGGCAGTGCGATGACACCCGAGCAGCTGTCCGAGGCGATCGGTGCAGGTCGACGCCTGGTCTCAGAGCTGCTTCAGTCCGAAATTGACTGCCTGGCGCTAGGGGAGATCGGGATCGGCAACACCACCACCGCCGCGGCCCTTGGCGCGGCGCTACTGAACGTCTCGCCCGAATTGACGGTCGGCCGTGGCACCGGCCTTGACGCAGCAGGCCTCGAGCGCAAGCTCGCGATCGTCTCTTCCGCGCTCAGACTGCACGGTCCGCAGCCCACCACTGAGGAGGCACTCGCGAGACTCGGCGGCTTCGAGTTTGCGGCCCTCGTTGGCGCGATGCTCGCGGCGCTCGATAGTCATCTGCCTGTCATCCTGGACGGCTTTGCCGTTGGGGTGGCGGCGATCGCGGCCGTGCAGCTCGAGCCCTACGTCCGCGAGTTGCTCATCGCCAGCCACCGGTCCGCCGAGCCTGGGCATCACCTGGTGCTCAACGAGCTGGGCCTGGAACCTCTCCTGGACCTGCGGCTCCGGCTCGGCGAGGCATCGGGCGCACTGTTAGCACTGCCACTGATCGAGGCGGCGGGCACCCTGCACCGGCGGATGGGGACGTTTGATGAGGCAGGCATCATCCGGTCAGGCTGAGATCGCCGGCCGGTGGCACAGGAATCCGCTTCGTCGCCTGCGCGGCGGCGTCGCAGGCGCCATCGCGTTCCTGACGATCATCCCCGTGCCTGGTCGCTGGACCGACCCGGACATCAGCGACATGAGCGACACCGTAGCGTGGCTGCCGCTGGTGGGCGCGGGTCTCGGAGCGGCGGCCGGGGCGGTGAGGCTGATCGCCGTGCCGCTGTTTGGCCCGGACCCGAGCACCGCCCTGGCGATGGCGACGCTGGTCATCCTCAGTGGGGGGCTCCACCAGGATGCGTTGGCTGACTTCGCCGATGGCCTTGGTGTCCGTGGCGAGCGTGAGCGGCGTCTGGCCGTGATGCGCGACTCAACGCTTGGCACGTTCGGTGTGCTGGCGCTGATCGGCTGGGGGCTGTTGCTGTTCGCAGCACTCGCACCGATGTCACGCGATCACGCCCTGCTTGCACTGACAGTCGCGGGCGCAGGCGGCCGCCTCGCCGCGCTCGTGCACGCCAGAACAGCCGTGCCCGCTCGCTCGGACGGGCTTGGGGCGAGCTTCAGGGTGCCGCCGGCCGCAGCACTGGTGGCTGCAGCGATCGCTGCCGTTTGCGCCATCGGCTTGCTTGGCGTCTGGCGGGGCACGCTCTCGTTAGCGGTCGCGCTCGCCTTCGGTGCTCTCACCGCCCTGTGCGCACGCCGGAGTTTCGGGGGCCGCACCGGCGACACGCTCGGCACCGGGATCGCGGTCGCCGAGGTCGCGATCTGTCTTGCGCTGCTCGCGTCATGGCGTTGACGGCTGCGGCTGCGGTCGCGGACCTCTCCCGCCGGCGCTATCCAGCTGCCACGCTGTATGGCGCGAAGGGACTGCGATGCTGGTCAATTTCGAGCCGCCGGCCGATCGCGGGGAAGGCGCGCTGCGGGCACCGCTCGCGCTCGCAGACCTTGCATCCGGGACCGATCGGCACCAGCGCGGTCGGGTTGGCAAGATCGAGACCGTCGGCGTACACGAGTCGCGAAGCGTGCTGAAGATCGCAGCCGAGACCGATCGCGAACGTCTTGGCAGGCGTGCCGTAGCCGCCGTTGCTGCGTGCGACCGTCCTGGCGACCCACAGGTACTTCCGGCCGTCAGGCATCTCTGTGAGCTGGGTGCGAATCTGCCCGGGATGGGCAAACGCCTCGTAGACGTTCCACAGCGGGCAGGTCCCACCCACCCGCGAGAAGTGAAAGTCGGTCGCGGATTGGCGTTTGGAGATGTTGCCGGCACGGTCAACGCGGATGAAGAAGAACGGCACAGCCTTCGCTCCTGGCCGCTGCAATGTGCTCAGGCGGTGAGCCACCGTCTCATAACCAACGCCGAACCTGCGCTGAAGCAGATTGATGTCGTAGCGCAGCGACTCGGCCGCCTCCAGGAAGCGTCCATACGGAAGCACTAGCGCGCCGGCGAAGTAGTTGGCCAGACCGATCATTGCCAGCTCACGGGTCTCGTCGCTTGACAGGCCGGCTTCGGCAACGATCGCGCGGAGCTGTTCGCCTGCCTCCATGAAGGCGAGGTGCGTGGCGAGCTGGAACGCCCGCTGCCCCGGACTCAACATCGGCGAGAGTTCAAGTTTCCTCTCCGCCGGCACGTAACGCCGCTCGAAGTTCGCGGCCTGCTCACCGGGCAGCTCGGCGATCTCTGTCTTATGCCGCACTCTGAGCAGCGCGCTGATCCCCGGCTCCGTGTTACCGACGGTGAGCGCGTACTCCTCAAAGAGCGACTCAGCCAGCTCGTCGAGGACGGGAAAATGGTTGTGCTGGTCATAAAAGAGGTCGCGCACCTCCTCATGAGCAGTCGGCGAGGAGAGCCGCAAGCTGCCGCCCTCAGCGCCCTGAATCTGGCTTGAGATCGTCTGGTTGGCCTCGAGCGTGTGGCGGTAGCGGCGATGCAACTCAAGCAGGTAGCGCGCCACTTCGGGCATGCTCTCGGCCAGCTCACGGCTCTCGGCCTGCGAAACCTGCTCACCGATCGAAGGGTCCGCGATTACGTCGCGCAACCGGATCGCGAGGCGATCGGCCTCGTCGGTTGAGAACTGCTGCAGATCAGCGTCGAAGACATCGGCGAGCTTGAGCAACACCGGCGCGGTTACGGGCCGCTGGTTTGACTCCATCTGATTCACATAGCTCGGAGAGATCCCAAGCGCTTGTGCCAACGCCGCCTGAGTGAGACCGCGCTGCTCGCGAAACCGCCGCAGTCTCACGCCGACCTTCGCTTTCCTCAAGCTCATCGCTAACTCCTCACAAACTTCACAGAGTTACCGTCATGGTCGCACAAATCCCCACGATTTTAGGGCTTTTCAAGAGCCCGCGAGATGTGCATGCTGTAAAGCGATGGCGGAAGACCAGCTGCAAATAGTCGAGCTCGGCAGCGACTCACGTCCCTGCACCAGCCGGGAGGCAGGATGAAGTCATACGCGGTGCGGACTCACGCGCGCGGCGAGGTTCTCGCTCGCGAGCAGCAGCTGGCGTGGCGGATCGCCGAGGTCGCCGCCGACCCCGTTGCGGTTGAACCGGCAGTCAGCGAGATGACCATCAACCGGCTCATCGACAACACCGCCGTGGCCGTCGCGTCGCTGGCGCGGCAAACCGTCGCCAACGCTCGCGCTCAGGCCGCAGCGCATCCCTACGAGCCGGGCGCGACCGTGTACGGGTTGCCTGCAGGCGATCGCTGCTCACCCGAGTGGGCGGCCTGGGCAAACGGCGTGGCGGTCCGCGAGCTCGATTTCCATGACACCTTCCTGGCCGCCGACTACTCCCATCCCGGGGACAACATTCCGCCGATCCTGGCCGTAGCGCAGCACGCAGGACGCAGCGGTGCCGAGCTCGTCCGCGCGATCGCCACGGGCTATGAGATCCAGGTGGATCTGGTGCGTGGAATCTGCCTGCACGAGCACCGCATCGACCATGTCGCCCACCTCGGCCCCGCCGTTGCCGCCGGCATCGGGACCCTGCTCGGGCTCAGGCGCGAAGTCATCTTCCAGGCGGTCAACCAGGCGCTGCACGTGACCACGGCGACCCGCCAGTCGCGTAAGGGCGAGATCTCATCCTGGAAAGCCTATGCCCCGGCCTTTGCGGGGAAGGCCGCAGTTGAGGCGGTCGATCGGGCGATGCGCGGCGAGGGCGCTCCGGCCCCGATCTACGAGGGCGAGGATGGGGTGATCGCGTGGCTGCTCAGCGGTCCCAATCACAGCTACGAGGTCGCCCTGCCACAGGCCGGTGAGCCCAAACGAGCGATTCTCGACACCTACACCAAGCAGCACTCGGCGGAGTACCAGGCCCAGGCTCTGATCGATCTCGCGCGGAAAATGCGGCCGCGCCTCGGCGATCTCGAACAGGTGCGCGAGGTCGTGATCCACACCAGCCACCACACACACAACGTGATCGGGACCGGCGCCGGTGACCCGCAGAAGATGGACCCCGAGGCGAGCCGCGAGACGCTCGACCATTCGATCATGTACATCTTCGCGGTCGCGCTCCAGGATGGCGCCTGGCACCACGAACGCTCATACGCGCGCGAGCGCGCGACACGACCGGACACCGTCGCGCTGTGGCACAAGATCCGCACCGTCGAGGAGCCGGAGTGGACCCGCCGCTACCACCACCCAGACCCTGATCGGCGGGCCTTTGGCGGACGCGTGGTGATCACGCTCGAGGACGGGACCACAATCGACGATGAGCTGGACGTCGCCGACGCACACCCACGCGGAGCGCATCCGTTCGCGCGCGAGGACTACGTCGCTAAGTTCCGCACGCTGGCCGAGGGGATCGTCGACGCGACCGAGCAGAATCGCTTCCTCGAAGCGGCGCGGCGCCTCCCCGACCTCGGACCGGCGGAGTTGCAGGAGCTGTCGATCACAGTCGAGCCCAGCCAGCTCGGGCCGGTGCCGGCGGGCGGGATCTTCGCATGAGTCAGCCTGCTCACAGCGCCGCCGATCGGCGCAAAGAGTTCCGCCAGCAACTCGACTCCGGGCGACTGCTGCGCTTTCCCGGCGCGTTTTCACCGCTCGTGGCGCGCACCGTTGAGGACCTCGCGTTCGACGGTGTCTACGTGTCAGGCGGCGCGCTCTCGGCTCAGCTGGCGCTACCAGACATCGGGCTGACGACGCTCACCGAGGTCGCAGGCATCGGTCAGCAGATCGCGGCGAGCACGCGCCTGCCGGTATTGATCGACGCCGACACGGGGTTCGGGGAGCCACTCAACGTTGCGCGCACGATCACGACGCTCGAGCAGGCCGGGATCTCCGGCTGTCATATCGAGGACCAGGTCAACCCCAAGCGCTGCGGCCATCTCGACAACAAGCAGGTGGTCGAGCGTGACGAGATGGTCAAGCGGGTGCGAGCGGCGGTCACTGCCCGCACCGATCCCGAGTTTGTGATCTGTGCGCGCACCGACGCTCGCGGAGTCGAGGGGCTGGACGCCGCGATCGAGCGCGCCCGCGCCTACGTCGCCGCCGGCGCGGACATGATCTTCCCGGAGGCGCTCGCCGATGAGCATGAGTTCGAAGCGTTCCGCAGCGCGATCGGCGTCCCGCTACTGGCCAACATGACCGAGTTCGGCAAGTCGCCGCTGCTCGACGCACGCACGCTCGAGCAGCTCGGCTTCAACGTCGTGATCTACCCGGTCACGACACTGCGTCTGGCGATGGGCGCCGTCGAGCAGGGCCTGCGCACGATCGCAAAGGAGGGCACGCAGGAACCGCTGCTTGCGCAGATGCAGACCCGTGCGCGCCTCTACGAGCTGCTCGGCTACGAGGGCTACACCGCCTTTGACGCCGGCGTCTTCAACTTCGACATCTCCGATCGGGGAACACCATGAGCATCCAGGATCCCGAGATCCACAAGGGTCTCGCCGGCGTGATCGTCGACCGCACCGCAATCTCGAACGTGGTGCAGGAGACCAACTCGCTTACCTACCGTGGCTACCCGGTCCAGGAGCTCGCCGCCAGCTGCAGCTTCGAGGAGGTCGCCTACCTGATCTGGAACGGCGAGCTGCCCACAGCCGAGCAGGTGCGCGCCTTCAGTGAGCGTGAACGCGCACAGCGCGAACTTACCCGCAACACACTCTCGGCACTCGACCGGCTGCCGGACACCTGCCACCCGATGGACGTGATGCGCACCGCTGTCAGTGCGCTCGGCGCAGAGGACCCCGCCGAGGACGACAACTCGGCCGCGGCCAACCGGGCCAAGGCGTTGGCGATGCTGGCCAAGCTCCCGACCGCGCTTGCCTGGGAGCACCGTCGCCGCCACGACCTGCCGCCGGTCCTCCCCGACCCGCGCCTGGGCTTCGCCGAGAACTTTCTCTACATGTGCTTCGGCGAGGTACCGGCAGCCGAGGTCGTACGCTGCTTCGAGATCTCGCTCGTCCTCTACGCCGAGCACAGCTTCAACGCATCCACATTCACCGCGCGCGTCGTCGCCTCGACACTCTCGGACATCTACAGCGCCGTGACCGCCGCCATCGGTGCGCTCAAGGGACCACTGCACGGCGGCGCCAACGAAGCGGTGATGCAGATGATGCTTGAGATCGGCGACCCCGACACCGCCGCGCAATGGCTCACCACTGCGCTCGCCCAGAAGCGCAAGATCATGGGCTTCGGGCACCGCGTCTACAAGCACGGCGACTCACGCGTGCCGACGATGAAGGCCGCGATGCTGCGCATGGCCGAGCTCACCGACGGCAGCGAGCGCTGGGTTCGCATGTATGAGGCGCTCGAGCAGGCGATGTGGGACGCCAGACAGATCAAACCCAATCTCGATTTCCCCGCGGGCCCCGCCTATTACATGATGGGATTCGAGATCCCGCTCTTCACTCCGATCTTCGTGATCAGCCGCATCACCGGCTGGACCGCGCATGTGATCGAACAGCTCGAAGCGAACTCACTGATCCGGCCACTCAGTCTGTACACCGGCTCCGACCAGCGGCCCGTGCCACAAGCAGCGCTAAGGCTTGCCGCATCAAGCTGGTAGGCAGTGCCAGGCTCAAGCTCCGCGCACGTCGATCAGCTCAAACATCTCGTTCTGGTCTACGCTTCGCTGCAGGAAGGGCACGCCGCAGCGCGTGCGAACCAGACGCTGAATGTGGGGTATCGCGCAAGTGCAGCGCCACCATCGCTGGCTGCGGATCAGGATCGCGGCGACCGTCCTGTTCGGGGCCCTGCTCGTTGGCCTTGGCGTCGCGCAGCTGCTGCGCAACACGCTGGCGCTGCGGGCCACAGCCAACGCCACGATCCGCGACGACACCTACCTGCTGCGCGTCATCGACCTCGAGCACCTCGCAGTTGACGCCGAGACTGGCCTGCGCGGTGACGTGATCACAGGGCGCAGCCTGTTCCTGGCGCCGCTGCACCTGGCGGAACGCCGCCTGCCGAGTGCGGTCAGGCTGCTGCGGGCGTCGGTGGCCTCGACACACGCTGACGCCAGTCAGTCGAGCCACCTGATCGCAGCCGTCGACTCCTACATGTCCGTCTACGTGCCCCATGTACTGGATCTTCTCGCACATGATCCAGCGAGCGCCCGCTCGTTCGCCGCGACACTCCAGGGCAAACAGGCGCTCGACGCGATCCGCGCCCGCGCGGGCGTTCTTGAACAACTGCTCTCGAGCCGCGACTCCCACCGCCAAGAGCAGGCGCAGAACACCGCCAACCATTCGGTCACAGACGCGATCGCAGCGCTGGTGCTGCTGACCCTGCTCACGGGCCTGACCGGCGCGTATCTCGGCCACCTCGCGGTTACCCGCGAACGAGCGCGCCAGCAGAGCGATCAGACCGCGCAGACCCTGCAGGAGAGCATCCTGCCGGAGACCATGCCTGACATCCCAGACTGCGAGCTGGCCGTCCGGTTCCTCCCCGGAGAGGGACCAGTGAGCGGCGACTTCTACGACGCCTTCAGCACCGGGCCTGACACGTGGGCGCTGATCATCGGCGATGTGTGCGGCAAGGGGACCGCCGCCGCGGCCGCCACCGCCATGGCACGCTGGACGCTGCGCAGCTCACTGGAGCAGGGGGCAGCACCAGCCGAGGCTCTGCGACTGCTCAACAGGGTGATGCTCGGCCACCAAGGTGACCCGCGCTTCATCACGGCCGCCTGCCTGACTCTCCGGCTGGGGGCGCACACCGCCTCGGCCACCATCGCGGCGGCGGGACATCCCCCGCCCGTCCTCGTCCGCCCCACAGGCATCCCGTTCGCGGTTAGCGCCCACGGTGACCTGCTTGGCGTGTTTCGCGAGATTCGCCTGCAGACCGCCGAACTCGAGCTCCACCCGGGCGACTGTGTGGTCGCCTACACCGACGGGGTCACCGACCAGGCACCAGACTCGCGCTCATGTGAGGAGGCGCTCAGGGAACATGGCGGCGCCAGCGCCGAAGTGCTCGCCGCCACGCTTGAGCGCATCGCGCGCAGACCGGCGGCGCGACAGTCCGACGACGTGGCAGTCATGGCGCTGCGCTTCATCGGCGCGCTACCGCCCCGCCGGCGCGCCGCGGCCGCAGCACTATCTGAGCCGTAGCCCCAGCTGCCGTCAGACACCGCCCTGCGCGGGGGATCACGCCGGCGAAGTCCGCGAGCGGGTAGCTTTCACCATATGCCCCCCACCCGCTTCCGCTTCGTGTGCGCCCCGTCAGCCCTCGCTGGCCCCACATCAGGCTGGGCGCGCGAGATGCTGCAGGAGGGCGAGGTCGCGCTGCTTGGATCCGAAGGACTCGACGCGATCGACCAAGTCGCACACGAACTGGGGCAGCAGGCGATCCTGCTGCTCCGCAGCGAGCCATCTCCCGAACTTCAGGATCGCAGCGTGATGACGTATGCCGCCGGGCTACCGCTCGTCTGGGTCGCTGGCCGATTCAGCGCCGCGGTCAGCCGCTGGGCGGCCGACCGCGGGCCTATGACTTTGCTCAGCGAGGCGAGCGGTGCGCTCAGCACCGAGGAGCAGCGGCGGATCGACCGCTTCCTGGCGACGCTCACGCGCCAGTCTGAGTAGGACGCTTCAGATCACTTCGTAGCTGTAGCCCTCAAACAGCCCGGTCTCGATCACCCCAGGGAGGGCCTTCAGCTGCGCGTGGAGTCCCAGCGGGATCTCATCGAACCAGGCGTCGAGCACCAGGTTGCCCCACTCGGTCACGGCCGGTCCGTCCTTGCCACCCGCCAGCCGCAGTCCCCAGCGGTGGCAGCCCAGCCCGTCGAGCTCGCGTCCAACGAGCTCAACGGCATGACGGTGGACCTCGATCGGAACCGGAAACCCCTGCCCGAGACGCTCGACATGCTTACTGGGGTCGATCGCCAGATACATGCGCCGGCAGGTCGCCCAAAGCACCTTCTCCATGAACATGGCGCCGCCGCGCCCCTTCAGCAGCCGCCCCTGCGGATCGACCTCGTCGGCGCCGTCGACCCCCCAGTCGGGCTGCACCGAGCCGAGCGGCAGGGTCGGGATTCCTAGCGTGCATGCAGCCGTCTCAGTCTCGTAGGAAGTCGTGACAACGCGGATGGCGAGCGAATTGGTGGCCGCGCGCTGGCCGATAGCCCAGAGCGCCAGGTAGGCCGCCGATCCCGAACCGACGCCGATCAGAGCGCCGTCGGCGACCATCGCGGCGAGGCGCCCGGCGGTCGCCTGCTTCTCCGCCGCGTTGGCAATCTGCTCGGGCCAGCGCAGCGCCCGTGAGGCATACCAGGTTGAGCGCTCCTCCTCAGCAGGTGACACGGCTAGAGACCTTAGCTACGTATCAGGCAGCGCGCCGTTGCGCGCCTCCCCGGAGCCTGCGTTTGGCTTCAAGCAGCCGCTCGTCAGCGGCCTGCAGCAGCACTTCGATGGTCGCTCCATCCTCTGGAAACACCGCGGTGCCGACACTGGCTCGCAGATCGTCCTGTCCAGCCGATGCGCCCGCCACCGCTGCCGCGATCCTATCGGCAAGCGGCCTGGGGTTGGCGGTCTCGGGCGCGATCACACAGAACTCATCGCCCCCGAGCCGCGCAACCGTGTCCTGGCCGCGCAGCGTCCGCTTCAGCTGCATGGCCACATCGCAGAGCATTTCATCCCCGGCCGCGTGGCCATAGCGGTCGTTGAGCAGCTTGAACCCGTCCAGGTCGAGCAGCGCCAGGGTGAAGCGCTCACCCGCCCGGAGGTGACGCTCGACCTCGTAGGCGACCCGGGATTGCAGCATGCGGCGGTTCGCCATGCCGGTGAGCGGGTCACTGAAGGCCGCCTCGGCCATCGCGTCGCGCTCGCGCCGCAGCCGCTGGCCGGCAGCGTGCAGGACCATCAGCGACGCTGCTGGCACCAGCACCAGCAGCCACAGAGGCGGCAGCGTCACCGGCGGACCGAGCTTGGCCGCCGCCACCCCGGCTGCCATCACCGGCGCTGCGGACGCGATCACAGTGCCGGGCGCAGCGGCCATCGAGCCCGCAAGCAGCAACCCGGGCATCGTCAGCCAGATGCCGTCGCCCGCACCCACCAGCGCGACCGCGAGCCCGGTGCACAGGGCGATGAGCACGATCCTGGGCAGTATCGCCCCGCCACGCCCGGCACGCCCGCCACGCCCGTCATGCCCGGCACGCTCGTGCGGTGGTCTCCGCGTGTCGGTCTCCGCGCGCTTGCGAGGCATCTCGACAAGTTTGCGCCCGGCCGCGGACAAATCCGGCCAGCTGCGCCGCAGCCGCGCTCAGGTCGACGCGCGAGCGTCCTTGATGACGATGCCGGCGAGCACATACGCCGCCCGCTCAGTGGCATCGATCGCATCCTCGAGCCGCTCGAATATGTCCTTCCAGCGGATCACGACCATCGGGTCGACGCCGTCGACGAACAGGGCTGCAAGCGCACCCCGGACGATCTGGTCGCCCTCATTCTCGAGCCGATGGACCTCGACCACATGGTCGGAGATCTCCTGCGCGCGTGCGGCACCGTCAACGGCTCTGGAAAGCTCCTGCGCCGCCAGCAACAGTACCCGCGCGAGCGCCTGTGCCTGCGCCATCGGCGCCTCGATCCCGTAGAGACCGAGGAAGGCCGCGACCTCGTCAACGTGGTCCACGATGTCATCGAGCGCCGAGATCAGCGCCAGCAGATCCTCCCGCTCGATAACCGCGTTCAGCCCGCGGTTCAGGCGGCCCACGAGGTCCTGCACGAACGCATCGCCGCGGTGCTCACACTCGCCGATGGCTTCGGCTTGGCCACCAGTGTCCGGGAGGTCGGCCATCAGCTGGTTGAGCAGCTCACTTGCCGTGACGACGTTTCTGGATGCCTGCACGAGCGTGTCAAAGCAGACCTCGCGGCCCGCGGTCGCCGGCACGGAGCCAGACACCGGCGCGGCGACGCGGCGGTGGTTATCAGCCATGAGGGCCGCCCATCACCACCGGCTCATGTGAACGCTTTGTGAAGCCAAGGCAGCCGCACTCTACTGTGATCCACCGTCGCCGGCAGCAGGCGCCATGGCCACCCAGCCACCACCCGCAGCACCCGGCTAAGTCGGCGTCACGCTGACCCCAAAGGGCATCCCCGCGAATCTGACCGAGCCAGCAGCAGCGCACGCAGCCGCGATCAGCGCCAGCAGGAACGGGCCGTGGATGCCGAGCGACGAGATCAGCACGCCGGCACCGGCCGAGCCAGCTGCGATCCCGATCACGAGTGCCGAAAGCACCCAGCTGAAAGCCTCGTGCTCACTGTTCGGGATCACCACGTGGCCGACCAGCGAGTACAGACAGGAGAACGTGGGCGCGATGGCCAGGCCGGCTATGAAGCTGGCTGGCGCCGCCAGCGCGAGCGATCCGGTGAGCAGCAGCGGAATGAGCGAGAGACAGTTCAGCAGCAACAGCACCGCGTAGCGCGACCCGAGCCCGGAACGCCAGCGCGCCGAGCTGTATCCGACACCGCCTGCCATGCTGCCGAGACTCCAGAGCGCGAGCAGTGACCCCGACGCCGCTCGCGACCCGTCGTGCAGTGCCAGCGACGGGATCCCGACCTCAACCGCGCCGAGTCCCGCACCCATCAGCGCGACCGGGACCAGCAGCCGGCGCAGCCGCTGGCTTGCCAGGGCTGACACGCGCCCAGCCGGGCCGTGGCGCGGCTCCCCCGTTGCCAGCAGCGGCGAGGCCAGGAACAGCAAGGTGCCGCCCAGACCTATGGCTCCCAGCATCGCGGCGGCAATGCGTGGTGAGGACACGGTGACCACAACCGTGGTCAGCAGCGGGCCGGCGATCCAGATCGTCTCCTGAAGGATCGCCTCCAGCGAGAACGCGGTCTCGCGCACACGTGGCTCATCGTAGAGCTCGCGCAACAGCGCGCGCACTACCGGCGCTACCGGTGGCACGAGTGCACCCGCCAGCGCGCAGCAGCCGATCAAGACCGGCGCGCCCATCCGTGCGCCGGCCGCCAGCGCCAGCGCCAGGTACGCGCAGGCCTGGAGGCCAGCCACCGGCCCGACCACAAGCCTGCGGCCGACGAGGTCGATCAGGCGTCCGAGCACCGGGCCGCACAGCGCCGCGGCAAGCGCGCTGGCACCCACCGCCGCCCCGGCGGCCGCGTAGGAGTGTGTCGACTCGCGCACGAGCAAAAGCATCGTCAGCGACGACATGCCGAGCGGCAGGCGGCCGATCAGGCTGCTGGCAAACAGGCGCGCGGCACCGGGCCTGGCAAAGACGCTCCGGTAGGTGTTGGCCACCTGGCCATCAAAGCAGAGCCACTGCCCCGACCGCGCGCTCCACCGCGCTCACATCCCGCACCGCGCCCGTGTCGGCCGATGTCGCCATCGCCGCGTAGGCCCGCAGCGCTGGCGAGACGCTCCGCTGGCGCAGGTTCGGGACGTACCCGGCACCCGCCTCGAGGCGCCCGCGGCGTTCCTCCAGCTGCTCGTCGGAGACCTCGAGCCTGAGCATCCGCGAGGGGATGTCGATCGTGACCGTGTCGCCGTTCTCAACCAGGGCGATCACCCCGCCAGCCGCAGCCTCGGGCGAGATGTGGCCGACCGACAGTCCCGAGGTGCCGCCTGAGAAGCGCCCGTCGGTCACCAGCGCGCAGGCCTTGCCGAGCCCCAGCCCTTTGAGGTACGAGGTCGGATAGAGCATCTCCTGCATACCCGGGCCGCCCCGCGGCCCCTCGTAGCGGATCACGACGACATCCCCTTCGCGCACGCCGCCGCCGAGGATCGCCTCCACCGCCGCCTCCTGCGATTCGACCACCACGGCCGGCCCGCTGAAGTGCCACAGCGACTCGTCGACGCCCGCCGTCTTGACCACCGCCCCCCGGGTGGCGAGGTTCCCGTAGAGGATCGCGAGCCCCCCGTCGCTCGAGTAGGCGTGTGCTACATCACGGATGCAACCGCCGGCAGCATCGAGGTCGAGCGTCTCCCAGCGCTCTGACTGGGAGAAGGCCTGCGCCGAGCGCACGCAGCCCGGCGCGGC
>JAJYHG010000099.1 GCA_021784895.1 Actinomycetes bacterium
TTTGGTCGGTGGCGTGGTAGGTAAAAATACCAAATCCCGACCGCCTTTTATATGATTATGCCTGACGCGCATCTCCCGGCCGCCGCGCGCGCTTGCGCGGCGGCCGGACCCGACCTCAGTCCCAGGCCGGCTGGGTCTCGGGCTGGCGCCTGACGCCCTCAGCGAGCGCCGCCCGCTGCCACGCGCTTGGCACGGCCGCGACGGGGGCCGGCTTTGCAGGCGGCGGGGCGGTGTCGCGCCTGAACTGCTCAATCGCCGCCGCCAGCGCCGCGGCTTCGTCGGCGTCGGCGCCGGCGCCGTCTGCTGTGCCTTCAGGTCGATGTCCGTCGCTCATCTCGGGGGCGAGCGTAGCTCGAAGGGCCGCTTGGTAGCTCAGCTCTTATCCGGGCCTACGAGAGCTGTGTCAAGCTGGGCGCGTGGCAACGCTGGCTGAGCGGATGGCAACCGTGGCCCGCAGGCCGGCTCGCGGCCGTCTGCAGCCGGCGGCGCTGGCCGCGGCGGCAACCATGGCCGCCATCTGCGCCGGGCTGGTCGTGGTCGGCTCGCTGCTGCCGGCGCTCGCATCGCTACAGCTGCTGGCTGTCGTGCCGTTCGCGGTCACTGCCGAGCGCCACGGCCTGCGGGCGCTCACCGCGGCGCTGGTGGCGGCGGCGGCGGTGGCGTGCCTGGTCGCCGGGCTCGGCGCCGCGACCAGCCTGCTGACGCTCGCGGGCCTGGGCGGCCTGGTGGGAACGTTCCGGCGCCACGGGCGGGGGTTTGGGTCGGTCTGCGCGGCGGGGCTGGTGGTTGCCCCCCTCGCCGCCGGGGCGGCAGATCTGGTGTTGCTGGTGTTTGCCTCCTACCGCAGGCTGGTGCTCGAGAACCTGCGCACGCAGGTGCACGGTTTGGGCGCGATCATCGCCCATCTCTCGCCGCTGCGCCCAGTGGCGCGGTGGATGAACCATGCGGCCCTGGTGCTGACCGCGCACTGGCCGATCGTCGTGGCAATCCTGGCCGCCGGGGGCGTGGCCGCGGCGCTCGTGCTCAGCTGGGTGCTTGTCGGCGAGGTGCTCGGCCGGCTGCGCTGGGTCGCCGACGCCGAGCCGTACACGCTCGCGCGTGTGGACAGCCATGCGACCGGAGACCGCCGCGAGCCCTCTCCGGTACCGGTCGAGCTCACCGGCGTGACCCGCAGCTTCAGCGGCGTGGAGGCGCTCGCCGGCATCGACCTGGAACTCGAAAGCGGCGAGTTCGTTGCCATCGTGGGAGACAACGGTTCCGGGAAGTCGACGCTGGCGCGGATCCTGGCCGGTGCCGAGCCGACCGCGGGCACGGTCCGCCGGGCCGGCGATGTTGGCCTCGGCCGGGCCGGCGGCACGGCGCTGATCGGCCAGCGTCCCGACGCGCAGGTGCTGGGGCTGCGCGTCCGCGACGACATCGTCTGGGGCCTGCCAGACGGTCACGGGACCGACATTGAGGCGCTGCTAGAAGCCGTTGGCCTGGCAGGCATGGGTGACCGCGACACAGCTTCGCTGTCGGGTGGCCAGCTGCAGCGCGTCGCCGTGGCTGCTGCGCTGGCGCGGCGGCCAAGCCTGCTGATCTCCGACGAGTCGACGGCCATGGTCGATCCCGACGGTCGCCGCGAGCTCGTGCACCTGCTCGCTGATCTGCCGGCTCGCCGGGGGATGACGGTGGTGCACATCACCCACTACGAGGACGAGCTGGCAGCTGCGGACCGCGTCCTGCGGCTCGAGCGCGGCCGCCTGGCGGCCGCCCGGCCTGAACTCGCCCCGCCGGTCGCCCCGCCGCGGCGGCCCGCCCGGCCCGTAACCAGCCCGCCCGCGCCACAGTCGCTGCCATCCTCGCCGGGGGTCGCGGGCGCCCGGATAGTGCTCAGCGGGGTCGGGTATTGCTACGCCCACGGCACCGTCTGGCAGCACCGCGCGCTTGCCGACGTCTCGCTCTGCGTTGAGCCGGGCGAAGGCGTGCTGGTCGTCGGTGACAACGGCTGTGGCAAGTCCACGCTCGCCTGGGTGCTGGCCGGCCTGCTGGCGCCTACTGAGGGCAGTTGCCTGGTCGACGGTGTACCAAGCCAGCGCCGCCGCGGCTTGGTCGGACTGGCCTTCCAGCACGCCCGGCTGCAGCTGCAGCGGCCCACGGTCGCCGAGGAGGTAGCGCACGCTGCCGGCTGGCTGCGAGCCGGTATCCACAGCGCCTTTGGCCAGGGGCTGGCGGCCACGCCCGGTCTGCACGATCGCGTCGCCGCAGCGCTGCGCGCGGTCGGTCTCGATCCGGCGCTCGCGGGCCGGTCGATCGAGCAGCTGAGTGGCGGCCAGCAGCGCCGCCTGGCGATCGCCGGGCTGCTGGCCAGCGGCCCGCGCGCACTGGTCCTGGACGAGCCGCTCGCTGGATTGGACGAGCCAGGCCGCCAGTCGCTGGTGTCACTGCTCACGGAGCTGCGCGCGCTTGACGGCGTCACCCTGGTGGTGGTCACACACGACCCCGAGTCACTGGCCGGCGCCTGCCCGCGGACCGTGCGCCTGCACGCGGGGAGAGTCATCTCCGACACCCACGCGCAGGCCACAGATGCGGGCCAGTGGCGGTGCATCGCATGAAGTCGCGGTGGACGCCACGCGCAACGCGACGGGCAGGGCGGCCCCGTCGGGGTGGCTTGGGTGCAGTCCTGCTCCGCCGTCTCCCCCGCGAGAGCGCGATGCACCGGGTCGGGATCATCCCCAAGCTCGTCGGCCTCGCCTCGCTGACCGTGGCGACCGGACTGAACACGGGCTGGGTGCAGCTGATCGCGGTGGGCGGGGTTGTGCTGGCGGCTGCTGCCGCTGCACGCCTGCCCCTGCGCGCGTTGCCGCGCCTGCCGCCGTGGCTGATCGTGCTGACGCTGGCCGGACTCCTGTTTGCCGTCGCCGGGGGCGGCGTCGGACGCTACCTGCGCCTGGTCGCCTTCTCGCTGCTGTTCGTGCTGCTCTCGCTGCTGATCGCCTGGACGACGGACCTCGGCGAGCTGGCGGCGGCGCTCTCAAGGCTCGGCGCCCCGCTGCGGCGGCTCGGCCTGCCGGTCGACGAATGGGCGCTGACGGCGGCGCTTTCGGTCCGCTGCCTGCCGCTGATCACCGATGAGATCCGCACCGTGATCGCCGCGCACCGGCAGCGCCCAGCGGGTCGCGACCCAGCGCAGGCGCTGGTGGCTGTGGTCGATTTGGCAACCGCCAGCATGGCCGCCGGCATCCGCCGGGCCAGTGACCTGGGTGAGGCGATAGCCACGCGCGGCGGCACCATCACCGCGCCGCGGCTGCCACTGCGGCTGGGCGTCAGGGACATCGCCGCGCTGGCGTTGGTGGCCGCGGCGAGCGTGCTGCCGGGCGTGCTCACCTAGCCCGCTCGCGTGCCGACTCGTGACTGGGCCGGTTCAGAGCGGGATGTTGCCGTGCTTGCGCCGCGGGCCCGGCTGGCGCTTGGTGGAGAGCATCCCCAGCGCCTCGATCAGCCGTGGGCGGGTCTCGCGCGGGACGATCACGTCGTCTATGTAGCCCCGTTCGGCGGCGATGTAGGGGTTGGCGAAGTGAGCCTTGTACTCCTCGATCCGGCCCGTGCGCGCGGCCTCCGGGTTAGCTGCGGATGCGATCTCGCGGCGGTAGATGATGTTCACGGCGCCGTCGGCGCCCATCACCGCGACCTCCGCCGTGGGCCAGGCGAGGTTCATGTCCGCCCCCAGGTGCTTTGAGCCCATGACGTCGTAGGCGCCGCCGTATGACTTGCGTGTGATGACCGTGAGCTTCGGCACGGTCGCCTCCGCGTAGGCGTAGAGCAGCTTGGCGCCGTGGCGGATGATCCCGTTCCACTCCTGCGCGGTCCCGGGCAGGAACCCGGGCACGTCACAGAAGGTGATCACCGGGATGTTGAACGCGTCACAGGTGCGGATGAACCGCGACGCCTTCTCGGAGGCTTCTATGTCCAGCACTCCGGCGAGCCACTCCGGCTGGTTGCCGACGATCCCGACCGCATGCCCGTCAAGGCGCGCGAAGCCGCAGATGATGTTGCGCGCGAACAGTTCGTGCACCTCCATGAACTCGCCGTCGTCCACGACCCGGTGGACCACCTCGCGCATGTCATAGGGCTTGTTGGGGTTGTCGGGCACGATCGTGTCAAGCTCCGGGTCCTGACGGTCAGGGGTATCGCCGGTAAGCACCCACGGCGGCGACTCCAGGTTGTTCTGCGGCAGAAACGACAGCAGGTAGCGCGCGTCCTGCAGGCACTGGTCCTCGTCCTGCGAGGCGAAGTGCGCCACCCCGGAGCGGGCGCCGTGCGTGACCGCGCCGCCGAGCTCCTCAAAGCCGACCTCCTCGCCCGTCACCGTGCGGACCACATCAGGGCCGGTGATGAACATGTGCGAGGTCTCCTTGACCATGAACACGAAGTCGGTGATCGCCGGCGAGTACACCGCCCCACCCGCGCACGGCCCCATGATCAGGCTGATCTGCGGGATCACCCCCGAGGCACGGACGTTGCGAAAGAACACATCGCCGTAGCCCCCCAGCGCGACCACGCCCTCCTGGATCCGCGCACCGCCCGAGTCGTTGATCCCGATCACCGGGCAACCGACCTTCTCCGCGAGCTCCATCACCTTGCAGATCTTCTCCGCCATCACCTCGCCAAGCGAGCCGCCAAAGACCGTGAAGTCCTGGCTGAAGACGCACACCCGCCGCCCGTCGATGGTCCCGTAGCCGGTCACCACCGCATCCCCGTAGGGGCGGTTTGCCTGCATCCCGAAGTCGCTCGTGCGGTGACGAACGAACACATCGAGCTCCTGGAAGGACCCCGGGTCAAGCAGCTTCTCGATCCGCTCCCGGGCCGTGTATTTCCCTTTGGCGTGCTGCTTCTCAACGGCTGCCGCGCTGCCCGCATGCACCGCCTCGCGCTTCAGCACCTCCAGCTGACGCAGCTTCTCCGCGTAGGTTTCGAGCGCGTGCTCCTGGGTCTCAGGATGAACGTCTGCCATCGCCAACTGGCACTGTAGCGGCGGGGCTGCTAGCGCACGACCATCAGGAAGATGGTCACGACCACGATCATCGCCAGCAGCGCGTTGACCTGGTCGGCGCGGCCACGCGCGGTGAGGTACTCCCTGCTCCAGGCGATCTCGCCTTCGCCTGCGGCGGCGATGTCGCGCTGCGCCAGCTCCGCCAGCTTGCCCGAGCGGCGGATCACGAACGAGCCCTCCAGCCCGGCGATGACGATCACCGCGCCGATCCCCCACTGCACGTAGAAGTCCTGCCACTGGTGCAGGTCGGCTGCGAGGTAGACACCGGCTGCCACGACCACGACCAGGCCCGGGTTCACGAGCGTGCGGCCGAGGAATTGGCGCATGCGCATCAGCGTTGGCAGGAAGCGCGGCTCGATCCGCTCGGTCGCGACCACCATGAACGGGTAGACGAGCAGCAGGCCAAAGGCGAGCACCACGAAGAGCACATGCACGGCCAGGGCGACCTGCCAGAAGAACACGGTGGAGAAGAGCAACGGGCTCCCTTCGCGGTCAGTTTGACGGTTGGTAGCGGCCGAACACGTCGCGCATGGCGCCACAGACCTCGCCGAGCGTGCAGCGGTCGTGCAGCGCCAGGCGCAGGACCGGGAGCAGGTTGGCGCTCGTGCGGGCGGCGGTGCGCACCTGCTCGAGGCGGGCCGCGACCAGTTCCTGGTCGCGGCCCGCCTTGAACGCTTTGAGCCGCGCGACCTGCTCGCGTTCTGAGGCCGGATCGACACGCATGATCTCCGGGACCTGGAGGTCGTCCTCGACGAAGCGGTTGACACCGACGACGATGTCCTGGCCGGTGCGGTAGCGCTCGTGGTAGCCGAACGCGGACTCCTCGATCTCCGCTCTGATGAAGTCGATCGCGTTGACTGCGCCGCCGAGCTCGTCGATCTTGGAGATCAGCTCGGTCGCGCGCGACTCGATCTCTGCGGTGAGCGCCTCGACGTAGTAGGAGCCCGCGAACGGGTCGGCGGTGTCCGCCACCCCGGACTCGTAGGCGATGATCTGCTGGGTGCGCACCGCGATCCTGGCGGCGTGCTCGCTCGGCAGCGCGAGCGCCTCGTCAAAGCCGTTGGTGTGCAGCGACTGGGTGCCGCCACAGGCGGCCGCGAAACCCTGCAGCGCGACCCGCACGATGTTGTTCTCCGGCTGCTGAGCGGTCAGCGTCACCCCGCCGGTCTGGGTGTGGAAGCGCAGCTTCAGCGAGCGCTCGTCCCGTGCGCCGAAGCGCTCGGTCATGATCTGCGCCCACATCCGCCGCGCGGCGCGGAACTTCGCTACCTCCTGAAAGACGTTGTTGTGGGCGTTGAAGAAGAACGCCAGCCGCGGCGCGAACTCATCCACCTCAAGGCCCGCGTCCAGCGCCGCCTGCACGTAGGCGATCCCGTTTGAGAGCGTGAAGGCGACCTCCTGCACCGCCGAGGCGCCCTTCTCCCGGAAGTGGTAGCCCGAGATCGAGATCGTGTTCCAGGACGGGATGTGCTCCCGGCAGTAGGCGAACAGGTCGGTCGTCAGCCGGATCGCCCCGGCCGGCGGGTAGATGAAGTTCCCGCGCGCGATGTACTCCTTGAGGATGTCGTTCTGCACCGTGCCGCGCAGCGCTGAGGCGGGCACCCCCTGCTCCTCGCCGACCAGCTCGTATAAGAGCAGCAGCACGCTGGCGGGCGCGTTGATCGTCATCGACGTCGACACCCGATCGAGCGGGATCCCGTCAAAGGCGGTGCGCATGTCCTCGATGCAGTCGATCGCCACCCCCGTACGCCCGACCTCGCCCAGGCAGCGCGGATCATCAGAATCCAGGCCAAGCTGGGTGGGCAGGTCAAAGGCCATCGAAAGGCCCGTGGTGCCGCGCTCCAGCAGATAGCGGTAGCGCTCGTTGGACTCGCGCGCCGACGCATACCCCGCGTACTGGCGGATCGTCCACAACCGCTCCCGGTACATACCCGGGTGCACCCCACGCGTGAACGGGAAGGCGCCGGGCTCACCCAGCCGGGCCTCCAGATCCGCGGGCAGGCCCGCGGCCGCGTAGCAGGGCGCGACCTCGATCCCCGAATCGGTGAACCGCCGCCGATCGCCGGGGCCGGTTACCGGTGCGATCGATCGGTGCTCGGTCTCTGCCATGCCAGCAGCTTACGCGCAGCGTGCGGCCGCTTGCACCGAGAGCAGGGCGCTATACGCTTGGCACGATGGAAGTCCAGATCCGGCTGTTCGCCTCGCTGCGGGAGCGCGCGGGTACCGAGCTGTTGGCGCTCGAGCTGGCAGAGGGCGCGTTGGTGGCCGACGCGCTCGCGCAGCTGCGCTGGCTGACCGGTGATCTGCGCGCCGCGATGGCGGTCAACCGCGAGTACGCCAACGCCACCACGCCGCTGCACGCTGGCGACGAGCTGGCGCTGATCCCGCCGGTGTCGGGCGGGTCAGATGGCCGGGTGAGCGGCGGGCCAGCGGGCCCGCCGCACGTACGGGTCAGTGCGGAGCCGATCTCGGCAGCGCGGCTGGAGGCGCTCGTGCGTGACCCGCGAGCCGGGGCGGTTGTCACCTTCCACGGCGTCACGCGCGAGGTGCCGGCGCTCACCTACGAGGCCTACGCGGAGATGGCGGTGAGCGAGATCGAGGCGATCGCGGCGGCGGCGGCGGCGGCGCACGGGCTCTGCCGGGTGGCGGTCGAGCACCGGATCGGGACTGTGGCGCTGTCTGAGCCGTCGGTTGTGATCGCGGTCTCGGCGCCGCACCGCGCCGAGGCGTTCGCGGGCGCGCGCGAGATCATCGACGCGCTCAAGCAGCGTGCGCCGATCTGGAAGCGGGAGCAGGGCGAGTGGGTTGCCGGGCACGCGGTGAGCGCCTCCTGAGCGCGGTCGGGTAGATTGCGCGCTTGAGATGACGACCTCACTGGTGACCGGCGGCGCCGGCTTCCTCGGCTCGCACCTGTGCGACGCGCTGCTTGCCAAGGGCCAGCGCGTGATCTGCGTGGACAACCTCGAGACCGGGACGCTCGAGAACATCGCGCACCTGCGCGGGGAGCGCTTCGTGCACCTCAACCTCGACATCATCGAGCCCTACTATGTGGATGAGCCGGTCGACTTCGTCTACCACTTCGCCTCACCGGCCTCGCCGATCGACTACCTGCGGATCCCGCTGCACACGCTGAAGGTCGGCTCCTACGGCACCCATCACACGCTGGGCCTCGCCAAGCGCCACCGCGCCCGCTTCCTGACCGCCTCCACCAGCGAGGTCTACGGCGACCCGCAGGTGCACCCGCAGCCGGAGAGCTACTGGGGGCATGTGAACCCGATCGGGCCGCGCGGCGTCTACGACGAGGCCAAGCGCTTCTCCGAGGCGCTGACCATGGCCTACCACCGCCAGCAGGGCGTCGACACGGCGATCGTGCGGATCTTCAACACCTATGGGTCGAGGATGCGGCCGCACGACGGGCGTGCGATCCCCACCTTCCTGCGCCAGGCGCTGCAGGATCAGCCGCTGAGCGTCTTTGGCGACGGCTCGCAGACACGGTCGTTCTGCTACGTGGATGACCTGATCCGCGGGATCATCCTGCTCGCCGAGTCTGGCCACCACGAGCCCGTGAACATCGGCAACCCCGATGAGTTCACGCTGCTCGAGCTCGCCCACACGATCATCGAGGTGACCGGATCGGCGTCGCAGGTCGTCTTCTCCGAGCTGCCCGTCGATGACCCGCAGGTCCGCCGGCCCGATATTTCAAAGGCCGGTGAGCTGCTTGGCTGGGAGCCCACGGTGGCCCTGCGCGAGGGGCTCGAGCGCACGCTGGCCGGCAGCAACCGTGAGATGCTGATAGGGAGCCGCAGCTGAGATGCCACCGACCGACCGCTTTGTGATCAGCTTCGCCGCCGAGCCGCCCCAGCAAGAGCTCGCAGCCGGACGCTGGGCCGAGGCTCTGCGCGAGCAGTTCCTCGCGGCCTGCGCCGACATCGACGCCGACGGCGAGGAGATCGGGGCGGCGGGAGAGGTCCGCTGGTTCCCGGATCGCAGTCTCTACGGGCGCACCTACGTGCCCGCGGTGGCGCGCACGGAGCTCGGCTACGAGCTCTTCGGCTACGTCTCCTTCAGCGTCGACGCCGCCGGCGAGCCGGAGGAGTTCGAGGCGCGCGCGGACTTCACCGGCGACGTTGCCGAGGCCAACCCCGACTGGGAGCTCGACCTCAATGAGATGGTGCTCGGCGACTGGCGCGGGGAGGCCGGCGAGCGGGCCGAGATGACGCTCGTCTGGGGGGTGCCGCTGGTGGCTGGCGGGGCCGTGGTGACCGCCGAGCTGGCCGACCACGCGGTCGACCAGTGCGGGCTTGCCGACCAGCGCTTCACGCTGATCGCGCCCGACAACTACCGTGGCGACTACCTCGAGGTCAAGCTCTGGAGCAGGCTCGGTGAGCAGCTGGCGGCCGAGTCGCTGTATGCCGAGGAGGACGAGCTCGACGACGGCCCCGACGACGACGGAACCGGCGAGGACGGGCCCGACGACGGCGGGGCCGGGCAGAGCGACGAGGACGCCTGACGCGCGCTGAGATGCGCGGCCGGCCAGTCGCGGGGCGCGAGCACTCGCGCGCCCGGCCGTCGCTACGCTGGGCGCTCGCTCACGCGCAACCGCCCTCGTAGCTCAATGGATAGAGCACGCGCCTCCTAAGCGCGGGATGCAGGTTCGATTCCTGCCGGGGGCACTGGCGCTGGCCCGGGCGGCAAGTCGCGGACACGCGCTGGCGTGAACCGCGCCGGCCCGCGAGGACCAGACGCCGGCGCGGTTGGGGGCAAGCAGCTCAGGGAACGATGCCGAGCAGCGCAAACCGCTCGGCCAATTCATCCACGTACTCACTCGGCGTCGCGCCGGGCTCAGGCAGGCCGATGCCTGCCTCGGTGCGCCATAGGGCATCGCCGAGGTATGTGCGAACGAACAGCGCCAGGATTCGCTCCACGTTCAGGGCGCGGCCGGTGAGGGCGACGTACTGATCGACTGTTGCGAGCAGCAGGTCGATGCCAGGGCCGTAGACCGGCAGCACGCGGAAGTCGTACTCGGGCTCAGCCACGCCGCTACTCTCGAAGTCCGTAACCGCTAGGAGCTGTATCTGTGCGATGTCCCAGAGTTGGTTGTAGGGATGGAAGTCGCCGTGAACGAAGACAGCTTCGGCCGGCGCAGCGAGCTGCTGATCGGTCCAATCACAGACCTGAGCGACGAACTCGCGCTGGTGCGGCTCGACGAGCGGCGCGAACCGCTGCCGGAGCGCCTCGGTCGTTGCCTGCAGGCCAGGATCTGGACTGCGGAGAGGACCGTCCAGCCGTTCGCGCAAGAGCTCGAATGTGTCTGTCGAGTGCAGGCGCGCCAGGAAGCCGGCAAGCCCGTCGGCGATCGACGCGAATGCCTCGGGCGTCGCGGAGGCGACCAGGTCGAAGCTGAGCGGTACGCCACCCTCGACGCGGCGCGTCATCACAAGCGCCGGATCCCGGCTCGACTGGACCGCCTGCGGCACCGGGAACGCCAGCTCGCCGAGAACATCGACCACCCTTGCCTCATGCCAGATGCGAGCGGCGGTCGGCTTCGAGAACGCGAGCTTGGCGAACATCCAGCCATCCACCCACGCGTGCCCCTGTGCGAACGCTGGATGTGCGAGGTCCGGTTGGCGGCCAAGCCGTAGCGGCAGCGCCCTGAGGCGCCCGTCGACTCTCGCGAGCGCCGCTCGGACCGATGCCACGGAGTATTCGTCGATCCAACCCAAGTCGCTTGAGCTGGTCATCGCGGCCACGAGCCCGCGGCGATCCGGTGTCCACCATCCGGGGTGAGCACCTGGCCGTTGATGAACGGTCCATCTCTAGAGAGCAGGAATGACACGAGTGCGGCGGCGTCGGCGTGTCGGCCGGCCCGGGCCAGTGGCGTCCGACAGGCGGCCCGCGCCTCGATCTCGGACGTCATCCAGCCTTTTGGTTCGTAGGCGGACCGAGTGCGTTGACGGTTATGTCTCTCGGCCGGAGCTCTGTCGCGCCCGAGTAGGCGATCCACTCGAGCGCACCCTTGCTGGCCGAGTAGGTGATCGCACCATTCTGAGGAGGGCCGCTGACAAAGATGACGATCCGGCCCTGTGTCCCGGCGGGAAGTTGCTCAACGAAGGCCCGCATGAGCAGCAGCGACCCGCGAACATTTATGGCCAGGTGCTGGTCGATCAGCTCCGGCGTCAGGTCAAGCACGCCGCCACCGGAGTCATAGGCGCGAGCGACCACCAGCCCGGAAAACGGACCAACACGCTAAATCGCCTGGTCGATCAGACCCGCAGGCCCATATGCGGCCGAGAGGTCGGCTTGGATGTCCGTCGCGGTCTGCGCGTCAACGCCGACGCGATGCTCCGTGTCGTAGGTGGTCCATCCAGCGGTTACGACCGCGTGCCCATCGGTCCGCAGGCGCTTGCCGACCGCTGCAGCGATCCCGGCCTCGCGGCGCACGCCTGTGACGAGGACGGTAGCCATGCGGAGAGGTTACGGGGACAGAGTGTCCGTACCGGTCCAGGGATAGCGTTAGGGACATGGAAGAACCGCAGAGCTACCGAGCGGCACCGGTCGAGAGGCGCGGCGGTCCCGTCCGTGCCCCGGACGAAAGGGACTTCTTCGGCCCGTTGCAGCCGAGCGGCGGCTCCAAGCCGCCGCAGGAGAAGGTTGCGGTCGGCTCGTCGTCGGCTGCCCCTCCGCAGACACATAAGTAGCTCGCAGCTCACGAGACGCTGGCGACGTGGGCGGGAATGACGGTGGGAGCACCCATGATCTCAGTGTGAGCCACCGCCTGTGCAGCTTGATCTGAGCTGCCGGGGGCACTGGTACCGAGCGTGGTCTCGCGTCGACATACGGGTGGACGGGAGTCAACTTTGTGCGTTCAGTGTTCAGATTGCGATCCGGACGCACATCCAGGCCGGCCATGCTGGCCGCTACGATCCGGGAGGTGTCTGTTCCGACCGCTCCGGTTGCTGGTGGCTCGCTGATCGCGGGCTATCTGACCGCCCGGCTGACCGGTGTGCGCCCGCTGGGGGGCGTCGTGCTGGCCGGCGCGAGCGCCTATCTCACCCGTCGCTGGCGGGACCAGGCAGGTAGTGGCGCCGCCGCCGCTCTGCTCGCCACCTACCTCGTCGGGTTTGGCGCCTCCCACCCGCTGGCCAAGCGGATCGGGGCGTGGCCGTCTGTGCTGACGGTTGCGGGCGTCAGCGCCGCCGCCAGCTACGCGCTGGCGGACCGCGCTGCAGCCGACAGGGAGACAGTGCCCGATGCATGAGATCAAGTGCCCGCACTGCGGCAGAGCGTTCAAGATCGACGAGGCCGGGTACGCCGAGATCCTGAGGCAGGTGCGTGACGGCCGGTTCGAGCAGGAATTGCATGAGCGGTTGGAGCTGGCGGCACGGGATAAGCAGAGCGCGCTCGAGCTCGCACAGGCCAAGGCAGCCGCGCAGCTACAGCAGGCGGCTGCTGCGAAGGAGACTGAGATTGCGCAGCTGAGGGCGAGGCTCGAGGCCGGGGAGGTCGCCAAGAGGCTTGCGATCACCGAGGCTGTGAGCGCGATCGAGAGGGACCGCGATGCGCTGAAGAGCGGCCTGCAGCAGGCCCGGCTCGAGAAGGAGCTCGCCGAGAAGGCGCTCAAGGAGCGCTACGAAACCCAGCTCAAGGACCGCGACGAGGCGATCGAGCGCCTGCGCGACATGAAGGCAAGGCTCTCGACCAAGATGGTGGGCGAGACGCTCGAGCAGCACTGCGAGACGACCTTCAACCAGATCCGGGCCACAGCCTTCCCGCGTGCCTACTTTGAGAAGGACAACGACGCGAGCACCGGCAGCAAGGGCGACTACATCTTCCGCGAGTCAGACGAGGACGGCACCGAGATCGTCTCGATCATGTTCGAGATGAAAAACGAGAGCGACGGGACGGCAACCCGGAAGCGCAACGAAGACTTCCTCAAGGAGCTCGATAAGGACCGGACCGAGAAGCGCTGCGAGTACGCGGTGCTGGTCTCGCTGCTCGAGCCTGAGAGCGAGCTCTACAACAGCGGCATCGTCGACGTCTCCCACCGCCATCCGAAGATGTACGTGATCCGGCCGCAGTTCTTCATCCCGATCATCACCGTGCTGCGCAACGCCGCCCTGGGCGCGCTCCAGTACAAGTCCGAGCTGGCGCTCGCCAGGGCGCAGAATGCCGACATCACGAATTTCGAGCGCGAGCTCGAGTCGTTCAAGACCGCCTTCAGCAGGAACTACGACCTGGCCTCGCGACACTTTCAGAGGGCGATAGACGAGATTGACAAGTCGATCGACCACCTGCAGAAGACGCGCGACGCGCTCGTCGGCTCAGACCGCCAGCTGCGGTTGGCCAACGACAAGGCCCAGGATGTCACGATCAAGAAGCTGACGCGCGGCAACCCGACCATGGCCGCCAAGTTCAGAGAGCTCGAGCAGGCCGGTCCTGAGAGTGCCGGCTGAGCGCTGCGGTGTCAGCCGCGCTGGGCAGGCTGGCAGCGGCGCGCTTCGGTGTGCTCACCATCCGAGCGTGGTGGGCATGCGGCGTCCCCGGCGGGCGGTGGCGAGGTAGGCGCGCTCAAACGCCCGCTTGGCGTAGAGCCACTGGCGTCCTTCGGATACCGTCGGGATGCGGTTGCGCGGCGGACGCACGGGGTCGACGGCCATGTACGCGCCCCGGTTGCCCATGTCGAGCACGCACCTTGCGGAGAGCTCGGCGGTCTCCCCTTCCCGCCCGGCGATGCGCGCCGCGAGGTCTCTGGCGGCGATGTCGGCCATCTGCTCGGTCATGTGACCGGTCTTGTGGAAGTTGACCGGCACGGGGGTATCGCCGGCCGGGGGGAGGGCGACGACGGCCCCGACGGCAAACACGCCTTCCGCGGTGTGGTGGCGGTAGTGGTCGTCGACGGGGATGAAGCCCTTCGGGTTGGAGAGCCCCGGGCTTGCGGCGACGGGATCAACGCCGGCGAGGGGCGGGATGATGATCGAGCAGCGGGACGGCGTGGGGCGCAGCCCCTCGGCCTCGACCGCCTCGGTGGTGACCTTCGTGATCGCGACCGAGGTGCGGTAGGTGATGTCGCGCTCTTCGAGGGCTGCTTCGAGGAGCTGGCTGATCGTGCCGGCGCCACCCATGCCAATGTGGCCGAGGAACGGCTCGGGGGTGAGGAGCGTGATCGGAACCTGGTGGCGGAGCTTGCGTCGCCGGAGCAGGTGGTCGAGCTCGAAGGCGAGCTCGTAGACCGGGCCGTCGAAGGGGCCCAGGCCGTCGACGGCCTCATTGGCGCTGCGGTGCCCGGTGGCGATGACCAGGAAGTCGTAGCGGTGCTCGGCGCTTGCGGTCGTGACGACCTTCGCGCCGGTGTCGATCCCGGTGACGGTCTCCGCCGCAAAGGCGACCTGTTTCCGGGCCAGGGGCCCAGCGAGGCCGAAGGAGATCTGTTCGAGGCTGCGCCGTCCGATCGCCACCCAGGGAAAAGACGGGGCCAAGCGGAAGCGCTCGTCCTTGGCGAGCAGGGTGATCGCTGCCCGCTTGGGAGGGAGGTGCCGGCGCAGCTCGTAGGCGGCGCTCAGCCCGCCGAAGGAGCCGCCGAGGATGACGATGCGGACGCGGCCCATCAGAAGCTCACCACCTTGTCGGCCCAGATCGTCCAGTCGGTGGCCTCCTCCAGAGTGGAGCGGCGGGCGCCGGGGACGAGCAGATCGTCGGTGAAGCCGCGTGCGTCCATGCAGGTGCCGCAGCAACCGACCTCGCCGCCGTGGCGGACCACGGCCGCGAGCATGCGGTCGAGGTGGCAGTAGCCGTCCGGCAGCTTCTGGTTGGCAAGCGCGCAGCCGACCGCGTCGCCGAAGAGGAAGACGCGCACCTTCACCTCCTCGCGCCGCGCCAGGGAGCCGGCGATGCGCAGCCCGTTGTAGGAGCGCTCGGTGCCATAGGGCGGGTCATTCAGGACAACGAGGACGTTCATGGGGATCCTCACTCTCTGTTCTGGGTTTCGGGCACAAAGTGCTGCTCGCTTACCCGCGTGTCTCCGAGCGGGCTGGTGCCTGCGGCTACCGGGAGGCCGGCCTGGCGCCACTCGGGGAACCCGTCCTCCAGGCAGCGCGCCCGCAGCCTTTGGGCACGGAGCGTCGCGACCGCCTCGGGGGCGAGCAGGCACAGCGGCCCGCGGCAGTAGGCGACGACCTCGACGCCCGGGTCGAGTTCGCCGAGGCGAGCCTCGAGCTGCTCCAACGGCAGCGAGATCGCTCCGGCGATGTGGCCGGCCACGTACTCCTCAGACGGGCGGACGTCGAGCACGACGACCTCACAGGAGCGCGCGCGCGAGCAGCTCTCCGCGCGTCACCCGCTCCGCACTGTTGCTGCCCGCGCCGATGGCGCGCAGGATCTGGTCGACCTCGGCAAGGCGTGCCCGGCCAAGGTCGCTGAGCGCGGTGACGAACCGGCAGACCTCGCCGGCCGCCCGGTAGTAGACGCGGGTGCCCTCCCGGCGGGTCAGGCCGCCTGGTCAGGCTGCCGGGTCAGGCAGCGGGGTGCAGGCGCCCTTCCCAGACCGCCCGGGCGCCCAGGTCGCCGACCTTGTAGACCATGTAGGCCGACAGCAGGGCGAGCAGCACCAGCGAGACGCGCAGGAACAGGTAGATGGCGCGTGAGCCGAGGATGTCGTCTGCGACCTGAAGGCCGGTCGGCCAGCCGCCGGAGATCCGGTAGGAGGAGAAGGTGAGGATCAGGCAGGCGGTAAATAGCGTGAAGGCGACGGCCAGCACGTGCGCAGCCGCCTCGTGCTCATGGATCAGCACGAGGCGGAAGCCGGTCAGGTGCAGGGCGTAGAGCAGCGCCACGCCGGCCTGCATCGCCAGGAAGATCGACGACATCGCCACGATCGAGCAGAGGCAGAGCAGGATGCCGTAGCGGTCGAACCAGTCCGGGCGGGCGATGAAGGCAAAGGCTCCCATGATGCTTACGGGGATCAGTACGACGGGCACGTGAATGAAGAGCGGGTGGGCCGGCAGGCCCGCGTAGATCGTGCGGATCTTGATGCCGACAGTGATGAAGCCGAGGAACGCCAGGGCCGTGAGCACGAACTCGGCGCGGCGCCAGTCCACGCGGCGCCGGGTGGCCAGCCGGAGCGATGAGGTTCGAGTGGCCATGCGCCGCCCCTGAGTCTAGGCAGGCAAACGTGAACAGGGCGTAACAGTCAGATTAAGCGCCGATCAGGCTCAGCGTGCCCGGCCGCGCCGACGTCGCTTGCGCTCGGCTGGTGTGAGCTTGCGCGGCTTACGCGGCGCCTTGGAGCCCGGGTGGGCGCGCTGCCCGTAGAGCGCCTCGTGGTCGCCATGGCCGGCGCGGGCGAGGTGGTAGTGGGCGTCGCGGCGCACGAGGAAGGCGATACCGCCGAACAGCAGCACGGCAACGGCCGCGATGATCACGGTGTCGGCCGTCGACAGGCCGCCGCTAGATGACGCGGCCGTTGTGACCGGGGTCGCGGCGGTGGTGGTGGGCGTTGCGGCCAGGGAGCCCGCGTTTGAGAGGTTGAGGCTGGGCTGGGTGGTGCTCGCGGACGGGACGGTGGTCGCGGCGGTGGTCGCGGTCGTGGCGGCCACCGACCCGCTCGCTTGCGCCGCCGGAGCAGCGGCCCCGGCGGCGCAACCGCAGGCCAGCGACGAAATCACAAACCAGAGCGCGGCGCGGCGTTGCATCGCCTTAGGCTAGTGCTCGGAGGCCAGCGGCCCGTCCATCGCGGGCGGCTTGGGGTCGGTCGCGTAGGGGTTCTCACTGTCGTGAATCTCTTCGTGGTAGACGCTCTCGACATTCACCGACCAGATGTCGTGGTGGGTCCCGAGCAGGATGTTGTCGACCGCACGCATGGCCGTCAGCATCGAGTGGTCGGAGTTGTTGTAGCGGTGCAGGCCGTTGCGGCCGACCTGGGTCAGGTTGGTGAGGTCGTGCTCGAGCCAGCGGCGGATGGTCGCCACGCGCTGGGCGTACTTCTCGTCGTAGATCGGGTAGGCCTTGTGCACGCGGGCGACGAAGCCGAACTTGACGTTCGCCGCCTGGGCGAGGTTCAGCTTCTCGATCTCGGCGGCGGCCATCTTCACGAGCCGCTCGTCCGCCATGTTCCAGAGCTCGTCGCCCTCGAAGCAGAAGTACTCCATGCCGATCGAGGCGTCCTGGTCGTTGGGCACCATCCACGGGCTCCAGGACTTGAAGTTCTGGATGCGCAGCACGCGCACCCCGGGCTGGTGGATGTAGATCCAGTTGTCGGGGAAGAGGTCCTGGCCCTCGATCACCAGCAGCACCGTCAAGAACTCGCGGTAGCGCAGCCCGCGGGCGGCGTCGCGGACCTCGGCGGGCGCGTCCGGGGTGGCGATCCCGACGGTCGTGCGCAGCGGCAGCGACGAGATCACGTAGGAGGGTGTGAGCGTCTGCTCGCCGGCGATCACCTCGGTCACGCGGCCCGAGCCGTCGGTCACAAGGCGGGTCACGGGGGCGTTCATGCGGATTTCGCCGCCGTGCTCGACGATGTCCTTGGCCATCTGCTCCCACATCTGCCCGGGCCCGAACCGCGGGTAGTTGAACTCGGAGATCAGCGACTTGATCTTGTTGCCCTTGTTGCCGAAGAAGGCCGCCTTGGCGGCGCTGAAAAAGGACAGGCCCTTGATCCGCTGCGCCGCCCATTCGGCGCGGATCTCGTTGGTCGGTACGCCCCACAGCTTCTCGGTGTAGGTCTTGAAGAAGTGGTTGTAGAGGCGCTTGCCGAAGCGGTTGGAGACCCATTCCTCGAAGGTGTCCTCACGGCCCTTGGGCTTGACCTGTGCCCACAGGTAGGAGGCCATGCACCGTGACAGCTCGATCAGGCCGAGCTTGCGGATCACGTCCATGCCCTCCAGCGGGTATTCCAGGAACTTGTCGTTCCAGTAGATCCGGCTCTGGCGCGGGCGCTTGAGGAACTCCTCCTTCATGATCTCGTGCCAGAGGTCGTCGACCTCCTTGACCTTGGTGAAGAAGCGGTGGCCGCCGAGGTCGAAGCGGTAGCCGTCGCGGACCTCGGTGCGGGCGATGCCGCCGAGCATGCCGGTCGACTCGAGCACCACCACCGGCTGGCCGCGCTTGGCCAGCAGGTAGGCGGCCGTCAGGCCGGCGGGGCCGCCGCCCAGCACCACGACCGGGTGCTCCGGGGTGATCGCAGCGCCGTTTGCAGCGCCGCTCGCGGCGGCCTCGGCTGCGGGCACGTCGGTGCGCGCCTCCATGACCGGGATTTCAGTCACGGTCTAGGTCCTCTTGTAGAGAACGGCCGAGTTGGCGATGCAGCAGGAGCCGCGGTAGTTGTGCGGCGCCCAGGCCTCCTGCACCAGCTTCCCCGCGTGGGCCCACTGGGCGATGATCGCACCGTACTGGGCGGAGCGCAGCCGGATCTCCTTGGTCCAGGGTGCGATCCAGTTCTGCTCGCCCTCGGTCAGCGGCCGGATGTAGAGCAGCTGCTGGCCGGGCTTGAGGCCGTCCAGCATGGTCGTGAGCGTGCGGTGGACGTTCTCGTCGCGGTAGCGGGTCATCGCGTTGACCCAGTTCATGTAGCTCGGGTCGGCAACCGGCCCCATCGTGTTGGCGTACCTCAGCCCGCCCGGCAGGTAGTAGTAGGCAAGCGGCGTCTGCTCGGGCTGGCCGACCAGCACCAGGTCGCCCTTGTGGAGCAGTGGGCCCATCTCACCGCCGATGTCCTGCATGTCGCTCTTGTAGGCGGGCTCAAAGGCGCTGGGCCGCGCCATGAAGGCGATCACGAAGATCACGGCGATGGCGCCCAGCACGCCGGCGCGGGCCGTGCCGATCGCCAGCACCAGGATCATGGCGGCGACGATCGGGGCGAAGTAGCGCACGTCCCAGGCCGGCGTGATCACGTGCGAGCCCAGCCAGGCGATCAGCAGCGTCAGCACGGGCAGCGCCACCAGCGTGATCGCCACCTGGGCGTCGCGCGTCATCTTCCGTGGCCGGCTGAACAGGCGCGAGTAGCCGATCACGGTGGCCATCACCATGATCACCGAGATGGAGGCGCCGCCAAACACGTTCTTGGCGATCTGGATCGGCGCGCCGAACCCCGGCTCGAGGTCCCACGGCGCGGCGGTGTGGCCCACCTGGTAGATGAAGTTCGGAACCCACGGCGCAAACAGGATCGCCGCCCCGGCGAAGGTCGCGATCACGTCGAAGATGAAGTGCGGGCGCACCTCCTCGCCGCCGATGAAGTAGATGATCACCATCACCAGGAAGGCGGCGGCGCCGAAGAACAGCGCCCAGTTGTGGCTGTAGAGCATCAGCGCCTCGCTGATCGCGAACACGATCACGTAGCGGCGCTCGCGGTAGACGAAGCCGCGGACCAGCGCGACCGTGGCGAAGATCCCGATCAGCACGGTCAGCGAGTACATCCGCGTCTCGAGGCTGTAGTAGTCGAGGAACGCGTTGAAGGCGAAGAAGGTGGCGCTGATCAGGGCCGCGCGCTTGTTGGCCAGGCACCTGCCCGCCCAGTACCCGGCCGGGATCGTGGCGGCCGCAAAGATCATTGAGAGCCAGTGTGTGGCGGCTTGGCCGTTGCCGACCCACGACATCCAGATGTGCAGCAGCAGGTAGAAGAGCGGTGGCGAGCCGTCAACCCGGAGGATGCTCGGGATCGCGGTCAGTGAGTGCGAGGAGATGCCGACGGTGATCGCCTCGTCCATCCAGAACTGTCCGTTCACGTAGGCCGCGTGGATCGCGGTCGAGGCGGCGATCAGGAACAGCAGTGCGGCGCCGACGCGCACCCACTCGGGCAACGCCTTCACCCACCTTGGCAGCCAGAGCTGGTACTCGCGGATCACGCCGGCGGTGCGCGGCGCCTTGGTCGGTTGTGTGGTCGTGGCCATCTCAGAACCTCTGGCTCAGCCGGCGACGCCGATCGCGGTACACCGCTCGACGGTTGACATCAGGCTTGCCGACGCCTGGTTTGGGTAAACAAGCGCCGAGCCGATCACCTCGGCCCCCTGCTCCTGGCCCATGATCTGCAGACCCTGGGCGATGCCCGGCGTGGGGTAGAAGACGATCGTCGGCCCGGTCGGGAGCGATCCCACCTGGACCGCCGGCAGGTGGTCCTTGGCCGTGTAGTAATCGCGGAACGGCACCTTGGCCGCGCTCAGGCACTCGGTGTGGGGGGTGCGGGGATCATCGACCTTGCCACGGAAGGCGGGGTTGTTGAGCAGATTGGGTGAGCCTGCCTCGGGCTTCGGCGGGATGCCGCAGGCGCTGACCAGGAGCGCCG
>JAJYHG010000008.1 GCA_021784895.1 Actinomycetes bacterium
GAGGAGATCCTCGAGCTGCGCAACGCCGACAGCCGCGTGCAGTCCTTCCTGCGCGGGATCAGCGAGCCCGGGTCGCTGGCCGACACAGCCGGCTACTCTCCCGACCTCAGCTATGAGCAGCGCGTCGAGCTGCTGCAGCAGGTGGACATCACCGAGCGTCTCAAGCTCGCGTTGGCATTCCAGCGCGAGCGGCTGGCCGAGCTGCAGATCCGCAAGCGCATCCGTGACGACGTCGAGTCGGGGGCCGAGAAGCAGCAGCGCGAGTACTTCCTGCGCAAGCAGATGGACTCGATCAGGCGCGAACTCGGCGAAGACGACGCCTCGGTGGTGGAGGAGTATCGGACCAAGATCGACGCCGCGGGCATGCCCGAGCCGGTACGCCTGCAGGCCGACAAGGAGCTCGCACGGCTGGAGCGCGTTGGTGAGCAGTCGGCTGAGTCGAGCGTCATCCGCAGCTATCTGGACTGGCTGCTGGCCGTCCCGTGGAGCGAGCACTCGCAGGAGCGCCTCGATCCAGAGAACGCGCGCGTGGTGCTGGACACCGATCACGCCGGCCTTGAGGATGTGAAGGACCGGATCGTCGAGTTCATCGCGGTCAAGAAGCTGCGGCAGGAACGCGGCATCACCGAGGACAGGCGCTCGGGAGCAATCCTCACCCTGATCGGGCCACCCGGTACCGGCAAGACCTCGATCGGAGAGTCGATCGCGCGCGCGACCGGCCGCAAGTTCATCCGCATCTCGCTCGGCGGGGTCCGCGACGAGGCCGAGATCCGCGGCCACCGCCGAACCTACATCGGGGCGCTGCCGGGCCGACTTGTCCGTGCCCTGCGCGACGCCGGGACGATGAACCCCGTGATCATGCTCGACGAGGTTGACAAGGTTGGCGCCGACTGGCGCGGCGACCCGAGCTCGGCCCTGCTCGAGGTCCTGGACCCGGCGCAGAACCACAGCTTTCGCGACCACTACCTGGACGTGGAGGTCGACCTCAGCGGGGTTATGTTCATCGCCACCGCCAACGTCGCCGACACGATCCCCGGTCCACTGCTTGACCGTATGGAGGTCATCAACTTCGACGGCTATACGACGTCGGAGAAGGTGGCGATCGCCCGCGGCTACCTCCTCCCCAGGCAGCTCGAGCACAACGGCCTGCGCGCGGGCGAGGTGGAGATCGGCGACGAGCTGATCACGACGATCGTGACCGACTACACGCGGGAGGCTGGAGTCCGCAACCTCGAGCGCGAGATCGGCACCCTGCTGCGCAAGACCGCCACCCAGATCGCGGCCAGCCCTGACAACGGCACCGTGGCCCCGGTGACCCTCGACCTGGCCGCCCTGCGTGACGCGCTTGGACGCCAGAAGTTCTTCCAGGAGTCGGCTATCCGGACGGCGGTTCCCGGCGTCGCAACCGGGCTCGCGGTGACCGGTGCCGGTGGCGATGTCCTGTTCGTGGAGGCTACGAGCATGCCCGGGACGCCAGGACTCACGCTGACCGGGCAGCTCGGGGACGTGATGAAGGAGTCAGCCCAGATCGCACTCTCCTACGTGCGCGCCCACGCCGAGGAGCTGCACATCGACCAGGCGCGTTTTGACCAGCACTCCTTCCACCTGCACGTGCCAGCGGGCGCGATCCCCAAGGACGGGCCGAGCGCCGGAGTCACGATGGTGACCGCCATCACCTCGCTGCTCACCGGCCGCCCTGTGCGCCATTCGGTCGGCATGACCGGCGAGGTCACGCTGCAGGGCAGGGTCCTGGCGATCGGCGGCGTCAAGCAGAAGGTGCTGGCCGCACACGCAGCCGGCCTCACCGATGTGATCCTCCCGGAGCGCAACCGCGGCGACATCGACGACGTGCCGCCGGAGGTGCGCGACGCCATGGGCTTCCACTTCGCGATGACGATCGACGAGGTGATCGCCGCTGCGCTCGAGCCGCTGCCAGTCACGGCTGGCAGCTGAGGCGTCAGTAGGTCGCGTAGCCGGTGCGGCTCAGCATCAGGCCGTGATGCACGCTCGAGAAGCAGGCGACACCGATGCTCCTGATCTCACAGGTGTAGCTGCCGAGCCGGTCATCCCAGCCGTTGCTGATCACCTTCGCGCCAGGAACGATCGCACTGCCGCCGCCGCACGCGAACGTCGCCGGGCCGTGGCTCGCCAGCGTGATCGTGTAGCCCCAGCCGGAGTTGCAGCTGAGCGGCTGAACCGGCGGAACCCAGACGCGGCGCTGCACGCTGCAGCGCAGCTGGCCGCCACTCAGCTCGCAGCCGACATTGCCGTCTGCCACCCGGAAAGCAGTCTGCGTCAGGACGGGACGGCCCGAGGGCAGGAACGCCGCCAGCGGCGCGTCCGGGCGGACCGGCACGCGCTCAATCACCTTCTCCACCCGGATCACGGTGTGCACCCGCCCGCCACTGCCGGTGCTCGCACCGGACGGCGTGGTGGCTGAGGTGGTCCTCGACGGCGACGGGCGCGCTGGTGCCGGTGAGCCAGTCGCGGGGGTGCTCGTGGCGCCGCTCGAGACTCCCTGCCCCGAGCTACCGGTCCCCAGCGACGTGCCGCTGCCTTGGGTGACTCCCGGAACCTGACCGCTGAGCGAGGTGCCCGAGCCCTGCGTGAGTTTCGGCTGCGCCTGCTGGTGGATCAGCCTGCCGGCAGCCGTGTTGGCGCGTTGCGCCGCGCCGCTTGAGCCCTGCGCTACGACGCTTGCCCCAGCCCCTGCGCCGCCGGCGGCGGGCGCCGGAGTCACCACCGGCGTGGTGGAAGCACCGGTGCCGGATTGCTGCGAGGCCGCTCCACAGCCGGCCACGGCGGCCGCCACGGTGATACCGGCAAGCACCCTCAGAGTGCGGCCGCGCTTAAAGAGGTAGGGTCTACCTATGAGCACGATCATTGCCTCAGACGAACATAAAGTTATCGAATCTATACCTCATCGTCTACTTATCGGCGGCGAGTGGCGAGAAGGTGAGCACGGCACCCTCCCGATAGAGGATCCGGCCACCGGCCAGACGCTCACTGAGGTGGCCGATGCCTCCCCAGCAGACGCCATGGCGGCGCTCGACGCGGCCGTCGCTGCCGGACCTGCGTGGGCGGCGTATCCCCCGCGCGAGCGGGGCGAGATCCTGCGGCGCGCCTTTGAGACGATGATTCAGCGCACCGACGATCTGGCCCTGCTGATGACACTCGAGATGGGCAAGCCGCTCGCCGAGTCGCGGTCGGAAATCGTCTACGCCGCCGAGTTCCTGCGCTGGTTCTCCGAGGAGGCCGTCCGCATCGAGGGCCGCTACATGACCTCCCCGCTCGGGAACGGGCGCATCCTGACGATGCGCCAGCCGGTCGGCCCGTGCCTGCTGATCACGCCGTGGAACTTCCCCATGGCGATGGCCACCCGCAAGGCGGCGCCGGCGCTCGCCGCGGGCTGCACGCTGGTGCTCAAACCCGCGCAGCAGACACCGCTCTGCACGCTCGCGTTCGCCGCGATCCTCGAAGAGTGTGGGCTGCCAGCTGGTGTGGTCAACGTCATCACCTCAAGCCAGGCGGGCGCCACCACCGAGCCGCTGTTGACGGACCAGCGGCTGCGCAAGCTCTCCTTCACCGGTTCCACGGAGGTCGGACGGCTGCTGATGGGACAGGCCGCGGGCGGCCTGCTGCGGCTCTCCATGGAGCTAGGCGGCAACGCCCCGTTCCTGGTGTTCGAGGACGCCGACCTGGACGCCGCGGTGGAGGGTGCCGTGCTCGCGAAGATGCGCAACGGCGGCGAGGCGTGTACGGCGGCCAACCGCTTCCACGTCCATGAGGCGGTTGCCGGGGACTTCTCGCAGCGCCTCGCAAAGCGGCTCGGGGCGATCAAGATCGGCCGCGGCACCGAGCCCGGTGTCGAACTGGGCCCGCTGATCGACGCTAAGCAGCGCGATAAGGTCGCAGAGCTGGTCCAGGACGCCATCGACCGTGGCGCGCAGCCGCTCACCGGTGGCCGCGCTGTCCAGACGCCAGGCTACTTCTATGAGCCAACCGTGCTCGGCCAGGTGTCTGAGGGCACCCGGCTGCTGACTGAGGAGATCTTCGGCCCGGTCGCGCCCGTCATCTCCTTCGCCAGCGAGCAGCAGGCGATCGCCGCTGCCAACAGCACCCAGTACGGGCTCTCCGCCTACATGTTCACCTCGGACCTCAAGCGGGCAATCCGGGTTGCCGAGGCGCTCGAGACCGGCATGATCGGCCTCAACCAGGGGATCGTCTCAAACGCCGCGGCGCCGTTTGGCGGCATCAAGCAGTCTGGGTTTGGCCGCGAGGGCGGGCACGAGGGGATCGCTGAGTACCTGGAGACCAAATACATCGCGGTGAACATGGACTGAGCCGGCGCGAGCCGGCAAGCCGGCGTTGGGGCTCGCGCCCTCA
>JAJYHG010000237.1 GCA_021784895.1 Actinomycetes bacterium
CCGCGGCGTCCGGCAGCCTGACCTCGAACGCGCGCAGGCCCACCGAGCCGGGCGCCGGCGCCTGGCCGCCGCGGCTGTTCCAGGTGTTGAGACCCAGGTGGTGGTGGTAGCCGCCGGCCGAGACGAACAGCGCCCCGGGATAAGAGCGCACGGTCACGTCGAAACCGATCACGCCACGGTAGAACTGCTCCGTGCGCTCGAGCTCTGCTACCTGCAGGTGCACGTGGCCGATACTCGTGCCGGCTGGCATCGGCGCGTCCACCAACGCCTGCTGCGACCCATCGCCGAGCTCAGCGAGCAGGCCGTCCAGGTCGAGGGGCAGGGTGGCCATCGCGAGCTGCCCGCCGCTATCGTGGCGCCACTGCTCGCGCGGCTGGTCGCGGTAGATCTCGATCCCATTGCCGTCCGGGTCGCTCAGGTACAGCGCCTCGCTGACGAGGTGGTCTGAGGCACCCTCGAGCTGCCAGCCGGCCCGCACGAGCCGCACCAGTGCCAGCGCCAGATCCCGCCGCGTGGGCACCAGTATGGCGAAGTGAAAGAGCCCCGTGTTACGCGGGTTGCGGGGCGCCGCCTCGGGGTCGCCGGTGAGTGAGAGGAGGGGCGGCCAGCGGGCCGCCCCTCCCAACAGAACTGTGCCGTCGGGGCGCCGCTCGGGCACGAGCCCGATGGCGGTCTCGTAGAAGGCCAGCGAGCGGTCGAGGTCGCTGACCGTCAGCGCCACCAGCCCGAGCGTGGTGCCGGCGGCGATCGATTGCGCTTGCGCGGAGGCTGCCATGGCTACCAATCTAGACGCCCACTGCCGCCCGGTGGTGCTCCGCCAGGCCGCGGACCACGTGCTCGAGCTGCTCGCGGACCTCGTCGTCCGCGAGCTCGCCGTCGGCGTCGAACTTGTCCTGCGCGCGGGCCACGGCGAGCTCGACGTCGGCCACGCGGGCACCCGCGATCCCGAGCGCTTTGCGCAGCGTGTCCTGCGCCCAGATCGCGCCGTAGTCGGTCTGGCTAGCGCCGATCACCGCCACCGGCTTGCCGTAGAGCGCCGACTCGGGGCCGTAGGGCCGCGAGCCCCAGTCGACCATGTGCTTGAGCTGACCCGGCAGCGTTGTGTTGAACTCGGGTGTGGCCAGGAGCAGTGCGTCGGCTGAGCGGATCTCATCGAGCAGCCCCTGCACACTGGCCGGTGGGTCGTTCTCGCGGTCCTCGTTGTACGGCGCGAGCGCTTCCAGCTCGTCGTAGATCTCGACCACGACGTCGCCGGGCGCGTTCTGGGCCGCAGCCCGCAGCAGGCTCGTGTTGTACGAGCCGCTGCGCAGGCTGCCGGAGATCGCCAGCACCCTGGTCATCGCTAGGCCTTCACTGCCGAGACGCTGACGATCAGCTTGACCTCGTTTGAGACCAGCAGGTTGCCGTTGGGCAGCGTCTGGTTCCACTCCAGGCCGAACTCGCGCCGGTCGATCTTGCCCTCGACCTCGAAACCGATGCGCTCGTTGCCCCACGGGTCCTGGCCGTTCTCGGCCAGCTCGCCGACCAGCTCAATCGCCTTGGTGGTGTCCCTGATCGTGATCTCGCCCGTCAGCTTGACCTTGCCGTCCGCGGTCGGCTCGGCACCGGTCGAGGTGAAGGTGATCTGCGGGAACTGGGCGGCGTCGAAGAACTCGGGCGACTGCAGGTGCCCGTCGCGGTTCGGGTCGCCGGTGTCGACACTGGCGGCATCGACGCTGCCGGAGAGCGTCAGCTTGCCGTCGGCCGCCTCGACCGTGCCTGCGAACTTCTTGAAGCTTCCGCGCACGGTGGCGATTCCCATGTGGCGCACGGCGAAGCCGACGTTTGAGTGCGACGGGTCAACGTTGTAGGTGCCGGCCTGGATCGCCTCGGGGGTGATGGTGGACATTGGTTTGCTCCTTAGTTGTGGAGTCGATAGTTGATTGAACAACTAAAGCTTAGCAGCAAACTAGTTGAGCTGTCAACAACCCCGCCGCGGAGTTGTGGCCCCTCACCTCCGGCGCCTCGCCGCTGCTTCGGCGCCGGGAACGGGCCGCGTCAGCCGACGCTGCAGCCGCCGCTGGGGGCGGGCGCGTCGTCAGCCGTGCACGGGCCGCTGCCAGCGGCACCGGGCAGGCGGCCCAGCAGCCCATCGAGCTGTTCGAGCTCGGCGGGGGAGAAGTGTGCGAGGAACAGCCGCTCGATCCCGGCCACGTGCGTGCGACCGGCCTCGCGCAGCCTCCTGTAGCCCGCTGTGGTCAGGCGTGCGTAGGAGATGCGGGCGTCGCGCTCGCAGGAGACGCGCTCGATCAGCCCTGCGGCCACCAGCCCGTCGATCAGCCGCGTGATGCCCGAGCGCGTCAGCATCGTGTGGCTCGAGAGCACCGACATCGGCAGCATGTGTTCCTTCGCCTGGGCGAGGTAGAGCAGCACCTCGTAGTCGCGGACCGTCATGCCATGGTGGGCGGTGAGCTCCGCGTCGAGCTCGCGGACGATGACCGCGTGGCTCTGCAGATAGCCGCGCCAGGCCGCGAGGGCCACTCCATCCAGACGTGACGCTGGGGCTGCAACTGACATGCTCACCATGATAGTTGACAGGTCAACAGACGCTGCGGCGCGCCGTGTGATGAAGTACGGAGTGATGGATGAGGTCGTTCCCACGATGAGCAATCCACCGTCTGAGCCGAGCTTCCGCGAGCAGTTTCCGGTGCTCTCGCGCCGGGTCTACCTCAACGCGGGCACAGAGGGACCGGTGCCGCAGGCTGCCGCAGACGCCGTGCGGGCACGGGTGCACGCCGACCTGACCGAGGGGCGGGTCGGGCGCGCCTATCTCGACGAGCTCATGGACCTGGCCGCCGAGGCCCGCTCGGGCTATGCGGTGGCGATGGGGGCGCAACCGGCCGAGGTCGCGCTCACCAGCTCCACCACCTATGGCGTCAACACGGTGCTCGCCGGGCTGGCGCTCGCGCCGGGGGATGAGATCCTCACCAGCGACCAGGAGCATCCGGGCGTGCTCGTGCCGCTGCGCCGCGCCCAGCTCACCCACGGCGTCCGGGTGCGGGTGGTGCCGTTCGCGCAGCTGCCCGGCGAGGTGCGGCCGCAGACCCGGCTGGTCGCCTGCTCGCACGTCTCCTGGGTCGGCGGTGAGGTGATGGATGTGGCGGCGCTGCGGTCGGCCGGCGCTCCCATCCTGCTCGACGGCGCTCAGGCACTCGGCGCGATCACGGTCGACGTGCACGAGCTGGGAGTCGACTTCTACGCGGGCTCGGGGCAGAAGTGGATGTGCGGACCGGAGGGCAGCGGGGCGCTCTATGTGCGGTCCGACCGGCTCGATGAGCTCGAGCCGCCGTTCCCTGGCTACTCGAGCATCGCCGACCATACCGACCCGCTGCACTCCGCGCTTGCGCCTGGGACCGCGCGGCTGGACGACGGCTTACCGAGCGCGCTGCGCAGCACCTGGGCGCTCGCCTCGATGTCCGTGCTCGCCGGCGCCGGATGGGCCTGGGTGCACGGGCGCGCCGCCGCCGGCGCCGCGCTGCTGGCCGGGCTGCTGCGCGCCCGCGGCCACGCGGTGGCACCGCGTGGCCGCTCGACACTCGTCTCCTGGACGGCCGAGGATGCCGACGCCGAGGTCAGGCGGCTGCTAGCCGCGGGGGTCGTGGTGCGCAGCATCCCGTCCGCCGGGCTGGTCCGCGCCTCGGTCGGGGCGTGGACCAGCGAGGAGGAGATCCAGCGGCTCGCGGCGCTTGCCTGAGCGAGCCGGAGACCAAGCGAAAGGATGAGACGTGAGCGCAACCATGGACAGTGAGGCGTGGAACCGCCGTTACGAGGGCAGCGAGCTGGTGTGGACCGCTCAGCCGAACCGCTTCCTGGTGGCCGAAGTGCAGGGCCTCGAGCCTGGACGCGGACTCGATCTTGCCTGTGGAGAGGGCCGCAACGCCGTCTGGCTCGCGGAGCACGGCTGGCGGATGACCGGCGTGGACTTCTCTTCGGTGGGACTACAAAAGGCATCGAAGCTCGCCTCTGCCAGGGGCGTTGAGGCTGACTGGGTGGTGGCGGACCTGTTCTCCTATGAGCCGGAGGCAGAGGCGTTTGACCTGGTGGCGGTCTTCTACCTGCAGGTGCCCGCGGCGCAGCGGGCGCCGGTCATGCGCGCCGCGGCGCGTGGTGTCGCGCCCGGTGGCGTGCTGCTGGTGGTCGCCCACGACAGCACCAACCTTGCCGACGGTTACGGCGGACCGCCCAGCCCGGCGGTGCTCTACACGGCGCAGGACGTGGTCCGGGACATAGAGGACAGTGGCCTCGTGATCGAGCGCGCCGAGCGCGTCGAGCGGCCGGTGGCCACCGACGAAGGTGAGCGTGTCGCGCTGGACGCACTGCTGCGGGCGCGGCGGCCCGGCTGA
>JAJYHG010000031.1 GCA_021784895.1 Actinomycetes bacterium
CTCCTCGACAATCCGGACCGCGCTGGCTTTGAACTCCTGATCGAACTTCTTCCTGCTCTCTGACATGGGGACTCCTTATAGCTGGAGCCTCCACGACATTGGGGGAACCTCACGCATGTTGGCATCGGCCTTCTGCATTTCACGCAGATGCAGACGGCCTAACAGGATGGAGACAGGGCCGAAATGTTGTACGGCCATGTTGTACAGAGCCGAGATGTGCGGCTCTCGCCACTCCTCAAGCGGGAGGAAACGAGCTATTACCAGGGATGCTCTGACAAGCGGCTGAAGGGACTCGAACCCTCGACCTTCTGCATGGCAAACGAAAATCTTGGGGCTGAGTTCCGATGCAATCTGGGTAAAGCCTATGTATAAAAGGGTTTCGGAGTCCCGTTCTGGCTCTAGTTTGGTAGCGCCGTGGTAGCGCCGGCTAGACTGGTCGACATGAACGCCCACAAGCCCGTCGGCGCTGTGCTGTTTCGCGAGGGCAAGGGTGGCGCCAGCGACGTCGTCTACGCCGTCGCCAAGTGGCGAGACTCGAACGGTCGGCAGTGCTACAGACGCCTGGGTCGAGCCTGGGTGCAGATCGATAGCTCCGGGGCCTGGCGGCCACGTCGAGGTCGAGCCCCTGAGGGGTACCTGGATCGGCGAGCTGCGGAGCGAGCTATGGATGCGCTCATCGACGAGGTCGAGCACGAGCTCATTTCGGCGCGTCCTGACCGTGAGGCGACCTTCGCCGACGCCGTCGTGAGCTGGCGCTCGTGGGCCGAGCACAGCAAGCGCCTGAAGCCCGCGACGCTTCGCAACTACGACGCGCTGCTGAGCGAGCCCGGCCAGCGCAAGCGGGGGCCGGGTGAGAACCTCGCGAGGATCATGCGCAGCTTCGGCGACCGCAAGATCGCCGAGATCACGGCCGTGGACATCGAACGCTTTCTGCAACGCCTCGACCGTGATGGGCTTCCCGGCCGCAGCGTCAACGCGCACCGCCAGGCGCTGGCCAACGTCTTTGAGCACGCGACTCGCGCTGACGTCTTCTCGCTGCCAAACAATCCAGTCCGTGGTGCGGAGAAACGGCGGGAGGACTACACCAAGCCTCCGGAGACATTCAGCATCGAGCAAGTTCACGCGGTCGCACGCGCGGCACGCGCCGGGGCACACGTCAACGGAGGCCGCCGCTGGGCATCGGCGGACGAAGACCTGCAGCAGCAGCAGGCAAACGTTCAGGACGCGGTGATCTACACCGTTGCGGGCTTCACCGGTCTCCGTCAGGGCGAGCTGCTGGCGCTCCGCTGGAAGCACGTGCGCTTTGCCGACCGCACGCTCGTTGTAGTGGCCGCGATGTCGGCAGGCGTGGAGTCGAGCACGAAGTCCGGGAAGTGGCGGGCGGTCCCGCTCGTCAGCGATGCCTTCGTCGCGCTCGACGAGCTTTCACGGCGCGAGTGGTTCGTCAGCCCCGATGACTACGTGTTCTGCGGACCGGCCGGCGAGCCGCTCAATGAGTCGGCGCTCCGCCGCCGCTTCAAGGCGGCTCGCGACGCGGCTGGGCTGCCGCCGCTGCCGTTCCATCACCTTCGTCACACGTTCGCCACGCTAGCGATCCGTGGCCTCGATCCGGCGACGGTGCAAGCCCTGCTCGGCCACTCGAAGATCACGACGACCGAGCGCTACCTGCACGCGCGACCGCTCACAGAGCTCGCCGAGCGGATGGATTCGATCTTCGGGATGCGCGTGGAGCCACTTGCGGATCGCGACCGCGCGTCGGCCATGATTTGATGTGGCGCTGCCAGGCTCGCCGCCGATCGCCGAGCGTCCGCCTCTGGGGCTGAGTCGCAGTCCGGTCCGGCGTCACTTCGGCCAGAGCGGCCGAACGCCGTTCGAGTAGACGCCGTAGATATAGGGCCCGTCCTGGTCGCTGGCGATCTTTTGGATCTTTGGGAGCGCCTCGACGAACCGCTGCGCCATGTCTGCCCCGCGCAGGTTGGCATTTGTGAGGCAAAACGCGCGAACGCCGGAGGTGGTCAGGGATTCCAGCTCAGCAGGGCGATACCGGATCTTGTCGTCCTTCATCAGCACGACCCAGCCGTGCTCGCCAGCGTCGCGGAGCCACTCCGTGTCCGCCAAGCCCTGGCCGATTCGCTCGCCATAGACGTCGGCCATCACGTGGACGGCGACGCCCGCGGCACGAAGCGCGTCTGGCACGACATGCCTGCCGAGGCTGCGATCGATGAAGAACTCAGGCTGGGAGTCGGAGGGCAACCCGGATCACGTCCTCGACCTCGGCGCTCGGCACGTCGAAGTCGGCAGCGATCTCGGCGAAGCCGTCGCCGGCTTTGAAGCGGTCCACGAGATCCTCGACTCTGGCGCCTCCGTGGACGATCACCGGCAGCCCAAATGCCTCGGTCGGATCGACGGTTACCTCCGCCTGCGTGTACGCCGGCAGGCGTAGGCGCGCGGCCCAGCCGTCGTCGCCGTAGGTGATTCGCTTCAGGTAGCCGCGGATCACGTCGGCAAGGTGCTCTTGGCCCGTACGTACCACCGTGAGCAACTCCTCGTCGTCGCTGCTCGATGCGTAGTCGAAAATCAACTCGGCGCCGTCGGTGTACACCCGACGGGACGCGAGCGCGTGGTCCAAACCGATCTCGTCGTTCAGCTTCCTGACGGCGGGACGGATGCGCTGCATCGGCACCCCGGCGTGGCGCAGCGCGCCAAGCACGAACGCCTCGGCGAAGCCGACGAACGGGACCGTTGCCTGGCGTCCGGCCGAAGGGAGGACCGTGATGAGCGGCGCTCCGTCCTTCGGTCGCGCCCAGGCGTGCAAGGTCGAGACGGGTGTGTCGAGGTAGCGGGCGCACTCGTGCAGCGTGAACAATGGGGCCGTCATCCGGCGGTCGCCGGTGGGCAGCGGCGCGGTTGTTACGACGGTGGTCACGGTCATGATCGTAGCTCCGGTCGCTGTCGGTTCCGAGCACGCTCCTCCGCGGTTGGGAGGCGACTGATGGCCTCTTCGAGCTCGGGTCGGAGGAACGTCCAGGTGCGTCCGAGCTTGCGGCCAGGGAGGATGCCGCGCCGGGCGTACTCCTTGACCGTGTAGGGCTTCAGGTCCAGGAGTGTCGCGACATCGGCGACAGTGAGTACGTCAGCACGCGTGATACTCATCGCCTGAGTACAGTAGCTTAATTGCGCTAATCGCGCTACTGTTGATAGGAGACTCCGTGGCAGACGAAGATCCCGACCGTCCCGAAGATCCATGGCTGACCCTCGCGGAGATCGCCGAGGAGCTGCGGATGAGCCCGGCGACGATCCGTTCATGGATATCGAAGGGCACGCTTCGGGCGATGCGCGCAGGCCAGCGGAAGTGGCTCGTGCGGCGGTCGGAGCTCGACCGGATGCTCCGGGGTGAGGACTTCGAGGACGCACCCTCTCCGCCGTCGGACCCGCCGGAGCCGGGTCGTCGTCGGCAGCGGCGCTTTCCGGACACGATCTCGGCGCCGGGTGCTCGGCCCGGCATGTCGGCCGTGGACCAGGAGATCGACCGCGACGAGTGGTTGGCGGTTGCCGAGTGGGAGTGGCTGGCAGCGCTGGAGGCGAGCCGGATGGCCCCGCCGGACGCTTGGTTCGCGGGGAGGCTCCAGCACATCGCCGAGGCGGCAGCTCGGAAGGCAGCGGCCCTGGGGCTATTCGACCCAGATGAAGCGATGCTGTGGGAGCGTGAGCCTGCCGTCGAGGCTCTGGTGCTCTCCTACGAGCTTCGGCCGGGTGGTAACCGTCCAGGGCCAGCGAAGCTGTGGGCGGAGTTCGATCGTCGCGTGGATCGGCTCGGCGTCGCTATGAGCGACGGCGCCGCAGGTGCGATCCGTTTGGCACTCGAGGACGTCTCACTGGCGCTGCACGACATCGCTGACGCACTTGAGCGCTTCCGCGGTCGCTATGGCAACTGGGTCGAACCACCGCCGCGCAACGCGACCGAGGGGGCCGAGTCGCGGCCCCCTCGACCTTCCGGAGCTACAGAGTGAAGTGTTTCGCAGTGTGTCTTTCTGCGGTATGTACCTGAGCCCGCCTGCGCCCAGTGTTCTCGGTGGGTCGGGCAGCCGGGTGTGGCTGACTACCCGCCCTCCACGTGTTGCACTTGGTGGGGGAGTTCGGGTAGTCAGCCACATCCGGCTGGGTGGTGGTTCTCAGGGGCGCAGGCGGGCTCAGGTCAGCGGCTGGGATCTTGAGCCAGGCCGGGTTTGACGGAGACTTCGATGCGAGGGTTTTGGCCCTCAGAGAGGAAGTCACTGCTCATGCCTACTACGAAATATCCGAAGGAGCTTGTGGACCGGGGTGTGCGCCTGGCGATCG
>JAJYHG010000246.1 GCA_021784895.1 Actinomycetes bacterium
CGGCGCCCGTGAACACCGGCCACAACCTTCTGGCAGACCCCGGCCCGTGGGCCGTCACCGCATTTGCGACGACCTCCTTCATTCTCGGGCTGTACAACACCCACCTTCTGGGTAGCGGAAGCCTGCCGATCGTCTTCCCGTTCGCGTTCTTCTACGGGGGTCTGATCCAGATCATCGTTGGCATTCTGGAGGTTCAGCGTGGCAACATGTTCGGCGCGGTCGTGTTCGGCACGTACGGGCCTTTCTGGGTGATCTTCGCCGCGATCGAGGTCTGGTTTGCGAAGCTCGCGGCACCGGCCTCGCTGGCGACCGGCGTCTCCGCCTTCCTTGCGATGTTCGCGATAGTGACGTTCTTCTTCCTACTGGCGTCGCTGCGCACTGACAGGGTGCTGGTGCTCGTGTTCGCCTTGATCTTCATCGGCTTGGTCTGCCTTTCGATCAACGCGGGATCGGGTGTCGTCTTCTGGCAGAAGGCGGGTGGCTGGATAACACTTGCGTTTGCCGTGCTCGCCTGGTACCACGCCGCCGCGGACATCATCAACTTTACCTTCAGGCGCCAGGTCCTGCCCGTGGGCAAGATCGGAGGCTGACTGGAGCCAACACCCACTGACGAACCCTAAGCGGTTAATGGGGCTGCCGCCGAAGTGACGCCGAGGCGGCGGCCCCATGCGAGAGAAAAAGGAGACCAGACAATGCCTGACCCGGCACACACCGACCATCAGGACCACTACTCGGAGACAGAAATCGCTGTCCACTGGCGAGAGGAGCTGACCGTCCCGCCGCCAGCGGGGTTTTTGCGACGAGCTAACGCCGGTGACCCCATGCTGCTAGAGCGCTTCGCCGAGGCTCACTTCCCTGAGTGCTTCGAGGAATACGCCGAGCTCTTGACCTGGGAGCGGCGGTGGGATCAAGCGCTCGATGACAGTAACCCGCCGTTCTTTAGGTGGTGGGTTGGCGGCCGGATCAACGCGTGCGCTAACTGTGTCGACCGCCACCTCGAGAGCCGCGGGGCCAGCAACGCCCTGATCTGGGTTCCCGAGCCAGAGGATGAAGAACTGCAGGTAATCACGTACTCCGATCTTCACCGGCAGGTCAACGCCTTCGCCTCACTGCTGCGAAACTTCGCGGGCGTTGGCGTCGGGGACCGTGTAACGCTGCACATGCCGATGGTTCCCGAGCTCCCCGTGGCCATGCTTGCCTGCGCCCGGCTTGGTGCGATCCACTCTGAGGTCTTTGGTGGCTTCAGCGGAGCCGCCTGCGGACAGCGGATGGCTGATGCGACGAGCACGGTCCTGGTCACGATCGACGCCTACCGCCGCAATGGCGAGTTGATCGATCACAAGATCAAGGCCGACGAGGCCGTCGCCGAAGCGGCCAAGGCTGGCATCACGGTCGACAAGGTGCTGGTCTGGCGCCGCTATGCCGGGGAGTACCACTCCGTCAGCCAGATGGTCGAGGGTCGCGACTTCTTCATCGACGACCTGCTTGCGCGCTACGCGGCCGACGAAGTTGTTCCCGTGCCGATGCGCGCCGAGGACACACTGTTCATCATGTACACGAGCGGCACCACCGGCCATCCCAAGGGCGCACAGCACGCGATCGGTGGGTATCTGTCCTACGTCGCCGGCACTTCCAAGTACTACCTGGACATCCATCCTGACGACACCTACTGGTGCTTTGCCGACATCGGTTGGATCACCGGTCACTCCTACATCGTCTATGGGTGCGGCTCGGTTTGAGGGCCGTCTGAACCTAGCGTTCTCGGTGGTTCTGGCGTGAGGTGAGGTCGCGGTCGGTGGCTTCGCGGGTGGTTTTGCCTGCGCGGGGGTGAAAGGCGGCAGGAAAAGCGGCGCGGGGCGCCGAAGTCGGTGTTGCTTACATCAACGTCGACCACCTGGAGGTGGCATCGTGATCACCGGCTCCGGCACCCGCTACCGCGAACTTTACGCGCCTGCTGATGAAGTCCTGCCTGCAGGTGGTGGAGGCGATGTGCGCGCAACGGATCCTCCAGCCGGTGTGGGTGAGGGTGATGGGTTTGATCGCTCGCGTGGGCAGCTTGAGCGGATCATCGGTCAGCTCACCGGTGCGCACGCGGACGAGCTCGAGCACGGGGAGCTCGAGGTGCTGATCGAGCGCGACGGGCGAGAGCTTTTGCGCCAGCTGTTGCAGGATCGCCTGGATCTGCGGGCGGTGCGCGAGCCGCGCCTGGACGCGGTCGCTGACGCGCACGAGGTGCCGCGCCCGGCGGTCGAGCCCGATCATCGCCGCCGGCTCTCAAGCGTGTTCGGGGAGGTGACGGTCGACCGGCTGGCCTACCGCGCGCGCGGGCAGGAGAACCTGTATGTCGCCGACGGGGTGTTGAACCTGCCGGCCGAGCACGCCTCCCACGGGGTCAGGCGCGTCGCTGCGCGGGCGGCGGCGGCGGGGTCCTTTGAGCACGCCACCGGGCAGGTGCGGGAGCGCACAGGGCTTGATCTGGGCAAGCGCCAGGTTGAGGAGCTGGCGGTACGCGCGGCGATCGACTTCGACGGCTTCTACACCGAATCGGTCAGCGACAGCCAAGAGCGGGGCAGTGATGAGCGCGACGTGCTGGTGCTCTCCTGCGACGGCAAGGGGATCGTGATGCGCGCAGAGGCGCTCCGGGAAGCGACCGCCAAGGCGGCGGCGCGCGCCTCACCAAAGCTGAAAACCCGCCTGTCCAGAGGGGAAAAGGCCAACCGCAAGCGGATCGCTGAGGTCGGCGCTGTCTATGAGATAGGGCCAGCGCCGCGCACGCCGGCCGACGTGCTCGCCCCGACCAAGGACAAGACCCAGAAGCCGCCGCGAGCGAAACGCAAGTGGTTGACCGCGAGCGTTGTCGAGGATGCTGCCACGGTCGTCTCAGACATCTTCGATGAGGCCGAGCGCCGCGACGGCGGCCACGAGCGCGTCTGGGTGGCGCTGGTTGACGGCAACAACCATCAGATCGACCGGATCCGAACAGAAGCCCGCCGCCGCAAGGTCAAGGTCACGATCATCGTTGACCTCGTTCATGTCATGGAGTATCTGTGGGACTCAGCGTGGTGCTTCTTCAAGGAAGGCGACCCGGCCGCGGAACGGTGGGTGCACGACAAGACGCTCGCCGTGCTCGAGGGCAAAGCCGGGATCGTCGCGGCCTCGATCCGTCGCAAAGCGACCAAGCTCGGACTGCCGGCGGAGAAGCGCGCCAACGCCGACCGCACCGCCAACTACCTGCTCAACAAGAAACCCTATCTCGACTACCCCACCGCCCTACAGTCAGGCTGGCCGATCGCCACAGGCGTGATCGAGGGCGCCTGCCGCCATCTGATCAAGGACCGGATGGACATCACCGGCGCCCGCTGGGGACTCGCCGGTGCCGAAGCGATCCTGAAGCTCCGCGCGCTGATCACCAACGGAGACTTTGAGGAGTACTGGCAATACCACCTCGCCCACGAACGACACCGCAACCACGACCTACGCTACGCCAACAGCATCATCCCACGCCAGGCATAACGTCCCTCAGAGAGAGCCGCACCCATCGTCTATGGACCGCTCGCGCTGGGAACCACAAGCGTCATGTATGAGGGTGCACCGGCCTTTCCAGATGCAGGCCGACCCTGGAGGATCGCTGAAGACCTCGGCGTGAACATCTTCCACACTGCGCCGACCACGATCCGGATGCTGCGTAAGCTCGGGCCGGAGGAACCCGCAAAGCACGGCTACCACTTCAAGTTGATGACGACGGTCGGTGAGCCGATCGAGCCCGAGGTGTGGCGCTGGTATTACGACAGGGTCGGTAAGGGCGAGGCGGCGATCACCGACACCTGGTGGATGACCGAGACCGGCGGCTTCATGGGCGCGACCCTTCCGGGGCTGCAGCCGATGAAGCCCGGCAGCTGCGGACCGGCCGCCATCGGCATCTATGCGGTCATCCTCGACGAGAATGGTGAGGCCATCCCCAGAGGGTCAGGAAAGGCCGGCAACATCTGTATCCGCAACCCGTGGCCTGGTCGGATGCTGACCATCTGGGGCCAAGACCAGCGCTTTATCGACACCTACTACGCCCGTTACAACCGGGATCCGAGCAGCACGCGCTGGCAGGATTGGCCGTTCCTCTGCGGCGACGGCGCGGTGGAGGCGGCCGATGGATACTTCCGCATCCTCGGCCGTATCGACGACGTCATCAACGTCGCCGGCCACCGGCTCGGCACCAAGGAACTCGAGTCCGCCGCGATTCAGGTCGACGAGGTGGCCGAGGCCGCCGCCGTGCCGGTCGTGGACCCCGTCCGAGGCAAGGTCGTCGAGATGTACGTAGCACTCAAGCAGGGAG